>CAMZJD010000047.1 GCA_947307445.1 uncultured Candidatus Saccharibacteria bacterium | reverse complement strand
CGGCAGCGGCTTACGGAATATTCTTAAAGCTTAAATATTTCTTTGTTTTAGGGGCGGTTTGCTTGCGAAACATCCTAAAACTACAATTTTTTATTCGGGCATAATGCGGCTGGGCCAGGTGGCGCCGCAGAGCGCGCAGTGATAAAGTCCGGTATCGTCTTGATAGCCGGCAAGATTACAGTTTTTGCAAAGTGAAGTGACGTGTAACCAATCGCGGTAGGTGTCGAGGTGGTCTTGGGCAATTTCTTCGTCCCATTTTACTCGATAATGATCGCAGAGTTCGCGCGCCTTTGCCCAGGCTTCTGATTCAATGCGTAGGAGTTCGATGTCGCTAGTATAATTATTGCGCCGAATAAGGTAGTGTCCGAGCTCGTGCAAGAGTTCAAGTGGTGCGGTGTTTGGGGCGTAAAAAAGTTTGTTAGGCGGCGTGAATTTAACGCGCTCACCAGATTGAATGACGAGGGCGGGGTAATCGGTGCGCAATTTAGCGACGAGATTCTTTAAGCTTGGCATAGCGGTAGCATCCGTAAATTACTGAGAAGCCGCCGTACTTGGCCACCACAAGGCGCGGCATCTTTATTTTGGCGGGGAGTTTAGCATTGAGTTGCTTGCGCAATGAGGCACGGTAAGTATTAAGCGCAAGGCCGAGTGGACCGCCAAAGATGATGCGGTCTGGCTTAATAGAGGTGGTCATTGGTACGATGCCGAGGAGCATACGGTGAGTGATGTCGAGCCAATCTTCTGGATCGGTAATTTCGTCAACCATTTTGCCGAATTTAGCGTTAATGGCGCTAGCAGCGGCGAAATCTTCCCACTCTTTTTCGACGCCTTCGTAAGTATAGAGGACGTGGCCAGGCTCGAAATCACTATAGCGCTTGGCAAGTTGGCCGTCTTCGACTACGCCACCACCGATACCGGTAGAGAAGGTGAAATATAATGAACGGCCTTTGCAATGATGTGCTTCAGCAAGAGCGGCGAGATTAGCATCATTTTCGACGTAAACCGTGAGGCCAAAATCTTCTTTGAGTTGTTTAGCGATGTCGAAATCATGCCAGTCAAGATTACCGAGCCAGACGGCAACATTGCGCTTGACAATGCCAGGCATGGCGACGGCGCAAGATTTAATACTAGAAATACAGAAGTTGACGCGGATTTGTTGGCGGAGGTTTTCGTAGAATTGGCGCTGGTTCTGAATAGTGGCAAATTTAACGGAATGTAAGATTTGGCCCGATGCGTCGACAAGGGCAATAAGAGTCTTGGTACCTCCGATATCAATACATAGATACATGAAATTATTATATCATCTGATGGCGGCTTGCGGAAACAGATGTGGCATGATATAATTTTTACAACATTTTTAGGGAGTTATAAGATGGACGCAGATACTAAATATAAACGTTGGGGTTGGGGTGCAATTGCTGGCCTAATTGGTATCATTCTGATTGCTGGCCTAATCGTAGCCGTGACGATGTCTTCGCCAAAGCCAAATACAGAGGTGGCCTCTGATACAACGCAGACTTCAGTTAACGAGAAGATTGAAGCTGGCAACAGTGAAGATGGTGCTGGTTCTAATACCGAATCCGATGCTGAATCTGGCGACGCGAGCGGTAAGAGCGAAGCGGAACGCAAGGCCGAAGAAGAAAAGAAGGCTGCCGAAGAAAAACGTGCCGCCGAGGAAAAAGCTGCTCAAGAAAAGGCTGAAGCTGAGGCAAAGGCTAAAGAGGACGCCAAAAAGAGTAGTGGTAACAAGGATAGTTCTTCTGCAAATACAAATAAGATGCCAAAGACTGGTCCAGAAGATAATATAGTTTCGATTGTTGCGCTCGCAGTGATTGCTGGCTTAGCGGTTTATAATATCTCCCTCAAGCACCAAGCTTAAGTATCAAGCTAACGCTTTACTTTATCTGTAAAACAGGTTAAAATAGTGAGCAGTATGGAACTACTCACTATTTTTTGTGAGATTCACGAAAGATAATGAGTAGTTCCAGCGAAAGGAAAATATATTAAATGGCTACAAAAGCTAAAATTACAATGGACGAACTCCTCGCAGGCGAGGAAATTAAGCCTATTGCACTTGGCGACACGATCGAAGGAAAGGTCATGTCTGTCAAGAAACATGAGATTTTGATTGACCTCGGTGCTCGTGGTGTTGGTCTTGTGCCACGTCGCGAAGTTGCTTTCGGTCGTCAGCTCAAAGAGGGTGACGAAGTTTCCGCTAGCGTCATCGATACGGAAATGGAAGATGGCATGGTGTTGCTTTCTCTCCGCAAAGCCGTAAAAGAGAAAGGTTGGGATGAAATTTCTGCCAAGCTTGATGCTGGAGAAATTATTGAGGTTCAGCCATACGATGCTAACCGCGGTGGTCTCTTAGTCGAATACGAAGGCATTCGTGGTTTCTTGCCAGTTTCTCAGCTTTCGGCTGAACATTACCCACGCGTTGGTGGTTCGGATAAGGATGAAATCCTTCAGCGCCTCAATTCGTTGGTTGGCCAAAACATTCGCGTACGCATTCTCGATGCTGATCGCAAGACGAACAAATTGATTCTTTCTGAGAAGGAAGCAATCAAAGATGGTCTCGCAGAGCGCTTCGCAAAGCTCGCCGTTGGCGATGTTGTGAAGGGTGTTGTGACCGGTGTCGTAGACTTCGGTATTTTCGTCAATGTTGACGGTATTGAGGGTCTCGTGCATATTTCCGAGATTTCTTGGGAACGCGTAAATAGCCCAGCTGATTACGTGAAAGTGGGCGAAACGGTCGAAGCAAAGATTATTGCTATCGATAAGGATCGCCTCAGCCTCTCCATGAAGCAACTTCAAGAAGATCCATGGCTTTCTGAGATTGCCAACTTCAAGAAGGGCGATAAGGTCGAAGGTACGATTACTCGTATCACGCCATTTGGCGCCTTTGTGCAGATTTCGCCAGCTGTTGAGGCTTTGGTGCATGTATCTGAGCTCGGCGAAGGCAGCGATGTAGACCCAGAGAAGATCTTTACGCTTAATGAGCGCAAAGAATTCAAGGTGCTCGACATCGACAAGGAAGGTCGCAAGATTTCCTTGAGCTTTGCCGATAAGAAAAGCAAATA
>CAMZJD010000046.1 GCA_947307445.1 uncultured Candidatus Saccharibacteria bacterium | reverse complement strand
GTTAAATATGCCAAAGTTCCGCCGACGGCAAATACTGCCAAGAACAGCGCAACCAAGACAAATAATTTTTTGTTCTTTTTCATTGGTTCTCCCTTTTTATACTTATTATTATTATAACATTGCTTATGCTAATTCTATTGTAATTTTTACAACACTATCTCCGTTGGCTGTCTACATAATTTATACAATCTGTTAGCGTTTTGTTGTAATATTTACAACACCAACAAAAAACCGCCCACTTAAAGGCGGTTTTCTTTTACATCATATGGTTGCGTTTACGTTTACGCACGATTGGATCGAGATCGCGCTTACGCAGACGCAAAGACTTTGGCGTCACTTCCAAGAGTTCATCTTCCATCAGGAAATCCAAGCACTGCTCTAGCGACAACTGCGTATATGGCGTCAACTGGATTGCACCATCCGATGCGTGCGTACGCATGTTCGTCAGCTGTTTTTCGCGACACACATTAATATCAAGCTCATCTTTCTTCGAAAGACCAACAATCATACCCATATAGACGTCTACTTGAGGTGGAATATATAGAATACCGCGTGCCTGCGCCGCATCAAGCGCATAAGCCGTGCTCTGACCTGCTTCTGAGGCCACCAAAGCGCCATTGCGCTCCTGACGATAATGCGAAGTGGCCGGCTGATAGCCTTTTGGCAAAGTATTCATAATTGCCGTACCTTTTGTCTCAGTCAGCAGATTATTGCGTAAGCCGATCAACGCTGCCGTCGTAATGGTATAGCGGAAACGCACGCTACCGGTCGACAACATTTCTTGATCAATCAACTCCGCTTTGCGTACACCTAACTCTTGCGATACCGCACCTACAAATTCCGGTGCGACTTCCACGGTCAATTCCTCTACTGGCTCCATTTCGACACCGTTTTCATTCTTATAAACCACCTCTGGACGACCTACTTCCATTTCGTAACCCTCGCGGCGCATCGTTTCAATCAACACGGATAGATGCAGCTCGCCGCGGCCCGAAACCTTGTAGCCCAAACCCTGCGGTTCGAGACGCAACGCGATGTTCGTCTCCAGCTCACGCTTTAGGCGGTCGCCAATTTGGCGCGAAGTGGTAAATTCACCTTCACGGCCTTTGAGTGGCGAAGTATTTGGACCAATGTAAATGCTGAGTGTTGGCGCTTCCAGTTCAATGGTTGGCAAAGCTTCCGGATTTTCGCCCGTCGCTACCGTATCGCCAATTGAAGCTGCGTCTAGGCCAGCTAGCGCCACGATATCACCCGCAATCGCCTCGGTGGTTTCTTCCCGACTCAAGCCACGATAAGTATATAAGCTATCAATTTTACCGCGTGCAATCTCGCCATTCGCCTTCATAATAGAAACGGCTTCATTTTTCTTTAACTTACCACGAAAAATCTTGCCAATCGCATACTTACCAAGATAACTATCGGCCGCGAGCGCCGCTACGAGCAACTGTGCACCCTTAGAATCATCGGTATCAACTTGCGGCTCTGGAATCTCGTTAATAATCGCATCAAAAATCACATGCAAATCATCGTCTAACTCCGGCGTCTTGCCGGCGCGACCGTCGCGCGCAATTGCATAATAGGTTGGATATTTTAGTTGCTCTTCATTGGTTGCTAGTTCCAAGAACAAGTCGCCAATTTCGTCCTCTACCTCGCCCAAACGCGCAGCAGGCTTGTCGATCTTGTTTATTATCACAATCGGCGTCAGAGCGAGTTCTAGGGCCTTCTGGAGCACAAATTTCGTCTGCGGCATTGGGCCTTCCTGCGCATCCACAATCAACAACACGCCATCCGCCATATTCAGCGTACGTTCTACTTCGCCGGAAAAATCGGCATGGCCTGGCGTATCGATAATATTAATCTTGTAGCCGTTATGATAGACTGCGGTCTGCTTGGCAGTAATCGTAATACCACGCTCATGTTCCTGATCACCAGAGTCCATAATGAGCGTCTGGCTCATCTCCGCCTGATTGTCACGAAAAGTATTAGACTGCTTCAAAAGAGCATCCACCAAAGTGGTCTTGCCATGGTCTACGTGGGCAATAATCGCCACGTTGCGAATTTTACTCTTATCGTTCATATCTTTTCCTCACCCTATCAGGCTTATAATGGTGACCTTCCTCTGAAGAGGCTAGAATCGTCGAGATTGGTGTTTTCTCCTTGCCTTGCGCGGCTTCTCTGCCGAGCAACGGCAAGAAAAAACGCCAACATCGGCGATTATAGACCTTCAGATGGTGGGCGGTAGAGGAGTTGAACCTCTGACCTCGTCTACGTCAAAGACGCGCTCTAGCCAACTGAGCTAACCGCCCATAAAGTCTGTACCCATCTTATCATAAAGCTTCTTTTTTCGCAACATACCCCTGTTACGCTTATGCTTATATTGACAAAAATAAGCATATGTGCTATAATGATATTATTAGCCTATTTCATAGACTAAAGCTCGTTACTAACCAATCAAAAGCCATTATTGTGGTCTATTAATAGTATTTTCCCTTAAAACACTCTTAGTTGACCACAATAAACAACTTAGATTTGAAGGAGGCCACCCCTAATGACCGTAAACCTGGTAATGAAAGCGCGGTTTGACGTCCCCTCCCAGTATTCTGTGGATGAAATCAGAGACGCCATGTACGCCATCACCAGTCCCCGCTACTACCCTTATAGCGACCCCTCCCACGCGATCTACTACGCAGTCTGCATTGATGTCCCCAACACCTATCACGACTTCGATTACGGAGAAATGATCAAAAGTGTCCAGACCATCAGCGCGCCCCTCGTCAGCTACGAGGTGTACAACTTCGTCGATTACCCCCACGACGGCAGCGATTGCCGCATCTGGGAACTGAACTGCGGCGGCTTCAAGGCCGAAGCGAACGATCTCACCGGGAAGATCGATCTCACCACGATCAACGTGCACAAGCGTAACCAGTTTCTGGTTTACTGCGGCAGGATCATGAACTTCTTGGGAATCAATCGCATGACCTTCTATTTCGAAGACAACCGCGGCCAGAAAGTCGAGGGGTACGACTACGAACTCACCCTGAAGGAGTACCTGAGCAAGGTCGACAAGGCCTTCGGGATCGAACTCCATCGGAACGGGTTCGATACGGACAGCCCCAAAGACGATGTCTACTATTGCATCTCCAGCATGTCCTATCGCAACAGCGTGGCTAAGATCTTCGGCTAATGATTGGCAAAAAGGGCGCCTCCTTTCGGAAGCGCCTTTTCCATTGCGCTTGATTTTATCTCAAATCAGAGTATAATAGCGTGTATTGGGTCCGTAGCTCAGCTGGTTAGAGCACCTGCCTTTTAAGCAGGGTGTCGTGAGTTCAAGTCTCACCGGACTCACCATTTTTTTGCGAAGCAAAAAGGTGAGGCCGGCAGATTTGAACACTTGAAAATCGAAACCGGACTCACCATTTTTT
>CAMZJD010000045.1 GCA_947307445.1 uncultured Candidatus Saccharibacteria bacterium | reverse complement strand
TCGCCATATCCTCCGCAATCGCCATATCCTCCACAACCGCCAATGGCATAAAAAATAGCTCCCTCGCGGGAGCTTTTTGCTAGAGCATACCTTTTTTCTTCAACCAAGCTGCTACGCCGAGCGAAAGAATGATTGATCCGCCCAGAATGACCCAGGCCGAAGCGTGATTGGTGCCAATCTCGCCGAACCAGACGTTCATGCCGAGGAAAGATGAAATGATAGTTGGAATTGAGAGGACAATCGTGATGCCGGCAAGGAATTTCATTACATTGTTAAGATTGTTCGAAATGACAGTAGCGTAAGTATTTGTAATGCTGGAAAGAATCTTGCGATAGAGGCCAGCCATATCGATAGCTTGATGCGTTTCAATGATGGTATCTTCAAGTAGATCGGCGTCTCCTTCGAATAATTGAATTACGCTGCCATTACTTAAGCGCTCTAGTACGCCATCGTTCTCTTTAAGTGAGGTAGTGAAATAGACTAGAGTCTTTTCGGTAGCTAGCAAATCAATTAAATCTTCGTTGCGAGTAGACTTTTGAAGTGTGTCCTCTTTGGCTTCGATATCGCGATAGATCTCGTCGAGGACGCGCAAATAACTGGCGGCGGCGGCATTCAGAATTTGAATTAAAAAGCGTGATTTTTTGGCTGTCCGGAAATTTTTCACGGTATTTTTGCGAAAATCATTGAGAATAGTTGTGCCTTTGGGTGCAATGGTAATGAAATAATTATTATTTGTGATAACAATGCCGAGAGGATAAGTTACATATTTATCTTCTTGGCTGATGAAGGCTGGTACGTCGATAACAATTAAAGTGGCGCCTTTATCTGTTTCGGTGCGCGGTAATTCGTCGTCATCGAGCATCTTGGCGAGGAGATTACGGTCGACGCGAGTAATCTCGGCCACGCGGTCAATTTCTTCGTCTGTAGGCTGCGAGAGGTCAATCCAACTATCTGGTAGTATTTCTTCAATGCGGTCAAGCTGTTGAGTGTGAATGTTAGACTTATAACATTTGAGCATAATTATTCCTCACCTATTTTAATTAACTCATATTTTGTTGTGCCGAGACCAAGACTTTCGGCATAAGGTAAAATTTCGCGGCCGAGGCGGCTATCAATACGCTCTTTAAGTTGTGCCGCGCCGGGATCAGTGCTAGCCCAAATCATGTCGATAAAAGCTTGATCGTTGGCGACTGGGTCGAGGCTGGCCACGATGCCAAGGTCGCCCATGACGGGGTCGCCCTGGTGGGCATCACAATCGCAATCGACGGAGAGTGCATTCATAACGGTAATGTAGACGATTGGTTTGCCCTGCTCTTTGAGATAATCGGCGACGGCCGTAGCGGCTTCGGCCATGGATTCGATGAAATCGATCTGTTCGTTTTTAACCATCCAACAGAGTTTTGGGCTTTTGGTTTTGCCGCAAGAATGGATGTAGGCTTTACCATCACGCGAGGCGATGCCAATGGATTGGTTTTTAAGATTGGCACCAAAACCACCCATGATGTGGCCCTTGCCATGAGCCAGATTAACGATGGAATCGTAGTTAGCGAAGTTCTTACCGATAAGATCGTATTTAAGATGTTTGCCATGATGGACGGGGATTTTGAAATCACCATCGGCATCCATAATATCAACATCGGCAAAGCTAGTGAAACCGTGTTTTTCGGCAACTTTCATGTGATCTTTGGCGTTGTTGCGGGCGCCACCGTAGGCCGTATTACATTCAAGGATAGTGCCGTTGAGGCTTTTGACGAGCGGTCCAATTAAGTCGGCTTTGAGGTATCCTTTGGCACCATCTTCGCCCGTGGATACTTTGACGCCTACTTTACCGGGCAACTTAACTCCGAGTGCTTGATAGATTTTTATTAATGCATCGCTAGTGATATTAGGGGTAAAATAAACTTTAGCCTTATCCATAATACTATTTTAGCATCTTTGTTATAATTTAAGATATGAAGAAACGTACGAAACTGGCCGATCGCAAATTGCCGTATTATACCAAGGGTGAAGAAATCTTTAATATGGTGTCCCACATTGTGGGGGCGGCGTTTGGTGTGGTGATGTTGGTGCTTTGCACGGTCTTTTCGGCGATTCATGGAAGCTTGGCGGGCGTGTTGTCATCAATTGCCTTCGGTGTTTGTATGATTATGCTCTATACGATGTCGGCAATTTATCATGGCTTGTCGCCGCGGCTTAAAACCGCAAAGAAAGTAATGCAGATATTTGACCACTTGTCGATTTTTTTGCTGATTGCTGGCTCATATACACCGATTACGTTGTGTGGCGTGATGCGCGCGAACGTGCCACTGGCCTGGACGATCTTTGGCGTAGTGTGGGGGATGTCGATTTTAGGGATAGTTTTAAATGCAATAGATATTAAAAAATACGCAGTTTTTTCGATGGTTTGTTATATCGCTTTGGGCTGGTGTATTATTTTGTCTTTGCCTGATTTGATTAGGACTTTTCCGCCATTAGCAGTTGTTATGCTGTTCGTTGGTGGTGTTTGCTATACGGTAGGGGCTATCTTGTATGGTATGGGGCGCAAGATCCGTTATATGCATTCTATTTTTCACTTACTGGTGGTGGCGGGTAGTATTCTGCATGGTTTGATGATTCTACTCTTTGTGTTGTAGAATAAAGATGACTCCAAACTGTTTGAGAGTTGCTGTTTATCATTTTTCTACTATCTTTTTCAAAGGGGGTATAGTCAATGAAACAGAAGAGGATTAACCAGCTGATTGAGGACAGCGGTCTGCAAGGCTTCGACTTCGCAAATGACAGCGCTGAAGTTAACTGGGTCGTCGTTTTACACGGCGACAAAATGCTCGCTCGGCGCACTCTGACGACGGATGATGGTGATTCCATTGAGTGTTTCGCCGTACCTTACGCCTATATGGACGAGACGGACGAGCTGTATGAGAACATCATCGTCGACTTCGTGGAGACTTGCTACGGCGTGATGGCGAATGGTTCCAGCGAAGATTTGGGTCTATTCCGCGATTATGCCGGCGCAAATGACTATGATCTGGCCGAGCTGCTGTCGTTCTTCGGCCGGGATTATGCGGATTTTCTGAACGACATTTTCTTCTGGTATTCCGTGTATCAAGAAACTAATGCGCTGTTGACCGATTACGAAGATCGGGCTGGCGAACAGATTTCGATGTTTTCCGAGGAGGAGCGTATCGCGCAAAAAGTCATCTGGCACTTGGCCGACATGGATTTAACCGTTGAGACGGACGATGGCGCGATTTACTGGGAATTCGCGGTGGCGCGCGGGCGCATTTGGTTCCATCGAGTCGATATTGAGGTTGACGATGATTTCTTCTGTGTGGACCCGAGTTTTGGCTCAATTGATCCGGAGGATGAATGTGCATTTGACGCTCTGCGCGATGCGGTGGTGGCCGACTGCAACGACGAGTCGAAGTTGAGCGTCGAGATGGATGAAGAAGTTTTGGAGTTGCTCGATTTGGGACTCGAGGATGATCCGACATAAAGATGAAGATAGTAAAAAAGCCCCGGCGCGCGCCATGCACCGGGGTATTTTTTAGCATAACTTGCATTATTCGGCTGTTTGTGATACGATGATGTCGGGATAAGCGCCCCCCCGCTTATCCCTTTTTAGATAGGATGGGGCATTAGCTCAGTTGGCTAGAGCGCCTGCTTTGCAAGCAGGAGGTCAAG
>CAMZJD010000044.1 GCA_947307445.1 uncultured Candidatus Saccharibacteria bacterium | reverse complement strand
GATTATGCTTATAGCTTTCTGATGCTATAATTAGTCTTATGAGTAAACTATTCAAACGCACTAAAATCCTTGCGACGGTTGGTCCGTCGGTCTTTGGGGAAGAAAAACTCAAAGAAATGGTATACGCAGGCGTAAATGGTTTCCGGCTAAATTTTAGTCATGGTACCTACGACGAGCGTGATGAACAAATCCGAATTATCCGTAAATATGCCGCGGAGCGGGGCAAATCGGTAGCAATCGTGCAAGATCTGCAAGGCCCAAAGATTCGTCTTGGCGATATTAAAGACAATCATTACGACATGCATACTGGTGATGAAATTATTTTGGATTACGCTTGCCAAGAACATGATGGGGGCAATGTTTTGCCAGTTCAATACAATTTAGCTGAGAAGGTCAAAGTTGGCGAGCCGGTATTGCTATTTGATGGCAAAGTTGAAGGTGTAATGGTAGAAAAGACTTCGCCAACAGCCATTAAGATCAAGGTTGAAAATGATGGTTTCGTAATGAGTCGCAAGGGCATTAATTTGCCAGATACCGATATGGGCGGCGACATTATTACCGAGAAGGATTTAGCGGACATTGAATTCGGCGCGAGTCGTGATTTTGACTACGTGGCGATGAGTTTTATCCAAAGTGCGGATGATATCGATAAGTTGCGCCAGATTATGATTTCGAATGGTTCGACGGCGCAGATTATTGCGAAGATTGAGACTAAGAAGGCTGTACAAGACGACGAAACAATGGAAGCCATCGTGAAAGCCACAGATGGCATTATGGTGGCGCGCGGTGATTTGGCCTATGAGGCCGGTGCAGAAATTGTGCCAATCGTGCAACGCAAGTTGATTGCGCTATGTCGTCAGTATGGCAAGCTCTGTATTGTAGCAACTCAAATGATGAGCTCGATGGTAGACAATCCTCGTCCAACCCGTGCGGAAGTGTCCGATGTGGCAACGGCGGTGTTGCTAGGCGCAGATGTAGTGATGCTCTCGGATGAAACGGCGAATGGTAAGTACCCAATTGAAACCGTGAAAGAAATGAAGAAGGTAATTCTTTATACGCAGGATCATTCCAAGATTTTACCGCTCGACAAAGAAACGACTGGCAACTACAAGAACTATGATGCGATTTCGCGTGCAGTAGTGAGCTTAGCGGAGCAAATCAAAGCCGATATTATCGTGGCGGCAACAAAGTCGGGCGCAACAGCGGCGGCGATTGCGGCGCAACGCCCAAATATTCCAATGGTGTCAGTGACGAGCAACCCACGGGTGGCGGGCCAATTGGCGCTGTATTACGCGAACTCAGCTTTCGTGCGTCCATATGATGAAAATTATGCGTTTGATGAAGTGCAGGATTTGAAGAATGCTGGCTATTTGAAGATTCCAGAAGGCCAAGATTATTTGACGGCCGTGATTGTGTCGGGCTTACGTGATGCTGAGGGTGGCACAAATCAAATTCAAATTCGACGCGTTTAGATAGTTTATAAAAAGGGAAGGCCTAGGAGGTAAAATGGACTTCAGAAAGAAAACCGTCCGTGATGTAGATGTCGCAGGGAAGACGGTGTTGGTGCGGGTAGATTACAACGTACCAATGAAAGATGGGGAAGTCGTGGAAGATATGCGCATCCGCGGTAGCTTGCCAACGATTAAATATTTATTAGAAAATGGTGCAAAGAAAATAATTTTGATTTCACATCTTGGGCGTCCGGATGGGGAAGTGAAACCAGAGTTTTCGTTGGGTCCAGCAGCGGGGCAGTTGTCTGCCCTTTTGCCAGAGAAGCAGGTAGATTTCATTAATGAAACAACTGGTCCGAAGGTATTTGATGCTGTGCAGAGAATGAAGGATGGCAGCATTTTGATGCTAGAGAATTTACGTTTTTCGCCGGCTGAGGAAGAAAATTCCGAAGAGTTTGCGAAAAGTATCGTGGCAGTAACTGGCGCGCAATTATTTGTGCAGGATGGCTTTGCGGTGATTCATCGCGCTCACGCTTCTACAGACGCCATAGCGCGCTTGATTCCAGCTGTGGCGGGTTTCTTAGTAGAAAAGGAAGTTTCAAGCCTAGAAGGTGCCATGGAAGCCCCAGAACGCCCATTGTTGGTGATTATTGGTGGCGCGAAGGTTGAAGATAAGCAACCGATGATTGATAAGTTCTTACCACTCGCTGATAAAGTGGCGGTTGGTGGCAAGATTGCAGCTGACGGTTATCAGGCGACGGATGAGAAAGTTTACGTGGCGCACGATTTTGCGACGGACGAAAGCGGCGCGAAGCTGGATATTGGCGAAGAAAGCACGCAGGATATCATCAATATGATTAATGAGGCCAAGACGATTGTTTGGAACGGTACGCTAGGCATGGTGGAAGATGAGCGCTTTGCGAAGAGTTCATTGGCCGTAGCACGAGCATTAGGTTCTAGTCACGCGACCACGATTGTGGGCGGTGGCGATACGGCTGGTTATGTCGAGAAGGTTTTGCGCGATGAACCGGGCCTTAGTTTTACGCTAGTTTCGACTGGTGGTGGTGCTAGTCTTGAATTGTTGTCGGGCAAGAAATTGCCGGGCCTTGAGGTATTACAGGATCGCTAAAGATGTTCCGTTTCGGCAAAAAGAATAATGAGCCGGAGATGGTCGAAGAACTGCCGCCTCGCCGTCGTAAAGACCAGGATGAAAGATTCCGGGTGGGACGTGCGATGGCGGGAGATGCTTCGCAAACGCGCGAGTTAAAGCAGGAGCGTTTGCGGGCGGCGCGGGTGCGTAAACGCAAAAACATTGCTACGGTTATTGGCGCGGTGATTTTGCTGGCAGTAGTGGTGATTGTGGCGGTTAATTTTATTACGAGCGTAATATCTGAGCGCGAAAAATTGCTGGAGCCAGTGCCAATTCCAGAACCGACGGTAGCGATTGTGGACGAAAATGTCGGTAGCAATATATCTGACCGTGTGAAAGAATTTGTGGTGCGATTAGAAAATGATATTAAGCTTGAAGGCTATGAGATAGATCGGATTGTTTTGCCATATCAGAAAGCGCGTCAGATTGATGTTTATATCAAAGAACGCAAAGAGTATTATAAGTTGTCGATAGATCGGAGCAGTGCGGTCCAGGCGGAGGATCTTGGACGGATGCTGCGATATATTGATGACCGTTCGATTAAGTGTGAATACGTTGATTTGCGGGTAGAGGGGAAAGCCTACTACAAATAAGGGCCAGAGCAGAGGTGCGCCCTATTAATTCCCCCTGTGTTCGGTTTTTGTTCGGTTAGAATGAGAGCGATGTGGAAAGCGGGTAGGGTAAGCGTTGGGTGAAAACGTTGTAAAAACGTCTCAAAGGGGTAGGGGAGGTGGTGAGAAAATGAAAACGTGAAAAAGTCAAGAAAATTAGGATTTCACGGCGGTAAAAGTTGCAAAATATGGACATAATTATGTTATAATATGTGTTTTTAAGGTGTTAGGCGTAGATTTGGCGTATCGTAAAGTCAAATTTTGGCGGTAGAATTTGCGCTTCTGAGCGATCCCCCGGATGATTTTTCGGAAGTGCTCGCTATTGTGATGTTCGGGATTTGTCTGACGTTTATAGATGTAAAATGATTTTTATTTTTTAGTAGGGCTGCCATTTAAAAGGGTTCTGTACTTGTGCTGGCGTACATACATGATTGTTTATATATCGGCCTAGCAAATATGTATAAGTCGTAAAATATGCATTGTGCGACATTGAAAATACAGCCAAAAGTTGATTGTACACCCGTCCCATTTTTGGCTGTTTTCTGGGGCCCCAGCTAGATTTCTTGCTATAAGCCCCCTATCGTTGCGTCTATGCGCTCTTTGCTGCGCGACTTAGTGTTTATATTAGTTTTTGCGCTTCTTGCGCTTCTCGCGCGTTTTATGCGGTCGTTCGTCGTTAATGGATACTTTTGATCTTGGAGGTTGTATAATAACAGAGGTAGATAGGGCTGATTACTGGGGTAGAATAGGGGAGATATAGGGGTAGGGGGCGCTTTTTTAAAATTTCCGCTTCCCTAGTTCGGTATATGTTCGGTTTTTGCTCAACATGCGTGAAATAAAAATAGGGCGCAAATTTCATGCAAATATATTTAATGTCGTAAAACGTAGCGAGTACGATGTTATTTTTCACCTCTTCTCTCCTCTTCGACTTGATTATTTATGACGTTTGTGCTTAAATTGAATTACAAAAGGTCAAAAATAAAAAAGGTCAAATTAAAATGAAGAGATTTGTATTTGGCGTGGGCGCTTCGCTGACAGTTGGTTTGCTATCGGCGACGGGTGCTTTTGCGTCATCACTAGATTATGCCAAGAGTATCGGCCAGATAGACATGGGTGATACGGTTAACTACGTAGTAGAGGCTACGTCCGATGGTGGCTATGTCGCAGGCGGACAGACTATTCAGTGTTTTAAGGGC
>CAMZJD010000043.1 GCA_947307445.1 uncultured Candidatus Saccharibacteria bacterium | reverse complement strand
CGTCGGGCTTGCTGCCCTTGGTGTCGTCGGGCTTGTCGTCCTTGGGGGCGGTTCTGGTGGTGCCGTCGGGCTTCTTGGCGGGCTCAGCGGTTTCGCCGACCCATTTGCCGATCAGGCCGGCGGCTTCGGTAGCCTCCTTGGCGGTGATCTTGTCGCCACCGGTGATGCCGATGATAGCGGCATTGATGCCGTTGTCCAGCTTCGTCACCTTGATGTCGACGGTGCCCTTGCCGGTTTCGGAGGTGTGATCCTCCAGCCAGTCGCCGACGAAGCTGGCGACGGTGTCGCGCTGCTTCTTGGTGCTGTAGCTGCCGGTCCCGGGCGCTTCGATCTGGATGGTGTCGCCGTCCGTGAAGATGACGACCATGTCCTCCATCGCGGGCTTGTCCTTCGGGTTTTTCGTGAAGGAACCGTCCTTGTTCACAACATACATTTTCTTGATTTTCATGGGTTTTTATCTCCTTCCATTTTTTGCCAGATTGTGCGCTTTGCGCATGCTCTCACCTGAGCGTTAAACGCACTAAAGCTTAATGCGCTTGACGCTCTGGTGAGAGAGGCCTGGAAAGAGACCAGAAGTCTCTAAATGTGCAATATCCACCTCTTGGCAGATACGTCTACTATATTAGCACACTTTTGCAAAAAAGTCAATAGTATTTTGGAATTTTGGGTAGGAAAATGCCCCCTGGGGGTCCCAGAGGGCACAAAAGAGAGCTTAGTAGCCGCGACAGATGGAACAGAGCGCGTTGTAGAGCCGCTCTCTTTGTAGACCGGTGATTTGCGCGTGGAATAATACGTTTTTCAGGCTATCCTTGACGGTGTCGCGGTCGCCCTGAGGGCGCTTTCTCATCTCGCTGACCAGGCTCGGCAGGGCGTAAACCAAGATGTTGACATGCGAAGTGCCGCTTACGATTTCCTGGCAGTATTGCGTGATAAAGACGACATCGCCAGAGGCGATCTTGTATGAGCTGTCATTGCTCGGAACGAAGGTCTTGAAAGTGTTTTCTTTGCGGTCAGAACCGCCGAAAAGAAGAGTGAACAGCGTCGGTGTTTTCTGTGCTGCTTGCATAGCGTTCTCCTTTATAATGTACGTAGCGCAATGATTATTGAACTATGTATATCATTATAGCACTTATGCTAAAAAAAGTCAAGAATGCTTATGCTTACAACAGAGGTAGAGATAGTGTTTTTAGCGCACTAATGCGAACTTATTTTTGCCTTTTTTGATAAGGCTGAGTTCGGAGATGGTTTGATCGTTAGTAACTTTGGAGCCATTGACTGAGATAGCGTTACCGGCGATGAGTTTGCGAGCCTCGCCTTTACTGCTGGCAAGACCAGTTTCGGCAAGAACATCTACGAGTGAGGTGCCAATTTGGGCAGTTGGGAAGCTTTGGGCGAGTAGATCTATATCAGCTGGTTCGAGGTCGGTAATTTTGCCTTCGCCAAAGAGGAAGGCGGTGAGTTTTTCGGCTTGCTTGGCCGCAGTTTCGCCGTGAACAACTTTGGTTACCTCATAGCCAAGGCGTTTTTGGCCGAGACGAGCGGCTGGATTTTGGTTGTGTTCGGCGAGAATTTGGTCAAGTTCATCTGGCATGATGAAGGTGAAGTACTTGAAGTAGTCCTCAAGAGCTTCATCAGATTGATTGAGCCAGAACTGATAGAAATCGAAAATGCTGGTTTTATTAGCGTCGAGCCAGACGGCGTTACCCTCGGATTTGCCAAATTTGCGCCCCGTAACCTTATCAATAATGAGTGGGCAAGAATAACAATCGGCCTGAGCATCTTCGAGGCGCTTAATGAGGTGAATGCCAGAGGTACAGTTGCCGAATTGATCGGCGCCGCAAAGCTGAAGATCAACGTGGTGCGTGCGGAAAAGATGTAAGAAATCGTAACCTTGAATTAAGGTGTAGCTAAATTCGGCATAAGAGATGCCGGAACCGCCTTCGCCAATGCGTTTTTGGACAAATTGGCGGTCGAGTAGTTGCGTCATACTGAAGGCTTTGCCAATTTCGCGGAGAAATGGTAGGAATTTGATGTCTTTAAACCAGTCGTTGTTGTCTACGAGTTGGGTGCCTTCTGGGGAATGGGTAACACGGATGATTTGAGCAGCAAGGGCGGCTTTATTGCGCTCGATTTCATCAAGGCTCTTTAAGTCGCGTTCGGTGGTATCTTTAGGGTCGCCAATCTGACCGGTAGCGCCGCCAACGAGGTAATAAGGAGTATAACCATGGCGAACGAAGCATGCGCACATCATGAGAGCAGCGAGGTGGCCGATATGGAGACTATCGGCGGATGGGTCGGTGCCCCAATAGAAATTACGCGGAGCTTTGTCTAAGTCTGATATCTGGTCCAGCGTGTGCTCGGCAACAAAACCGCGCCACTGGAGTTCTTCGGATAATTTCATGAAATACTCCTTTAGTTGTTATTAGTTTTTATTGTAGCATTAAATTGGTTGAAATAACAGAGGTGAAGATTGTTGAGGGCGAATTTTTGTGATAATACTTATGTTAGAGGATTGAAATGATTGACGAAAAAGAAAACCGGAACAATATTGTGGCGATTATTTTAGCCGTGATGGGCTGCTTATTATTGATACCTTTTTTGTTTTTTGCATTCTTTATGTTTATGCTGTCGCAAAACGATGTGAAACCGATTACTGATAAGGAAACGCAACAAGTTTCGGCAATCGTGATTGATTATTTGAACAGGAAGTATGGCAAGCAAGATTTTAAGTTAGATCGGGTGGAAAAACGGATTAGCTATAATGATGCCGTACATTCGTATCATGATGGTTTTGAGGCGATTATGCTGACATCAATGTTGCCATCGGGTGGATATTTCGTAGTAAATACGGCCGGAAATGATGCGGCCTCGACGGTGCCGCGCGATGATTTCGCGGAACGATACTATTCGGTAGAGAATGCTAATTTCTTGAGTGCAGGGTATAAGATTCGTTTGAGTCCGAGCGTAGATTCGAGCTCGATTCCGAGTGATTTTGGTCAGATTCCGACTTTAAATGAGTTGGTTGGTTTTGGAGCGGTGAGAGAATATAAGATTTTACAGTGGGATGCTTCCAATAAGCTGTATGGAAATGATTTAGCGGGTAGGGCGAATTATATTAGGGAGTTATCTGAGAAGTTTTTGAAATATTACGAGATTACGGATGATTTTAAGTTTGAAGTGCAATATAGCGAAAATAACTACACGTACGTTTATTACGTCAATGCAACTGATGAGATGATGCGAATTAGCACTTACGACGACAAAGAAGTTTACGAGTACGAACGGTAGAGCTTAAGCCTTGCGTGCTATACTAGGTACAAAGGAGAGGTAGAAATGAAAGAAGGAATGCCGGAGCCGAGCTACGATTCGGAAGAAAAACCAGAAGTTTCGGAGGTTGAAATTGCGCATGCTAAAGCTTGGGGCGGGAAATATGGTAGAAAAGCCATTAAGATGGCGCGTTTGCTTGGCGAAAAAACTTATCAATTTGCGGATGATTATCGTTATGAGGATGATAATATCATTATCGAAGAAAATGAGGGCGCGGACTATTATGATGGCCAAGATTTATCTTCAGTAAAAGTTTATGCAAAGAGTAAGTCCGCAGAAGGCGGTGAGCCAAGATTGGTGCTAGATTATGGCACGGAAAAAGTTGGCTTTTTGCGTAAGGTAAAGCGCTTCAACCGCGGTGATTGGATGCAAGATATGGATAGCCTCGGTGATGATTTAAAGAGGGCCGAAGCGGCGCGTGATTTGCAGAAAAATCTGAGCGAAAGTGAGGCATTTTTGCCGGTTGGTTATGAAGGTGATGGTGTCTTGTCTAAGGCCGAGATTGCTGAAGCGAAGGCAAAAGGCAAGAAATATGTGCGTCAAATCCAGGATATAGCAAATTATCTCGGTAAGCGTTTGTGGGATTATAGCAAAGAAGATGTACGCAGATTCTTTGATTCGGGTGCCGGTCCAGCTGACAATGCCTATGAAGATGAGGATGTGATTTTGGGCTATGATGATGGCGATGATGTAGAATCGCCATACGTTTGGATTGTGCAGAAAACCAAAAATGAAGATGGCAGCGAGAATTGCCAGAGTGTCTTTGAAGGACGTATCCGTTTATTTAATCGCGTGACGCGCTACAACGCTGGCCCATGGGAAGAGAAAATTCAGCAGTTGACCGATAGGGTACGGACGGTGAAAGCTGAGCAAAAAGCGCAAGCAGCGCAAGATCGACAAGATCGTTACCGTCCAGAAGAATAGTTTTTATTTCGGAAACGTGCGAAGAAACCGCCTTTGCTAGGTTTTTGATTATCAGTTGAAAACTGTTGGCGGCTTGTCGGTTTCAATGGCTTTAGAGAAGACGCCGAGAATATGGTAGAATGTACAGAGTAGGGCTCATCGTTCAACGGATAGGACATACCCCCTCTAAGGGTACAATGCTGGTTCGATTCCAGCTGGGCCTACCAAAAACTAGGCAAATGTTTTCGTTCCGCCTATCTTGGCGGATGTTGTTCGCGAAAATACTTGCCTAGTTTTTTGTTAAACGAAAAGAGCTTATAATTAAAAGATTT
>CAMZJD010000042.1 GCA_947307445.1 uncultured Candidatus Saccharibacteria bacterium | reverse complement strand
GTGGTGATCCCGGTGGGAGTCGAACCCACGATTTTCTGGATGAGAACCAGACGTCCTGGACCACTAGACGACGGGACCACTAAGCCACATTCTAACAGAAAGCTATCCCTTTTGCAAACAGAGAAGATATGGTATAATCACGGCAAAAGGATGGAGTTAATCAAAATATGTATTACATTAAACGCTACTGGCGTATCATTTTCCCAATCTTCTTTATTTGTTTAAGCTGGGCTTTGTCAGCCACAGAAGGCTCGCAGTCTCAAGCTGATTCTTCTTGGTGGGCGACATTCTTCGGCCTATCTAATGCGTTCACACGCAAGTTGGCACACATCTTCTTGTTCGGCGCCATCGCCTATTCGATTACTAGCTTTGTAAAGGGGCTGAATCCATCCATTTTCCCAACGCATTCACAGATCATTTATCCAATCGTACTGACTGCCGTCTATGCCGCCATTGACGAAGTGCATCAAATCACCGTTGCAGGACGCAACGGTCAAGTGGGTGATGTTTTCCTAGATGTCATCGCCGGTATCGGTGGCGTACTCGTCTATATCGCCATCTTCTGCTTCTGGCGCCGCTGGCGTTTACGCCATCTCTATAAAGCTTAACCACAAAAAATCTCCCTGGAAGGGGAGACTTTTTGAAGTAATGTATATACTTCTAGTATAGCACACTTTACATTTTTTGTCAAGACTGGTAGAATAAGATACATGAAATTACCGGTAGTAGCAATCATTGGCCAGACTAATGCTGGCAAATCTAGCCTCTTTAATCGCCTCGTCCGTAAGTCGCAGGCTATCGTTGCGCGCGAAGCGGGCACTACTCGCGATAACGTCGTAGGCAAAGTTGAAGGGAAATATATTTTAATTGACACCGCCGGCCTCAAAGATGCCGAAGATGAATTTGAGGCGCACATTCAAGATCAAATTGACGACGCCGTCAATTCCGCCGATATGATTCTTATTGCCATGGACGCCACCAAATATCCAAACCACGACGACAAGCTCATTGCCAAAAAAGCCCTTAAAAGCGGCAAGCCTGTTGTGTTGCTACTCAACAAATCTGATCTTGGCGAGGCTTTACCAATTGAGGAATACCGCAACCTCGGCATTAAAAACTCCTTATGTGTATCCGCCACTACCGGCCTAAATCTCAATGAATTACGCAGCAAAATCCTTTCTGAACTCCATAACCTTGGCTTTAATACGCACACTAAAGAAGAAACTAAAGACGACACGCTTAAAATCGCGCTTATTGGCCGCCCAAACGTTGGCAAAAGTTCGTTATTTAACTCACTCGCCCAAAAGCAGCAAGCTGTTGTCGCCAACCTCGCCGGCACCACTCGCGACATTAACCGTACCGAAATTAAATATAAAGGTCGCACCATTGAACTGCTTGATACTGCCGGTCTCCGCAAACCCGGCAAGCGGGAAGTGGGCATTGAAAAATTCAGCGCCTTGCGCAGCCTTGCTGCTATTGAAGAGGCCGATGTCTGCTGCCTACTCGTAGACGCTACCGAGCCACATTCTAAACTCGACCAAAGCCTCGCTGGCGAAATCGTCAAGGCCGGCAAAGGCATTATTCTTACTATTACCAAAACTGACCTTGACCATAAGGATTCCAATGAAATTCTCGACAATCTCGAATATGATTTCAACTTCGTGCCATTTGCGCCAGTCGTAATGACCTCTAGTGTGACCGGCAAAAATGTCACTAAAATTTTTGAACTTGCCGTCAATATCGACCGCGCTCGTCATGCCGAACTCAAGACATCCGATCTCAATAAACTCCTAATGGATGCCGTTGCCTCGCACCCACCGGCTGGTCTCAAAAATACCCATCCGAAACTTCGTTATATGGTGCAAACTGATACTTGTCCGCCATGGTTCGTGGTCTATGGTAGCGACCTCAGCCTGCTCCACTGGAGCTACAAACGTTACCTTGAGCGTCGTCTCCGCGATGCCTACGATTTTACGGGCACGCCAATCTTCTTTTCCTTCCGCAACCGCGATTAAACATGCTACACTAATTACAACAACGGTGGGCCTTTCATTCGGGCCCTTATGTTGTTGTAGCACTTTCCCATCGTAGGAATGCATTGATAGAAAAGGAGGGATTTCTATGCAAAATCCTAATACTGGCTTCTCGTTCGACCCCGACATACATTATGCCGTGGATCTGAATGCAGCCCTAAACTTCCCGGAGTTTTTCGATCCTGATGCAGACTTGCCTGAGCGTCATTTGATTATTTCGCGCATTTACCAGAAAAGTTTGCACAAGATGAGAGACGAAGGCTCTGATCGTGGTATTTCTGCCAATGAGCTTGCTATATTACTTTACAATCTCATCAAGAACGGCAAGAAGTCACAGAACGACGGCGCCGAAGAGTATCATCTCGGTAATCTCCACGTCATTTTCGACTACCAAGACCACCCTTATGAAGGCAAAGCCATCGCTGGCGAGCATATTAAGGAAACCATTTCTCTAGCCGAATACTGGAGCAAGCAAAAAGGCGTGAACCATATCGTGATTCTCACGAATGACCCCATGATGTTGGTCTCCGCTCAAGATAGGCCGCACCTAGACATTAATATGTTCTCGCCTACGCCATACATCGGGTACCGTCGCATCAACGACGAAAACGCGATTATTTACTGGCGTAAGAACAAAAAGATGCCGCTGTATAAGTTCGAGGAACTTCTGCCTGACGCCGAGCCTCTAAGGCCCCATGAATTCGTATTATTCGGCAAAACGAACACTTTTAACCACATCGGACGTTTCGATGCGACTAAAGGCACTATCGTACCGCTGAGCTATTATCGCGAACTGCAGGGCATTTCACCCATCGGCGAACTGCAAGCAATGGCTTTTGAGGCACTCATGGCTCCAGCCGACGAGATTAGTGTCGTCATCTTGTATGGCAACGCCGGCGCTGGTAAAACCTTCGCCGCCATCTCGGCCGCGCTGGCCCAAACTGGTTTAGCGAATGCTAAATTCGCCAATCCACCGCAAACCGAAGTATCGCAGAATGGCCGCAGCAAAAAAGCTCGTAAAGCACAATCGCATCTTGATTCTGGCCAAGAAGTCTATATCAAGCCACCAGAAACCGGAGACGATTACCCGTACCAAAGCATCATGCTTTGTCCGCCCGACCGCATGTTAGGCGACAAAATGGCCGCCGTTCCCGGCGACGAGCGCGCAAAATTAGCCAGTAAGCTCAACCCCTATTTGGACAATATTCGTGCCTACTTGCGTCTGCGCAAAGACAAAATGGAAGGAGGTATTCTCCCTAACGAACGCGACATTAGCTATCGCGCGCAGTCCATCATGAACCAGATAGAGGTGTGCCCGCCTGGCGAAATCAACGGCCGCAGCTTTTGGAATACTTTCTTTATCTGCGATGAAGCGCAGTTTAACTCACTGTCACAGATCAAGGCCTACATCGAACGTTGCGATTGTGGCACCAAGCTCGCTCTTTGTGGCGACCCCAGCCAAATCAGCAACCCATTCGGTTGGCACGGTAATCCTTTAGCCCGCGCGGTCCGTTACCTCGGCAGCGACGCCAACGTAGCAGTCATCCGTTTTGACGGCGAAAACGACATTAAGCGCCCCGGCGCCCAAATCATCGCCCGCTCTTGGCCTCGCTAATCAGTGCAACGCTAGTAATCTGCTAGCAAAGTTCAACGCAGTTCTACGAAGAGGGCCGGCCCCATTTGGTCGGCCTTTTTCATGTGTTAAAATCTATATCATGAAGGTCATAGTCGGTTTTGGCAATCCAGGCCATAAATATAATTTTACACGCCACAATTTTGGCTTTTTGGCGCTCGATTTTTATGCCAAAATCCATAAGCTCGAATGGCAAGACAAACCAAAGTTTAACGCCATCATTACAAAAGATGAAGAGCATGATCTTTTGCTCGTCAAAGCGCAGACCTTCTACAATGACGTTGGCGTCAGCTTGCGCGCGATCATGGATTTCTATAAACTTTCTCCGCAAGATTTTCTTCTAATTTGCGACGATTTTAACTTAGCCTTTGGCCAAATTCGCTTTCGTGAGCGGGGTAGCGCAGGCGGCAATAATGGCCTCAAGTCCGCCATTGCTCATTTCGGCACTGAAGATTTCCCGCGCCTACGCCTCGGCACCGGCAACGATTCTCTGCGTTCGCGAATCGGCGACGTTGATTTTGTACTAACAAAATTTACGCCCGAAGAACACGAAAAACTACCCGAAATTCTCAGCGAAGTAGCCAATTTTATGGCAAAATATTGATTTTATAGCCATTTTATAACACTTTTTTACAAAATAACAATAAGCACAATCACCCCAGTTATAAAAACGCTTAAGGTGTAAAAATACGCCTTTTTTCTATTGTTTTTTAAAAAAAGTGTGCAAAAAGTATTGACGAATAATCAAATGTGTGATATTATTATTTCAGTTTTGATCCGCAAGGGTCAAAAAACCGCACCTAAATAACCTAGAACATTGCTAATTTATTAGCAATTGTTGCGTGCTTTAGAAACCCTTTCGGCCTTCGAAATTTCTTCTACATTTTCGAAGTGAAAAGTATTACCTCCACTTAGAAAGATCCTTTCTAAAGCTAGCAATCCCTATAACCGGCGGACCCCATGTGTGAGGTGGGTCACGCTTCCGGAGT
>CAMZJD010000041.1 GCA_947307445.1 uncultured Candidatus Saccharibacteria bacterium | reverse complement strand
TCCAAAATTGAGCTAAGGGCTTTCGAGATTGGCGAGTCCTGCGTAATTGTTTGGACTTCATCTTCGCCATTAGCATCTTTTTCGGAATCTTTCGCTGCCTTATTGACCGCCTTCAAGTCGGCCACATATTGCATCAAAGCGTTTTCAATACCAGCTTCAGAAGTCATCAACTGGCGCAGCGGCATTTTAGTCAAAGTCGAGATATAGTCCGTGCGCTGAACGTTCGTCGTATCAAGCATGGCGATGAACAACTGTCCATCTTCTTCCTTTAATGGAATTACTTTAGAGCGTTGCGCAACGTCTTGTGGAATTTTTTGCAAAGCGTCTTTATTAAAACGACAGCGACGCAAATCTACATATGGAACATTTGTAATGACAGCAGTTGCATGCTGGATGCAGTCATCAGTAGCAATTTTCTTACCTTTTAAAACCGCCAAAATTGGTTGGCCAGTCTTTGCAACTTCCGCATAGGTCTTTTTCACCAAATTCGCATCAACTAGCCCATCTTCGACCAGCAAAGATACGACTTTATCCTGTAGCTCCTTGGTCAGAAGCATGTTTTAGTCTCCAGGAGTTGGATTGTTTTGGTCCCCGCCACCTTCTTCCCCACCGCCTTCGTCATCGTCGTCATCATCATCGTCATCATCATCGGTATCACCTTGAACATTACCGCTCGCATCAATGCAGCGTTCGTTTTCGCTATCGTACGTAAAGCCTTCTTCACACTCACCCACAAAAACTTCAACTGTTGGGTTATATGCCTTCGGGTTAAAAACCTCGCCAGTCGGCTCATTCAAATCATCAGACAACACATCCATATAGGTAATTTGTTCAGTTCGGTCATTTGGATCGCCTAAAATCATATTGCCCAACCAAAAGGAGATACCAAACGAAACCATTCCGATGAAGATTACTAATGCTATATCTGTACCCTTCATACCTACTTACTCTTCTTTCCGGTTGTGCATTTTTTACTCTCTTTACTCGCACACACCTGTTTTGTTTTTATCTCAATAGTCTTTGGTGCTGAATAATATGTAGTATAAGAGCCATTAATCTTTATATGTCCTTCTGACCACTCCATCGTAATAGAGTACACATCATAGTTACGGATAGACTTCTCCACTACATCTAGCATATTCATAATCTTAGTCGAAGAATCCTGCACCTCAAAGCTCAATTCAATCGGCGTAGCAGTAATTGTATTAGCCACATCGACATTACCTTTAGAGTCAGTAGCTTGTTTAAATCTTAGACTACTAGTCTTGCGGTAAGAAATACCTTCCAAATGCGCCTCCGAGATATTAATTAACCAGTTCAAGGACGAAGTCGTAGCCTCTTGGTTAACAGACGAAGGCAGCGTATCCGGAATCACGCGTAAAGCGGAGCAAGTCCTAGCGGTATTAATCGTAGAAAGGCTATATTCGAAACCTTGATTTCGAAACTCCTTGCATTCTTCATCTTCACGTTTATTTGCCACCGACTCCAACTTCTCGCTACTCGCCAAAGCGCCAATCTTAGATGATATATTCTTTAAGTTGTTTTGAACTCTTACGAATCCGGCAATCGACTCGTCTTTCGCGTCAATAATCACTATATTAAAACGAATTACTTTTACTAAATAAATTACGCCCACAACCGTAATGCCAAACACTAAAGCAGTACCACCAATTGCCATCAGCATCATTTGCTGCGCTTTCGAAATCTTCGCGCGCTTCGCGAATGCTACGCCCTTACTTTTACCTTTATCGTTCTTTGCCATATTACAAGCCCTCCGTCTCTGGCGCCTCCGTGAACATATCGCGCACCTGTACGTAGCTATCTGTTACGTTCTGCCTTGATGGACCAACGATGATCACATGTTTATTGGATGCATAGAATATTTCAATATTAAATGGCACCGATGCCTCAAATGAAGCCACTAAATTACCATCTGAATCCCTACCAACACTAGGTTCAGAAGTGTAAATGGCCGCGGTAATAATCGGACATGTTTGAACCGTTCCGTCTTTGTCAATATTGCCGTCATCCTTATAAGAAATACAGTCGCTTTCGAAATAAAAACCTTTCGTACAGTCAATCGTAGCTTTGCCCTTTATGTTATTGCCAGCCTTGCAAGCTTCTTTTTCTGCTGAGCTCTTATAGCTACGCAAAATCCGAATGTCTTTTTTCTCAACTTTTTTAGTCTCTTCTTCTTGTTTCTCTTCGGAGCCCTCACCTTCGCCCTCGCTCTCCTCTTTAGGAGCTTCTTCTTTCTTCTCGTCATAGAGCATCGAAACGCCACAGCCAGGCTCACCCTGGTGATAAATGCCAATAATGCGACCGTTCTCAACTTTCTCTTCCATACAGAAGGACGGAATCTCTTCGTAGCTACCAGTTAAGTTATTCATTGCCATGTAGGACCCTTTATCGTAGTAGGACATCTGTGCTTTCTTTTTGAAGGCCTCAATTGCACGCGTGTTAGTACCATTTGTCGAAAGACCGATGCCATCAAAGAATATCGTGTTACTCTGTACTGAAAAGCTTAACTTGTTAACCTTAATCGTGTTTTCGCCTTCTGGAAGTAATACATCCAAATATGGGAACATGCGAGAATATTTTAGTTTTCTAGCATTGAGCAAATTAATATTACGCATCTGATCTTGAAGCGTTAAAAGCTCGGTAACGTTTTCAAAACGCTGAATTGCAGTGCCATATTTGCTACTATCGCATCTCACACCGCTAGTCGTCTGTCCACCTTTAGAGCGACATTCGATTTCAGTCTGCTGTGCCGAAATCTTAAGGCTCTGACCACCAGAAATACCAATAAGAATAAAAATCACGCCACCGCAAGCACTCGCTACAATCACACAAATCATGAAGACCAAATTGCGGATCTTCTGTTGCTTAATCATCTCCCCTTTAACATCTGGGACTAGGCTTATTTCGTACATACTACCTACTATTTGTCCTTTCCGCTAAACCAATCACCACCGAAAACTCAGCTGCAACCTGCGCCAAAGCTTGTTGCTGTTGCGGCGTTACACGCACCATCTGCCATGGGTTGCCCTGAATCGTCTGAATACCTGTTTTCGCTTCAATATACTCGGCCATAAATGGAATAATACCCGCAAAACCAGACAGAATCACACTGCCCACCTTCGCATTTGGATACTTCGTCTGGAAGAAGCGAGCTGATTTCGTCAACTCACCCGCAAAACTCTCAAGAGTAGAATCCAATGCCTTGAACACCTGGCCATCCAACTTGTCTTGTGCCAAACCGAATTTCAAAATAAACTGACGCGCCTGGCTCTCTTTTACGTTCAAAGAGTTCGCTACAGTACGCACCAATACAGTCAAACCACCAGGCAACATACGCACCAAGCGTGGCGCACCATAGACAATCGACAAATCAGTTGAATCTTCGCCGAAATCAATAATCAATTTCGCATCCGTAGAGCCTGGAGGCGTCAAAGCGCGCGACATTGCAATCGGATCTGGCTCTTGCGCTACAAGATTAAACCCATAGGCCTCCACACCTTCCATACGTTCCTCGGCGTACTGAATCGTCGTACAAGACAACAGCACCTCTGTAATTTTCGGATCGTTCGGGCTAGGACCTAAAATCACATAATCTACCTTCGCATCATCAATCGACATCGGAATATACTGATCGGCGTGATAGCGAATAATCTTCTCCATCGAGCGCCTATCTTGCGTTGGAATCTCAATAATCGTCGTAAAGCTCTTATTTGAAGGCATACCCAAGGCTATGTTTTTCGTCTTAATGCCAGCCTGCGAGGCAGCACTAGCAATCGTCTCTCCTAAACGGCGACGTCCTGCATCACTACTATCTTGCAAAATCTGGCGACTAACTGGTACGTACGCGAAACGCTCAAGTACCCATCCGTGTTGGATGTTCCCTGATAACTGTACCATTCTGAGCGCGTCTGTTCCGATATCTAACGCGAAGAACTCGCCCACACCATAACCTAAGCTCATACAGTAATTTTAGCATAAGCTCAAAGAAAAAAGCAAACAATTTACACTTATTTTTGCCAGTTTTTATACGTTAAATTTAAACTCGACCACATCCCCGTCGCGCATCACGTAATCTTTGCCTTCCGTTCGCATTAAGCCAGCTTCGCGCACGGCTTTTTCTGACCCTAGTCGCACCAGATCATCATAAGAACAAATCGTAGCTGCAATAAAGCCCCGTTGAAAATCGGTATGAATCACACCGGCCGCCTCTGGCGCTGTCGCACCTTGCGGAATCGTCCAGGCACGCGTCTCTTTTTTACCCGCCGTTAGATAGCTCTGCAAACCCAGTGTGTCATAAGCTACATGTACTAATTGGCTCAAACCATCCTCTTTAATGCCATAGCTATCCAAAAATTCCTGCTTCTCCTCTGGCGCCATATCCGCCATCTCTGATTCTAGCTTCGCGTTCACAAACACGCACTTCCGTGGCGCTACCATCTTGGCCAACTCAGCCTTCTTCGCCTCATCCGCCAATTCTTCTTCATCAAGGTTAAACATATAGAACACCGGCTTCGCCGACAACAAATCTAACCCATCTACCGCCTCAATATGCAAAATGCCAGATTCCAAGTCTTCCAGAGCTTTTGCGGCTTGCTCAGCTCGTTTCGCGGCGTCTTTATCGCCACCCCGCGCTTCCTTCTGAATTTTCGGCAAAGTTTTTTCCAGCGTTTCAATATCTGCCAACGCCAACTCCGTCTCCACCGTTTCAATGTCGCGTTTCGGATCTGGACCACCCGCTACGTGCGTTACGTTACTATCCGCGAAAACCCGTACTACGTGGCAAATCACTTTGCATTCACGAATATTCGCCAA
>CAMZJD010000040.1 GCA_947307445.1 uncultured Candidatus Saccharibacteria bacterium | reverse complement strand
CTGCGAATGCTGGGACCAAAACCCAGTGCCTTACCGCTTGGCGACGGTCCAATCTGCGCTATATTTTACCACAAAAAAGTGCCCCGGCGCAAGGTCGGGGCAGGGATCAGCTCGGCAAATAACCTTCCGTATAGTAGATTGCCGTAGGGGCATAGTAAAACGATTTGCCGTCATACCACAAACGGCCAGACATGCTCAAATCATCGGTATAAATCGGAACTCCCATCTTACCTGGACTCATGGTCATTACGAGGCTAATGCAAATATCATCCGACATTGATGCCATAATCCATGCACGCCCAAATTGATCTACCAAGATTTCGCCATTGCAGTATATTTGGCCATTAGCCAAATAACGCTTCAAAATCCGCAAGAAATCTTCGCCGTAACCGATCGCAGCCGAATCACCCGTTTCTTCATCATAGAAATAAACGCCATCAACCTGAATCGTAGCATCCTCATCCGAGAAACTGCCCAAGATGAAGTTATAAATATCTTCTTCGGTGCCGGGCAAACGTAAAGAGATGAAGCTCATTTCATTGGGCGGTAATCCGGCCGCCTCGTGGAAGCTCATCAGCTTTTCTACCGGTAATTCAATCGTGCCAACCTCTGTATGGACTATATACTTTGCGACCAAATCGTTAAACAAAGTCTGCTTTTCCCAATTGTTCATTTTGCCACCCCCTTTTAATGTACGATTTTTAACTATTGTATTTTCCCGTTTGGCTTTTCGCAAACATAAGCGTAGCGTGTTAAAATATATCTTATGAGTAAACGTCCACTTTTGAGCGTGCGTGGCCTACGCAAAACGTATGGCAAACGTGACGCAAGATTTGAAGCCCTCCGCGGCATCGACCTCGATATTTACGAGGGTGAATCTGTCGCCATCATCGGTAAATCCGGCTCCGGCAAATCTACTTTAATGCACTTATTGGCACTACTAGACAAGCCGACCGAAGGCACCATTAAACTAAACGGCAAAGATACTAGCAAGCTGCGCCAGGGCAAACTCAACGATTTACGCAACAAAGAATTCGGCTTCGTATTCCAAAGCTTCTTCATGAATTCTAATGATTCCGTACTGAATAACGTCATCCTGCCACTCAAAATCGCCGGCGTCGGCTTCCGCGAACGTCGCCGTCGCGCCATGGAAGCGCTCAAAGTCGTAGAATTGGACGATAAAGCTAAAAACAAAGCCAACGATCTATCCGGTGGCCAAAAACAGCGCGTCTGTATTGCCCGCGCCATCGTTAATGATCCAAAAATTATTTTCGCTGACGAACCGACTGGCAACCTCGACTCCGCCACCGGCGAACGCATTCAAAAATTACTCTTTGGCCTCAACGAAAAGAAGGGCATCACGGTCATCATCGTAACTCACGACCAAGATCTCGCCGACAAATGTGGCCGCCAAATCCATATTTCGGATGGACAAATCTCCGAAGAAAGAACCCTCGCCAACTTTGATGGCGATGGCAATAATGACGGCATGCGCGACCAAAATAATATCCACCACATTGATATTGAGGAGGAAGCATGAAAGTTCTAGATATCATTAAAGACGCCAACGCCAACCTGCTCCGCAATAAACTGCGTAGTTTCTTGACTATCCTTGCTATCTTTATTGGCTCATTCTCAATTATTTCTACTTCCGCCATTCAAGCTGGCGTCAATAATTTCATCGATAGCCAAGTCGAAAGTTACGGCGGTGAAGGTTACCTCGCCATCGTTTCCAAAGATTCTTTTGAAGCACTAGAAGGCCTACAAGGTGCCATGGGTAATTCCGGCGGTCCAATTGAATATAACCCAGACAAAATCCAAACTGGCATGTCGCCAATCACCGATGAGCAACTCGAAAAAATCAAGAAAATCGAGGGTATCGACGGTGATAGTCTAACTAAAGAGCAGACTCTAACTATTACTTATATTGGCAGCAAAAAGGCCGAGAAAAAATATCTTGTCGCCGCCGAAGCGTTACCGCCAGGAAACATTAATGTTGATCTCGTAGCTGGCGAACAGCTCGACCTCCGCGCAGACGAATACCAAATTTTGCTTGAAGAAAAATACGTTGATGCGCTCGGCTATACTGATGACAATATCGTGGGCGAAAAAATCCAACTCGCCGTGCTAGACGAATTTACGCACGAAGAAAAAATCTTTGATGCCAAAGTTGTGGGCGTAATTGCACCAGGCGTCGTTTCGATGGGTTATCAATACACCAACAATAAGCTCGCCGATGACATCTATACAGAAAACACTAAATACTATCCCGAAGAGGTAAAAGCCCAAACCTTTGCCGTGGCCGTAAACTTCGACTTCAATAAATACTCCGCCGATGATATTAAAGATAAGCTCGACGAAATCGGCTTATCCGGCATGACCGTTGAGGACATCATCGGCACCATTAAAACTTTCTTTGACGTCATCCTCACTGTCTTTAAAATATTCGGCCTCATCGCCTTGTTAGCTGCCGCTATTGGCATCATCAACACGCTTTTTATGTCCGTCCAAGAACGTACGCGCGAAATTGGTCTCGACAAAGCACTTGGTATGTCCTCGCGCCATGTCTTTATAAGCTTCAGTCTAGAAGCTATTTCGCTCGGATTTTGGGGTTCAGTGTTTGGTATCACAGTTTCAATTATTCTGGGCAACATCGTAAATGCAGCTTTCCATGCCGAAGGCGGATTTTTGGAAGCTTTCCCGACTTTCAATTTAGCCACTTATACTATTAAAGACATCATCTCTGTCACTATCTTAATCATGGCTATCGCTTTCTTATCTGGTACATTGCCAGCTCGACGCGCCTCGCACAAGAACCCAATCGACGCTTTGCGTTACGAATAAAAAAGCGCCCCGCCAGTGGCGGGGCATTACATCTGAACGTGTCATCTAAAAACGGGCAACGGGATGATTTGCGCTATGCCGAAAAAGTATAGGACGCAGAACGCCAAGAAAGCTAAACCTAGAATCAAGGTCGTCGCGAACACAATGCGATCGCTCACCTCTCCCGGCAACGACGTATTAAATGTGGCATAAGACACCGCAAACCAAATCGCAACTGCAATCGTTTCATAGATTAAAACGTTAATAAGGTACACACCGACGTATGCAAGACCATGCAGTAATGGAGTAATAAAGTCCACACTTACACCCCCTTCCTAGATTTGCTCGGTCTTTGCCTATATTTTAAAACTAAAACCTTCATTTGTCAAAACAAAAAAGATACCCCCGCCGAAGGGCGGGGGTGCGATAGAGATAGTTTTTGTGAGGTAATTTTATCTTATTAAACAAGGAAAATCATGGCCGGAGAATATGGAATCGGAATAATGTGTACGTTCCAGAAGATGGTCATCAAACTCAAGATGATGAACACGGAGGCCAGAACAAACAGCAAGGTGTGCATAATCACATCGTAAACTTTTTGCTGCATGTTCGCGTACACAGCGATGATGGAGAAAAATAACACGATTTCAACGCCAATGAGCCCATACAGGGCAATGTTCAATAAGATAGCGCCGATAGCTACAAGATCATGCCAGAAGTGGAGTAACCAATCCATAAAAGCACCCCCTCTCAACCTCTGCTGATTCTCTAGTTTGATTTTAGCATAAAAATCTATATTTGTCAACTATAATCGGTATAAATAGCACAGATACTGCAAAACCCCGCGCGAAGCGGGGTAATAAAATGGCAATTATTTAAAAATTGGTATCGGAATGACGCGCAAATCGCCGCGAACGGCAAGAGCACATAAGATTATAAAGATTTGAACACAAATAATTGTAACAGCATGCCCTAAGCGATCTTCCGCCGTAAAAGATAAAGGGGAAGCGCACAGCAATAAGCTGCACAAGAACCAAATCGCCAACATTATCATCCCGAAAATGGAAAAATTTAATAAATAAGCGCCGAAAACAACTAGACCATGACAAAAGTGGAGCATAATATCCATCGTTGCACCCCCTCTCAACTTTTGTATGTCTCGCCATATATTCTATCATAATTACATCATTTAGTCAAGTATGGTAAAATAAAAACTATGCAAGCAAAAATAGAAAAGCTCGTTCCTGGCGGACAAGGACTCGCCACTCTGGAGAATGGCAAAAAGGCCTTTATTTGGAATGCGTTGCCATCCGAAATTGTAGATTTTGATATTACGAAAGATAAGCGCAGCTACTGCGAAGGCATAGCCACGCGCGTTATAAACCCCGCGCCAGAGCGGATTGAGCCGAAAGATAACTGCTACTTGGCCACCAGCCCATGGCAAATCCTAGATTGGCAGACCGAACTTAATACGAAGTCTGCGCTGGTCAAAGAATGTTTCGCCCAACAACATCTAGACGTAGCAATTGAACCCACCATCACTGACGGTAAAGAATTCTTTTATCGCAATAAGATGGAATATTCGCTCTATTGGAGCCACGAAGATAATCAAATCCATCTTGCTTTTCATACTCGCGGCACGCATCGCAAGCAACCCATTACGCATAGTTCGCTTGAACGCCCTGAAATCTTCGCCGCCGCCCAAAAAATAATTGATCAGTTAAATGCCGAACATGCCGAGGCGCGTACCTACCAATCATTACTAATGCGTTGTGACCAGCGGGGGAACACTTCCGGCGATTTATTTACGAACGGTAAATCGCACCCGCAAATGCCACCGCTCCACGATACTCTTTGCGGCTATAACTACACTTATTCACCCAACGGCTTTTTCCAAATCAATCTACCAGTCTACGAACGTGTTCTAAAAGATATTCAACCACACATCACTACCCAAAAAGTACTCGATCTCTACGCTGGCGTTGGCAGTATTGGCCTATCCGTTGCCCGGGATAAAAATCTTACGCTCGTAGAAGT
>CAMZJD010000039.1 GCA_947307445.1 uncultured Candidatus Saccharibacteria bacterium | reverse complement strand
GCTCGGCGTCGTTCACCATATTTATACTTCATGCCCACGCACTCCTTTCTTTTGCATAAAAAAATTCCAATTTTCATTGGAACTCCTTAGAGCGGTACCATCCAATTTCTAGACTATTCTAGCACTCGATTAATCCTTCACGCAGACTCACGGATGATTCTACTAGACTTAGCTTCTCGCACTAGCTACGTCGTTCTTTCATCAGCTCGCAGTTGATGGCTGCTCAAACGCTTTATGCTTGCATTATATCATATTTATTCAAATTAATAAAAAATGTCTCACCCGCGGGTGAGACATTTTCCGTAGAGTTTCGTTAATGCTCTATCAAATAATATGTTACGTCATCAATACGCGGCAAATCTCTCCCCCGCCACATCTGCAGCATCTTGCCATCATCATTCATCGCTAAAATGGTCGGATATTCCACTACATCGTACGCTCTGCACAAACTCTCGCCTTCTGGCTCGTCTGGCGATAAGCTTTCTGGCGCCACGCCCACTCGACGTTCACAGTCATGCAACCATTCAATTACCGAACGCGCATAATCCGTTTCCTCACGCCAAATTACTACCACCCTCATATCTTTATTGCTCCTTTTCTTTTCGCTGCTTCATGCGCTCACGCTGTTCTGCGATGCTGCGCTCTAGATCGTCAAGAGATTTAAACTCTTTAAACACGCTCGCAAAGCGAACATAAGCCATCTCATTCTTTTCAGATAACACTTCTAGAATCGTCTCGCCAATCAAGCTAGATGGGATTTCATCCTTACCCTGGTCGTATATTAAATCTTCCACCTTATCCACAATATCTTGGACATCTAAATCACTGTTAAAATACTTTCCTACACTATTGCGAATCGCTCCAGCAAGCTTGTCGCGGTCAAAAGCCTCGCGCGAACCACTACGCTTGCGCACCATCATTCCAGGTCTCTCAATTCGCTCATATGTAGTAAAACGATGCTTCCCATCCAAAGATACACGGCGACGACGAATCATTGTTCCGTCCTGAGACTCCCGACTCTCGATGACTTTACTCTCGCCAATTTTTAGATGGCTCATGAAAGTCCTCCTAATCTTTGTTCTTCTTGCGACGCCTTAAAATGGCCGGAATGTCGCTGTCGTCACTACTATTGTCGGTGCGAATATTATCCCACATATTAACCGTAGAAGGCTCGGCAAAATCAGCACTCTGAGTTTCTACTTCCGTTTTCTCGACGTGATGCTCTGCTTCCTTAACCGGATCTGCCATTGCCTGGCTAGGCTCCGTCAAAGGCTCATTCATCGTGCTTGCGGCAGAGACCGGAGCATCGATACCATTATGGCCATACTCCTGTGCACGTGGATCATCGCGATAATACTCTGAATCAAAACCTGTCGCCACCACCGTAACGATAATTTCGTCTTCAAGTTCTGGACGCACCGAAGCACCCCAAATAATATTTGCATCTGGGCTAACACTAGCCGTAATTAGCTCTGCAGCTTCCTGCATCTCGCTCATCGTCACATCGTAACCACCCGCAATCGAAAAGAGTACACCACGAGCACCATCAATCGAAACTTCAATTAGCGGCGACTCAATCGCCTGCTGAGCGGCGATACTTGCGCGATTCTCGCCAGAAGCACGACCAATGCCCATCAAGGCCGAGCCGGCGTCTTTCATGATAGCCTTTACGTCAGCAAAGTCCAAGTTAATCAAGCTGTGCTCAGTAATTAACTCTGAAATGCCCTGAACGCCTTGGCGAAGCACTTCGTCGGCAATCTTAAAAGTCTCAAGAATCGGCGTGCGCTGATCAATTGTCTGTAATAAGCGGTCGTTCGGAATCGTAATCAATGCATCGACATTGCGCGCCAAATGTTCTATTGCCCAATCCGCATTCGCTTTTCGCTTTGCGCCTTCAAACGAGAATGGCTTTGTAACTACGCCAACAGCAAGAATATCTTGCTTGCGCGCCTCTTCTGCTACGATATAACCAGCACCAGAACCAGTACCGCCACCAGCGCCAAAGGTAATAAAGGCCATATCTGCACCAGCCAACGCGTTCTTGATTTCTTCACGGCTTTCATCGGCAGCACGCTCACCGACTGTTGGGTCAGCACCGGCGCCAAGCCCATTCGTAGTCTCATGCCCAAGATGCACCTTTACGTCGGCTTTTGAATTATGCAAAGCCTGCGCATCAGTGTTCATCGCAATCAACTCGACACCATTCAAACCCGCTTCGCGCATACGATTTACGGCAGAGCCACCAGCCCCACCAACGCCAATTACTTTAATACTAGCTGTGCTCTCCACCTCACTTGGCTTTACTTCAGGCATGTATTAACTCCTCACTTTTCTTCAATTCTTATCTTATAGTAACATTTGAACAATTTTTTTGCTAGACTTCTCTCATCTGGTCTACTTAAACTTTTTCAGAATTTTCGCAAACCAGCCATCTCCCTTGGCGGCCTTTTTCTTTTTGCCAACAAACATATCTTGCACACTACGCGCTTCCTCACCCTCTTGGAATTCCGCATCTGCATACATTAAACCTATTGCTGTCGCATATTCTGGCTTCTTGATTTCTTCGGAAACACCCAAAACATCTTCCGGCTTCGCCAAGCGCACTGCTAATTCTACTTGATCGCGCGCATACGTATCGATGTCTCGCAACTTCGAACCACCGCCCACTAGTACTAGGCCTTCTGGCAATCGCTTGTCATATCCTGCATGTTTCAATAACTTGCGTACACCCTCAAAGATCTCCTCAAGACGTGCCTCGACTACTTCATCAACCTCCTTGCGGCTGAATCGATATTCCTCGCGTCCACGCTTAATCACGATGTCCTTGTCAGTCTCTCCGAATTTTGCCGAGGCAAAGCGCAATTTTATCTCTTCCGCTATCTCTGGAACTGTCTTCAATACCGTAGCGAGATCGTTCGTAATATCATTGCTACCAATTGGCACCACGCCCGTAAACTGTAGTTCGCCCTCGTCAAAGATTGCCAAACCAGTCGTAGCGCTACCCATATCAAGCAGACCTACGCCGTTTTCTTTTTGACTATTCGTTACCACGGCCCTTGCCGCCGCCAATACGGACGGTTCTAGCGCCCGCGCACGCAAATTTGCCGCATCGCAAACTTTACGCACATTATCACAATCTGGTGTCAAGGCAGAAATCACATTCGCGCGAAGCTCTAAACGCGCGCCATGCATACCAAATGGCTCTCTAATACCACCTTGGCCATCTAAAATATATTCATATGGAACTAAAGAAAGAATCTCGCGATTTGCCGGAATCTTACCAGCAATTGCCGCATCAGAAATGCGATTAATGTCTTCGTTGTCAATCTCGTGATCAGCTACGCCAACCGCAATCATGCCATCTACTTTTGTGCTACCAATATGTGAGCCGTTTATATTTACCGTAGCGTCGTTCACCTCAATGCCACTCATTCCTTCCACGGCGCGTAAGCACATGTCAATCACGCGCGGAGGAGACATCAGCTCCTTTACGATACCACGACGTAGCCCTTCAGAAGGAACTTCGCCATAGCCTACAACCGATATCTTGCCATCACGACCAATGGTGCCCATGACGGCCCGGGTCGTGCTGGTACCAACATCTAACCCTACTGCAAAGCGAGCTTTTTCTTCCATAAGCTTATTGTAGCATATCTTATATTACTGGGTTAAGATTTCATAACCGTCTTCGGTCACGAGGATCGTATGTTCAAAATGACAAGCCAACGACCCATCTTTAAGGCAAACTGTCCAACCATCATCATCTTCTACGACCATATTGTCTGGTTTTCCTAGGCTAGACATCGGTTCAATACAAATCGTATCGCCCACTTTCAGTTCGTACCCCTGGCCACGTTTGCCGTAGTTCGGCACTTCTGGTGGCATATGCATTCTTTCGCCAATCCCGTGCCCCACATAATTACGCACGACGCCCAATTTTCCTTTTTCGAGCTGTTTTTCTACAGCATAACCAATATCGCCCAACTTTGCGCCCGGCTTAACCTGTTCTATACCCTCATATAATGCAGACTCCGTGAAACTCAGTAAATGTTTTTGCGCCGCCGTCGGTTTTCCGCCCACAATCATCGTAAACGCTGCGTCGACGTAATAGCCCTGATATTTTATAACCAAGTCATAGCTAACCTTATCGCCCACCTCCAGCTCGATATCTTTCGGAATGCCGTGAACTAATTCTTCGTTTACCGAAATACAAATTGACCCAGGAAAATTAACTTCTGGCTCATAGTAGGCAACACCGCAACCATAGTCGGTAATTTTTTTCGCCACCCATGCGTCAATTTCTTTTCCAGTCATACCAGGCTGGGTATAATCTTTTAACTCGGCAAGAATCTTTGCCATTATTTTACCCCCCGCTCTCATTGCACTTATTTTTTTCTGATCCATTTATTCGTTCTGACTTTCTTGAACATTAATTATATTCCAATCGCGTAAAACATTCTCAATTCGCTGTGTAATTTCCTCAACCGCACCCTCGCCATTCACATGCGCCATCTTCACGCCCGCCCCCTGAAGTATCTCTATCATTGAATAAATATTTTGTTCAACAATCGCCCAGCGTATCTCGATTGCTTCGCGCGTATCGTCCGCTCGGCCACGAGCTTCTAGGCGACGCCAAAGCTCTTCGCGTCCAACATCCAATATTATCGCACCGTCTATATACTTGTCATCACCATGTTTCACTATCCAGTCTGCTTGCCATTGGTCACGCGGATAACCATCCAATATCGCATTTCGTCCCAGTTCGACTTCCTTCATCATCTCGCCATGCATTAAATTCACTACTAATTCATCTGGCACCAGTTCGCCTCGATTTTGAATTGCCGTGATTTCCGGATCATTCAAGTCGCGCAATAGTTGCCCTATCGACATCCAACGCCACCCGTATTTATCGGCCAACGTCTGCCCCTGAAGGCTCTTACCGCTACCCGCTAATCCAAATAAAACTATCATTTTTTGCTCCTTTTTCTTTTCGTAAAAAATACCCCGTCTTAAGGGGGTATTTCCTATTTAAGACCTAATTTCATGCGTT
>CAMZJD010000038.1 GCA_947307445.1 uncultured Candidatus Saccharibacteria bacterium | reverse complement strand
CTGGCCGGGAAAATACCCTTATGGTCCTTGCCCTCGCTTTCACCAAACAGCTGTTTCCACCATTCATTGAAGTACATAAATTGCGGCTCAAAGTTAGCAAGAATCTCTATATCAAAACCATTTTCAAGTAAAACATTGCGTGCTACGGCGTATTCAGTAGCCAAACCGCCATCAGAGATCAAAGCTGCACGTTCTTCCTCGGCACCATCCATTAAAGCGTCAATATCTACGCCAGCCGCCGCAATTGCGAGCAAACCAACCGCTGTTAATACTGAATAACGACCGCCAATATTATCTGGCACTACAAAAGTCGCATAGCCCTTAGCGACCGCCTCGTCATGTAAGGCACCTTTATTTGCATCGGTCGTGGCATAAATCCGCTCTGCCGCCTCATCTTCACCATATTTATCAATCAACATCTGCTTAAAAATGCGGAATGCCACCGCCGGCTCAGTGGTTGTGCCCGACTTGGAAATCACATTAATCGAAAAATCTTTATTGCCAATCTCTTTTTGTACTTTCTGCAACTCGCGCGGGCTCAAAGAATTGCCAGAATATAAAATCTTGGTTTTCTTGGCACCACCGAGCGCCTCAATCACGGCACGATGGCCAAGATAGCTACCACCGATACCAATACAAACCAAATAATCTGAATCATTCTGAATCTTCGCAGCCGCCGCTTTAATTCGGGCAAACTCTTCTTTGTCATAGTTCACTGGCAAGTCTACCCAACCACCAAATTCGTCTTGCTGCGCCCGCGCCACATACGGCTTGGCCTCATCTACGCGTCGCTGAAATTCTTTAGAGTCAATCAATCTCGCGAGATCCGCTTTAAAATCAATCATCTCCTACCTCCTTTTCGTTCTCTTTTTATTTTAACAAAAAACCGAGTATGTTTTAAGCATCGCCGGTTCTAATTATTACAATGAAACTGCTATATCGTGTAAATCGGTTGAGCTCAAGCTACCGCTCTCATCAGTAATCACATAGAATACGCCACCATTCACCCATGCCGCATTCGACTTTGAGACATAAATCGTTAAACCTTGCCCCTTAGCAATCGAATAATCCGATCCCCAATTACTACGAACATAATTCGAAAGCACTGCCGCCGAATCCCAGCTTGACTTCTCTTCTTCAAGAGTAAATTTCTGACCTTCACTATTCTTGAAATTCATCGTAATACGACCGGCTTCTTCTTTAACTAGACCATCTAGACGATAGTCGGCCGGAATATAGCTCGGATATGCCTTATCGATACCAGTTTGCATCGCAGCGACACGTACTGAAATATCTGGCATATTTAGATAAACGAGATAACCAAGCAGTGCGATTGAAATTACAGCCATCACTGAAGCAATCGCAAAACGACGCTTCTGCCAAAAATGCTTCTTCTGCTGCTTCGATTCGCTAAATTGAGTTGCAATTACAGTATCGCCATCCTGGACTTGGCCGACTTTACGTAAGGCTTGCTGAATAGCGCGTTCTTTCAACTGCTGTGCGCTTAGATGTTCTGGCTCTGCTTTGCGTGCCGCTTGGCGCGCCTTAGCCACTTGCACGATGTGGTTGCGCTGTACGCCGCGATCTTGATCTTGAGCTTGTTGTTTTTCAACTGCTATCTGTTTCGATTGCTGACGAGCCGTAGCTTTTTGCACTTGCTGTTGCTGAACTTGCTGCTGAGTCTGTTGTTGCTGTGCTGCCGCTACTGGTTGCAATCTAACCGTAGCACGTTTTTGTAATAAACCACGCTTCTGTTGTTGGCCACGATTCGCGCCCATCACTTGCGCACGTGCTTGGATGCGCTGTTGCTGCTGAGCCTGCGCCTTCGCTTGCCCCTGTTGTTGCTGAACGACATATTGCTGCTGGCCTTGTTGTTGCTGTTGGGCCCGTTGTTGCTGTTGAGCCATACGTTGTTGCTGTTGTTGCTTTATCTGACGACTCTGCTGACGACCCTGCTGTTGCATACGCAAAGATTGCGAAGCTGCCCCAGCGGCAATATTAATCCGCGCCTTCGCCACGGGCTTACGCACAAATTTACGGTTTAAAGTAGTAGACTTCTGAATGCGATGGTGGTCCAACGAACTGGCATGGTTAGCCGTAGCACCTTTCATTGAAACATTTTTAACTCCGTCCATTGTACCTCGCTATTATTCTGCTAAAGCTATCTTAAAACAAAAACTGGCGGAAATCAATAGCGTTTTCAAAAATTTTATTCACAACTGTACCTATTTTTTAAGCATAAGCGTTATTCTGGTATATAATAATATACAGACAAATTAATTTTGTGATTATTCTATGGACCGGAGAAAGACAAAGAAAATACAAAATGCGCGCATAGTTGCAACCAACATTTTTATGGGACTGTCCGTCATTGCGATAGTTTTTGTACTCATGCTCATCGCTATGGGATTCACATTTAATGAATCAGGTAGTCTCGAACAATCCGGCCTAGTCCAAATCTCGTCCAACCCCGGTGGCGCCACCGTCGAAATTGATGGCGACACTCAATTTAGCCGCACTCAAATCAGCAAAATGCTAAGTGCAACAACGCACCACTTTAAGATTACAAAAGCGGGCTACGATACTTGGGAAAAAGACCTCAAAGTCGATGCTGGTTTACTAACGCGCGTTGAATGGGTACGCCTCTTCCCCCTTAAACCAGAAAAAACCGATATTGTTAACTTCGGCGAACCCCGTCTCGTTAGCGTTTCTGGCGATCGCAAACGTATGCTCTTTTTAGAAAAAGACCAAACTGAGTTGATTAATATTGATCTTCAGGGCGAAAAAGCCAAACGCACAAAGCTATCGCTTGAAAAAATACTCGGCACCACCAAGGGGAAAACTCTTATCGGCAACCTATCCGTTGTGGCTTGGAACGCAACCAATAATAAAATTATCCTCAACTGGACCATAGAAGAAAAAGCCACTTGGTACCTTGTTGACCTCGAGGATATTGAAAACACTATCAATCTCACCTCTAAATTTAATCTCAACTTCTCTAAAATTCTTATTGCTAACGATTCCGCCTCTAAACTATGGGTTATCGAGGCTGGCAATCTCCACCTCATCGACACCAGTAATCTCACAATCTCTGCGGCCAAAATAACCGGCATTGAACGTATCACTAATAATAAAGATGTTGTGCTTTATGTGAACACCGATCCGCAAACCAAAAAACGTGCCATCAAGCTCTATAAAGATGGCGAGTCGGACTCTACCGTCATTACCACCGTTGATAAATCAACTTCAGTCGTAACACTTGCCCTTGGCACTTATTGGGGCGATGAATGGTTAACTTATACGATTGATAATCAAATCTTCGTTTCCAGCGGCAATTATCCTTCTTTTGAGAAACCACGCAACAATGCGCTCAAACCAATCCTCACGCGCGAATTAGACTATACGCCAACTCTCATTTCCGTCAGCGACAATCAACGCCTTGTGACTATCGCTCACGAAGGAAATCTCATGGCCTACGACGTTGAGACTCGTAATTATTATGATTCTACCTTCGATTCCCCGCTCGCCAGCATCAACTGGCTAGATGATTTTCTCCTCTGGCAACATCATGAAAACAAAATTATTGTTCAAGACTTTGATGGCGGCAACCACCGCGAGTTACTTAAAAACATCAATACGCAATTGCCAATCGTACTATCCGAAAACAATAAATGGCTCTACTTCTTTACGCTCACTGAAGAAGTCGACGATAGTACAAATTCCGATAATACTACCGACAACGGCTCGGCCGAAAAAGCTACCGAAACCAAACTAGTTTACACACTAAAGCGCGAAAAGCTTCAAATTTAGTTCTGTCCAGTTAGCCAACGCCAGAAAGCTTCAAGTGGCAACGGATCATTTTGTGGCATTTCGTACGATGTCTCTTCTTCGCCTTCCCCAATCGGCGCATCCGAAGATGCATTTTCATAAGATGGGCTCACCTGCTCGCCATATACCAAATAACGTTGCTTCGAAGTGCCCAACGGATAACAAGTCAATAAAGTCATCACTGGCTTGCCAGCATTATCAGATGCTATTTTGCGTAGCGAATTAACGTCAGTCGGCTCTACGATCGTAGTACCAATCATCTTATACGCATAACGCGTTCCCTCGTAGTCCATATAAAACATATCGCCAACCGTCAAACGCGTTAGCCCAGAAAAGATGAACTTATAATTAGAATTTTGCCATGGATCACCGCCCGAATGGCCAGAAATTACCGAGTTACCAATCTGGCCCGGCTTCGCTGACGCGCCCGGCACTGAAAAATGTGCCACGCCATTCGACATTGCTAAATTCATAGACGCCACATCGTTCTTCGAACCAAAGGTAACCGGTACTTCTACGTTTATTTTTGGTATCATAAGTGTCGGCTTCTCATGCGTTGCCACCGTTAACGAAGCGTCGACATCCGAAATAGTGTTAACTGTCGAATTACCAGGCGACATGTATGCCACTACATGCGCTGTAATTACTTGGTTATATTGATATAACACGCCTAAAATCAGTACAATTAAGCCCACAATGATTGGGATAAATCTTCGTCCCTTCTTCATTCTGCGCGCTCGCTTCTCTGCTGTCGCACGAATTCGCGAACGAAAATCATCCTGCACTGCTTGAGATTCAGCTTCATCTGTAGCGTTCTTCGCTAATATTGTCTCTTCTTTCTCGGCAACATCATCTTCATTATGACGCTGTTTCTCGGCCGCTTCACGCTCCATCTTTAAGCGCTCACGCGCAATATAATCCTGTGCCGCCTTACCATAATAAGAACCATAATATCTCTGATAATAATCTTGCCACGCAGAATGATAACGGCGCCAATCTTCTGCCGTCGCGCGTGGCGTCGGCGAACTCTGGGTCGGCTCTTTATAGTCCTGCTGTGTCTTTCCGTAGGCTTCTAATACTTTCTTGCGCGCCAACTCAGTTGCTGTCTGTTGTTGCTTTTGCGCCGGAGTCAATTCCGACGTTTTTGGCGTGGCAGTAGACGATTGTGTTGCGCTGGCGCCCTTCTTTGCGGCCGCCTGCCCCCAAGCATTCCAACTTGGCGGAGTATTAGCCTGCCCACCTTTCTGATTATCCATTACACTTATTCTAGCACAAAGCACCTTTTCATGATAGAATAAGCGTATCGCCAGTTTATCTGGGCGAGTGGTGAAATTGGTATACACGACAGACTCAAAATCTGTTGGCAGCA
>CAMZJD010000037.1 GCA_947307445.1 uncultured Candidatus Saccharibacteria bacterium | reverse complement strand
TGATCGCGCTCTATTAAATGTAGCCGGGCATCAATCTCCGAGAAGGCCACCGCTATGTCGCGGCTTAAAATCTTTTCGGATTCATATTGGCGAAAGAAATTCTTATATTTTTCAGCCTCTTCTGGGCGCCGCACGAAACTGGCAGCGAAGCGCGGATATTCAGATATAGTCTTGTCGCCTTCTTCTTGGCGCAGCCAATTCCAGTTGTCGAACATCCAGGCAAAAGCTTCGTCTTTAATAACATAGTTGCGCAGTAAACGAATATAGAAAAGCAAGCGATCTTGCGGGCGGACTACAGTTTCATCTTTGAGCTTAGCGATATAATTTTGCAATATTTCATGATCACGCGTGTTCGTAATGGCGTCCATTATGTCGCGTTTCAGGGCAGCATCGGGGGTGTTATTGTAGATTCGGAAATATTCATGATCGAGCGAGGCGTCTTCGCGGATTAGTGTGGAGCCAATGATCCAACGTAAATTTGCGTCAACGTCTTTAATATGCTTATTGCCATAGGCGGCTTTCACGGTGGCGCGAAAATCACGATCACCGGAATACAGCATCAAACTCATGATAGTGGAGCGCAATTGAATATCGTCATAATTGTCGTCTGGGCGCGCCACAACGCCAAGTCGTTCGTAATTTGGTGTGGCGATTCTTTTAATAAAGGCTTTGAAACGGCGTTTTTCTTCGGTTTTAGGGTCAAAGAATTGTTTTAGGTCGGCGATAATAGCGGCAATAAGATCCCAAATTACCGAATCATTTTCATTCATGAATGCTTCTACTAATGACAATAATGATGCACTAGCTACTAAATCTGTTTTGGCCAACAACCGGCGATCCATAAGTAGGCGCAGTTTTTGTTCCTTATTCATGGCACTAATGTGCTGCAATCTTTCGGTGAACTCAGCATCACTGTAATTAATAATATAATGCCCGGACAAATCGTCACGCAGTTCGCGAATCGGATATTTCGTATCGTCGGTTTCGCCCGTTAATAGGAAGCGCGTCTGTTGTTTGCCGGTTAAAACTGGGAATCCGGGCTGAGTCAACCACGGCGTCATAAAAGCCCTCACGTCAAAGTCTGCGTGTGGCGTTAGCGCATCCCAGAGGTCATCCGCCGAAGTATTATCGTATTGATGTTTAGCAAAATAATCTTTCAAACCAGCGAAGAATTGTTCTTCACCCATCGTACGCATCAGCATCAGTAACAGATGCGACCCTTTACCATATACAATGGCGCTATCAAATAGGTTGGCGATGTCTTCGACACTATCAACACCAACTTTAACCGGCTGGACGCCCGGCAAACTGTCGCGCGACAAAGAGCCAGACACGGCCGTGAGATAGAAATCTTCCCAAGCCCGAAGCTCTGGGCGAATCTTATCAGTTGAGTAGACCTCCATCATATTAGCGAACGATTCGTTCAGCCAAAGATCATCCCACCACTTCATTGTGACCAAATCGCCAAACCACATGTGCGATAATTCATGCGCTATCACAATCGCAACATATTGTTTAGTGTCGAGCGAGGAATCTTCGTTGGCTAGGAGTGCAATTTCGCGAAAAGTAACTAGGCCCCAGTTTTCCATGGCACCAGATTCGAAATCCGGCAAAGCTAAAAGATCCATTTTGGGCAATGGGAAAGGCGTGGCAAAACGGTCATCATAAAAGTCAAGAACGTCGGCGGCGAATTGCGCAGCATACGATAAATCGGCTGGATTTTGGTGCAAACCGGCATAAACACTGATTTTTACGCCATGCGCTGACATGGCACTAGTAGAGACGAACTTCCCTACCGCAAAAGCCACGAGATAAGTGGACATTCGCGGAGTTTCGGCAAATTCAACTGTCTTTAGGCCCTCTTGAACAGTTGTGAACTCAACGGGCATATTGGAGAGAATTTGATCACCTTCGACTGAGCAAATGCGTAATTTGAAAGTAGCTTTGGCGCTCGGCTCATCAACACATGGGAAGCATTCCCGCGCATAATGCGATTCAAATTGCGTAGCAACGATTTTTTGGGTTTCGCCTTCATATTCGTAAGTGGAGAGATAGGCGCCTTCCATATCGGCTTCAATTTTTGAAACAAATTTAATCTTCAGTTCGTGCTCACCAAGAGACATTTTTACCATTAACACGCCGTCAGCATGCGTGAAATCTTCAAACTTAACGCCGTCAACCGATACAGATTTAATTTCCATCCGGACCGCATGAAGTTTGATAGTTTCAACTTTTGCCACACCGCGAAGTAAAACCGTTCCGTGGATTCTGGTTTTTTCATCGTTTATCTTTAAATCGAGGTCGTAGTGCTCGGGCGTAAAATAATCAAAAAATCTCTCCATATATCTATCATAACAAAAAGAACCTCGCTTGGGGCGAGGTTCTAAATGAATACGAATTAATCTTCGAGGAATTGCTGTGCGCGGTAGATCATTTGCGCAGTCTCATCCGTAAAGACGATATAAATCGGCTTACTATCGGATGTAGAAATCAGCGCATAGCGATCGGTGAATTCTGGGTTGAGGTTTTTCTCTTCGTCGAGCTTAAAACCAAGATAGCCCATCTTTTGCACGACGAGACGGCGGATTTCTTCGGAACGTTCGCCAATGGTGCCGGCAAAGACTAGGGCATCAACGCCACCAAGCGTAGCCGCCATCTGGCCTACATAGCTTTGGATGCGGTAAATGAAAATGGAATGTGCGTTGCTAGCACGAAGATCGCCTTCATCGCGAGCCTTGATGACTTCGCGCATATCATCGGAAATACCTGAGAGGCCGAGTAAGCCACATTGTTTGTTGAGGTAGAGTAAGAATTCTTCATCAGAAGTCATCTTGAGCGCTTTTTTAAGGTTCAGCGCGGCGGCGGCATCAATCGTGCCAACGCGCGTGCTCATCGCAAGGCCTTCAAGTGGCGTGTAGCCCATCGAGTTATCCATAGCGCGACCATTTAAGATAGCCGAAACACTCGAGCCAGAGCCAAGATGCATTGCAACCAGTTTTTCCGGTAAAATGTCGTGTTCTTTCATGTAGCGCGAGATGAAAGCATAACTCAAGCCATGATAACCATAGCGCTTAATTTCGTATTTGTCAGCGATAGTTGGATCAAAACTATAATACTTATAGGTATCTGGCTTTTCCCAGTGGAAAGCCGAGTCGGAAACGGAAATAATCTTTACGCCCTCAAAGCATTCACGAATACCGCGGATTTCGTTGGCGGTAGTTGGGACGTGAACTGGGTTGCGCTTTTCAGCTTCTTTGAGCTGTTTCATATATTCGGCGTCAACAACATGGTCTTCAGTGAAATAATCGCCAGGTGCCACAATGCGCACTACGACAGCGGCTAGTTTATGCTGGCCAGTAACGTACTGCTCATCAGTGAGGATTTTTGGCAAAATTTTAATTGCCTCATTTAAATCCTTGATTTCTGGCTTAATTTTCTTCTTGCCATCATCAACATCATTGATTGTACAAACTACTTTCTTTCCTTCGTATTCGAAGTGGAATTGCGCCATTAGTTCTTCGCCGTTGTACAGGGCATATTTGCGGCTGGCGCTACCTGGGTTCGTGATAAGAATTAGCTTACTCATGGAGGTATTATACCACCCCTTTTGGGTTAGCGTAGATAGATTGGCAGTTGGAACGCGAAAAATAATATCGTATCACTCCTTTCAAAGTACTCAATCGACTAAAAATCGATGCCCAAAAATTATATCATGAAATGCATATGATCTTGATTATTTGTCTACGCCGCGTAGAACGGCATAGTTGGCATTCTCGACAATCATATCTTCAAACTTGCGCGTAAAGCCATAATGTCCAGTACGCTCAAGAATGGCAGCGGCTAAATCGTAGCGGCTGCAGCGGTTACGGGCCAATTCATCAATTGGCGAAGTAGTAGAACCTTGATCCTCGTAGCCATGAATATCAACGCGAGAAAGATCCGTATAGTGCGAAAAGATAGCACGCATAGTTTCGGTATAGCCATGAAAATTCACAATAATCGGTTTATTGATTGTGAAATAATCGTCAAAATCTGATGGTTTAAGTTTGTTCTCAGTGGTGCCGATTGCGCCATATGAAAGTGCCGCTATACCCACAAAACGCACGCGAAGTTCTGGTACCTCTTTTTTAGCCAGATCGATAGCCTCCATCATCTCGTTGGTCGGGATATCGCCGGCAGCAGCCACGATAACATCCGGATTATCGTCAGAAGCAAAACCGAAAATAGAAGCACCACCATTTGTGAGCTGAAAACGGGCATGATTAATATCAATCCAACGCGACTGAAGATTCTTATTAAATGTTGTAAGATTTACAACATCTTTAGAGTGGGACATGAATTCCCAAGCCGCATAAGCCGCCACATCGTCAACTGGGAATAAACAGTTTACGAGATTTGAGGGCTTAGCAAGCAAGCTAGAGATGAGTCCTGGGTTCTGGTGTGTATAGCCATTATGGTCTTGGCGTTGCCAACAAGAGGTAGAAAGTATATTTAAGGCATGGACGCGTGGACGCCATTCGACTTCTTTGCTCTGTTTAATAAACTTAAGATGTTGATCGATTTGTGAGGTTACGATTGGCAAAAAGCTTTCGTAGCTCGTCATACAACCGCGTCCACCGCTTAAAATATGGCCAGCGAGCACGGCGAATAAGGTGTTTTCAGATAACAATTCGATTACATGACCGTTTGATGATAGATGCTTATCCCATGCTTCAACGTCGCGAATCCAAGCACGGTTCGAAGCTTCATATACCGTACTTAGCCGGTTAGAAGTTGTCTCGTCGGGGCTGAAGAAATAGAAGTCATCGTGCGTGCGAAGCGTGTCACGAAGGCATTCACCAAATACCTGTGCGGAAGAACCTTGTTCGATACCCGGATCTTTAACCTCGTTTGGCAAAATCATCGTATAGCTCCTTAAAATTGTATGATTGCAACCATTTTTCTAACAAACGTAACTGATTCTCGTCGGTCTTGGCTTTTGGCAACGGCACCTGATGCGATGCGCAGTTGCCTTCGATTTTCTCGTCGTTTACCTCTTTTGGCCCACCAAAACCTTTTGGCGTCTTCATGATGACAAAGCTATTCGGTTTAAGATCACTCAACGCTAATTGGAATGAGTCAGTATCAGTGCCATCAACAATAATTGGGTCATAGCCGAAGCCACGGAACAACTCTAACAATTCACGCTGACTACTGCGACCATAAATGGTTGGCGCGGAAATCTTATAGCCGTTGAGATGTAAAATCGGAATAACTTGACCATTGTATTTAGAATTCAGCAGTTTATTCAAGTTTAGACTAGCCAGTGCCGTGGCGGTTTCGAGCTCGCCATCACCAATCAGTACAGCAATCGTACGTTCCGGACGACCAAGAGCTACACCGTAAGCGGTAGCTAGAGAGTAGCCAAGCTCGCCACCCTCGGAGACTACACCCGGCGTGAGTGGACTAGCATGCGACGGAAAACCGTATGGCCAAGAAAATTGACGACAAATATATTCAATGCCATGCAAATTATGCGTAGCTTCTGGAAAATGCTCATGCAAAAGCCCGTCATAAAATAGATTCGCTTGCAAAGCTGGGAAACCGTGGCCTGGGCCAATAATAAATTCTGCCGCTGGAAAACGTGCCTTAACGTTCGCATAGGCACGATTGATGCCAGGGCAAGTGCCCCAGTGCCCGAGTAAACGCGGCTTGATATCCGAAAAAGCCAATGGACGGTTTAATAAAAAGTTATCTTTCAAAAAGATTTGCGCGACCGACAAATAATCACAAAAGTCGATGCGGTCGTTGATTTCTTTAATATTAACGCCCAACCCGTGCATA
>CAMZJD010000036.1 GCA_947307445.1 uncultured Candidatus Saccharibacteria bacterium | reverse complement strand
CTGGTGCCCGAGATGAGACTCGAACTCATAATCCGGTAAAGGAAGCAGATTTTAAGTCTGCCGCGTATACCAATTCCGCCACTCGGGCAAGTGGAGGCGCGTACCAGAGTTGCACTGGTCTAAAAGGTTTTGCAGACCTCTGCGTGACTGCTCCGCCAACGCGCCATGGATTCATTATAGCATAAGAAATAGCCCCGGCCGTGAAAAGCCGGGGCTTTCTTTACTCCTTGCGCAACTTAATTGCAATTGGGATCGCCAGTGGCACAAAGATTAGCACCGTGGCGAGCAATGCGTAGCGCACATCGAGGTCGGCGGCGCGGTTAATTACCCACACGGCACCAATGTAAAGCGCCTGCGCAATCACACGTGCTAATGACTCGACCGAACTCTGTTCGGCGGCTTTGACTTGTTCTTTAATCAGCGGCATCATGGTGGTCGCACTCCAACCTTGGGCGATGCCAAAGCAGGCGTAAAGGCAAACCGTTACGATGTTTAAATCGCAGAACATAATCAAGCTGGCGCCACTCACGAGTGCAATTGGCATCACGAATAGCACCCAAGCCGGCCATTTTTGCGCCACACGACGCGCAAGGCGCGTACCGCCATAGGCTGCGATGTAGTTAATCACCCAGCCCATCGATACTATAGCGATCGGTACGCCCACGGCCAGCATCAGGGGTGTAAACACCCAAATGATGCCGTGTGTCACTTCACGTGCCACCGCGAAGGCGGCCAAGCGCAGGCGCAATTTGCGATTACCGACGTTGCGTTTTACAAGACTCACAATGTCGGCAAGCGGGTTGCGTTCGGCGGCCAGTTTTTCGCTGTCATCCTGAATCAGCAAGCTAATTACTGCGCCCGCCGCATGGGGAATTGCTGAGATGGCGATGGCCAAGCGGAAATCGATTGCGCCGATTGGCCCGCCCAGCAGCATCACGACTAAAGTCGCAATCTGGTTGATAGACGACATTTTGCCGTATTTGTCTTTGAACAACTTACCTGAGCGATCTTGTTTCTCTGCGAAATGCTTTAGCAAAGTCGAGTCAACACCCTGTGATAAGGCGCAACCGACTCCGCAGATAATTTCGCACAGTACGCAAAACCAGAAACCCTGTGCCGTGGAGTAGAGCAAGAGGGCGAGTGCAACCAAGCTGTCGCCAATTACGTTTGCCCACTTGCGGCTAAAACGGTCCGCTACCCAACCCAGCGGCAAATTCAGCAACATCGCTACCACCGTAAAGGCCATCTGCGACATCGCGATTTGCTCCTGGTTGAGCCCGATGCTGAGGTAAAACGGAGTCATGATCGGCACGGCCAGGATGCCCGCCGTCACCGCCGACTCCAGAATCACCAGACGCATATTGCGTTTAGGATTATTTTTTCGCATAAAACATCCCTCCTTTGTTGCGAAAAGGTTTAAATGTACTAGCCGTCTCTGTTATACGGCTAGATAAATTTCAAAGGCGAGATGTTTTTTTGATGATATTTTCTAGATAAGTCCGCTTTTGAAACTTATCTAGATTTACAAGATTTAGACAGTTTCTGCGTAAATGACTTGTGGCATGACATTAAAACCGCCAAGAAGAACGGTTTTGACGACCATAAGCCAGTATGCGCAGATATAACTGTTCATAAGTCCATTATATCACAGATTATCCAAAAAGTCAATGCTTAAAAAATGCCCCGGTCGTGAAACCGGGGCCAACTGGCGCTTATTGCGCAGTATTAGGCAAACTTTGCAGTATTTCTTGGACGATTGTGGCGTTGATTTTGCCGCCCGCACCCATCACGCCCACGGCAATCGAAAAGTCGCTCGGCTCAGACGCAAAGAAAAGCGTCTTGTAGCCCAGCATGATAGAATCCGTCTCCCAGCCTACCGGCGGAATTGCCTGTCCTTTTAAATGGCGGATGTGCGCATCATGTACATGGTTCAGCAAAAACTCGAGCTTTTCGGTGTTGTTGAAATCACCCGTCGTAATTGCTTCGCAGAACACGAATTTGTGCGTTGCGTGTACGCTGTTTGCCTTGGGAAGGTTCTTGACTTCAACGGTAATTGCTCCAGTGCCGAAGCCAATTTCTTTGCCATGTGTGACCGCTTCATTGATAGCGGAACGCACCACGTCGAAAATCATATAATCTACCATCAGTCCCACCTCCTTGTCGTAGATTAATACCATTGTAGCAGAGTCAAAGTGCTGATGCTCAAGATTGTGATACAATATAAACATGGCAGTTTCCATGCGCAAACAAATCGCGCAGAACAAACGCAATACTATTTTGATCATGGTGGCCTTTATTGCTTTTATTGCACTGATCGGCTGGCTTTTTTCTTGGCTAAATAATGATTACACGATTATAATTTGGTTCGTGGTTATTTCGGCTGGCTACGCTCTATTCCAGTATTTCTTGGCCGACAAGATTGCTATTGCTAGTGCCGGTGCTCGCGAAACCGACGCTAAGGAGAGCCCGCGCCTTTACAAAACCGTCAAAAAACTTACCGAAGACGCTAAGCTCCCGATGCCACGCGTTTATATCATTGAGGATGCCGCGCCAAACGCTTTTGCGACTGGCCGCGACCCAGAGCACGCCTGCGTGGCCGCAACTACGGGTTTGCTCGACGTTATGGACGATCGCGAATTACGGGCCGTGATGGCGCATGAATTGTCGCACGTCAAAAATTACGATATTCGCGTGAGCATGATTATTTTTGGCCTCGTTTCGTTAGTCGGTTTTATTGCGGATTTTGGCCTACGCGTCTTGTTTTATTCTGACCGCGACGAAGAAAGCAATTCACCAATCGGCGCGCTTTTTGTATTAGTGACACTAATCTTGTCGCCAATTGTGGCGACTCTGGTGCAAATGGGTGTTTCGCGCCAACGTGAGTATCTTGCCGACGCTTCCTCAGCCGATATGACTGGTGATCCGGATAGTATGATTGACGCTTTGCGCGCTCTCGATGAACATGTCCGCCCGATGCACCAACAAAATGTGGCCGCCGAAGCGATGTATATCGCTAATCCACTGCGCAAGTCGATTTTAAGTCGTCTATTCTCCACGCATCCGCCAATTGAATCACGCATTGAGCGTCTAGAAAATTCTAAGTAAAAAGCATAAAGTAAGAATATGAGTAAAAAAACTGCGAGAAAATCCAAGAAGCCGGTCGAAAAAACCAAAACTCGACGCCCCCGCAAAAGTTTCAAAGAAGCTTTTAATTCTGAACGTGAAAAAATATGGGATAAAAAACGTGCGCGCGTTAAATTGCATCATTCTTTCCGCCGCTCTTATCGTGAAGATTACGTTCGTCCACTACAAGCGCCGGGCCTTGTCTCGCATGCCGTAACTACGCTGAAAATAATTTTCAAAAACTGGAAAATCTTTTTGCCATTCATTTTGCTGATTGTGGTGGCAAATATCATATTTGTCGGTTTAATGTCTGAGGAGACTTACACGACAGTGCAGCAAAGCCTTGATGAAAGCTATGCGGCACTCAAAGAAGGTGAGCTTGGTAGAGTAGCTAAAGCTGGCCTTTTGTTGGTGTCTACTGTTACCACTGGTGGCCTAAATAAGAGCATGACGGAAATCCAGCAATTCTTCGCCATTTTCTTCTTTGCGGTAACTTGGCTGTGTACGATTTATTATCTGCGACATTTAATGGCGGGGAATCATCCAAAAATGCGCGATGGTATCTTTAACGCACTTACACCGCTGATTTCTTCGCTCGCCGTTATTTTGCTGGTCTTTGTGCACTTAATTCCGCTCTTTATTTTTGTCATCGTGTATACCACGGCGGTGCAGACGGATTTCTTGTCGCAGCCACTTTATGCCTTTGTATTTTGGCTTTTTGGCAGTTTGCTAATATTACTATCGCTCTATTTGTTGCCGACATCCATTCTTGGTCTTGTAGCTACTTCTGTGCCGGGTATTTATCCGCTCGCAGCCGTTAATGCGGCAACGGATTTAGTACAAGGTCGCCGTACGAATTTCATTATCCGGCTACTATTTGGTGTCATATTTATTTTAGTCATTTGGGTAATAGTGATGTTGCCACTATATTGGCTTGACTTGGTGATTAAGCAAAGCACCGATCTCTTTGAGGGATTCCCATTTATTCCATTCTGTCTACAAGTTATGACTATGTTCTCCTTCACTTATATCACAGCTTATGTTTATCTATATTATCGAAGGATGCTAGATGGTACCGAGTAATGTCACTGAGCGGGTGGCAAAACTACGAAATCTCATCAACGATTATCGTTATCATTACCATGTATTGGACGAGTCGATTATGTCCGAAGCGGCTGCCGATAGTCTCAAGCATGAATTATCGCAACTTGAAGAACAATACCCAGAATTAATTACGCCCGATTCGCCAACTCAGCGCGTAGCTGGTCAGGCACTAGACAAATTTCAGAAGGTCGCTCATGCCGAGCGCATGATTTCGCTAGCCGATGTGTTTTCTGAAGCCGAAGTGCGCGATTGGCTCGATCGCATTGCCAAACTCGGCGCCATTAATCCAGAATTATTTGTCGATATTAAGATGGACGGTCTCGCCATGGCACTAATTTATGAAGATGGTTTACTCAAGCAAGCCGTGACGCGTGGCGATGGTAAAGTTGGCGAAGACGTCACAATGAATGTGCGCACTATTGAAAACGTCCCACTGTCCATTCCGCAAACAGAACACACCGAAGTGCGCGGCGAGGTGGTAATTTTTAAAAAAGATTTTGATGAGTTAAATGCAAAGCAGCGTGCTGCGGGTAAACCAGAATTTGCCAACCCGCGCAACCTCGCCGCTGGCACGATTCGCCAGCTTAATCCGAAGATTGCTGCCAGCCGTCCGCTCAAGTTCATGGGCTACGATATGGTTTCGCCGAATTTGGACACGAATGCGCACGTTTACGATCGCCTCAAAGAACTTGGTTTTCGCATTTCTGGTCAGCAACACATTTACCATTCTCTGCGCGAAGCTATGGATTTCATCAATGAATTGAATGAAACGCGTCAAGATTTGCCGTTTAATACTGATGGCGCCGTAATTAAAGTTAATGATCGTAAAGTTTACCAAGCCCTTGGTATTGTCGGCAAGACGCCACGAGCTGCCATTGCGTTCAAATATCCGGCTGAAGAAGCTACGACCATCGTAAAAGATATTGTCATTTCCATTGGTCGCACTGGCGCCGCTACGCCAGTTGCGGTATTTGACCCAGTTCAAGTCGCTGGCACTACTGTTAAACACGCCTCACTACACAATGCCGATGAGATTGCTCGCCTTGATGTGCGCATCGGTGACACGGTCGTAATTTATAAAGCCGGCGATATTATCCCACAAGTTAATCGCGTGCTCACCGAACTCCGCCCAGATGCGTCCGAACCATATAATTACGAAAAAGCCTTGCAGGAACAATATCCAGAGCTCGAATTCGAGCGCCCAGCCGGAGAAGTAGTTTACCGCGTAAAGGGTAGTAATGCTGACGAGATGTTAAAACGCAGTATTGAATATTATGCGAGCAAATCTGCTCTCAATATTGAAGGTCTTGGCGAAAAAAATGTTGAAGCCCTAATTGATGCTGGATTGGTTGGCTCCATCGCCGATTTATATACTTTAACGGCTGGCCAAGTCCAAAATCTTGATCGCTTCGCGGAAATTTCCGCCCATAAACTCGTTGATAATATCCAAGCCAGCAAAAACCCACCTCTCGCGCGCTTTATTACCGCCATCGGTATTCGCCACATTGGCAGCCAGACTGCCATTGACCTTGCTGCGCACTATAAATCCTTTGATGCCTTGCGCGATACGACTGAAACTGAATTGATGGAGTTGCCAGGCATTGGCAAAGTAGTCGCCGAATCAATCGTTGCTTTCTTCTCGGACGAAGATAATTTGAAATTATTAGATGATTTGAAAGCTAACGGCGTAGAACCAGTTTATCAAGACACTTCTGGCGGCCGCTTGAATGGCCTATCATTTGTCGTTACTGGTACGCTTGACTCGATGGGGCGCGATACGGCAGCCGAGAAGATTCGTGCACTCGGCGGAGAATTCCACAGCAGCGTTGTAAAAAATACCAGTTACCTCGTGGCTGGCCA
>CAMZJD010000035.1 GCA_947307445.1 uncultured Candidatus Saccharibacteria bacterium | reverse complement strand
GACGTCGTCGTCAGCATACGCACTGCGGACAAAACCGTTCCCCAGCGGCGTAATTGCACTCGCAACCATCAAAAACGAAGCTGCGAAATATTTTAATTTGCGCTTGAAGTTCACTTCACACACTCCTTTTTAGTTTATTTATCTCTCGACTCCACTCGAGAGAAGATAGTTTGAACCTAAAGTAACGGAATGGCATCTGAAACGCAAGCATAAGCGCCCAATTTCACCCCTATAACGCTTATAATTAAAAAATTTATTCAGCAAAAAGCAAGCATCAGCCGATGTTGTAAAATCTACAACATACATCTTAGGCGCACTACTCGCAAGTCAAAAAGACCCAAATCACCCAAACATAGCAAAAGCAGTATTGACAAAATAAGCAATCCATAGTATAATTAAAAACTAATCAGCACATTAATAACTATTCTCATTTCCAGTCACAAAGGAGGTGCATCCAATGGAATACAACATAGAGGCATATCGTAAACTCTTCCGCCATTGCGGTCATGAGAAGGCGTCTTTCGACCCTTACGACATACCGTTAATAAACTTCGTTATCGATATGAAACTATACTATCACGAAGCTATCTGCATCAGGTTATGCTACGGCCTCGACGACGAGGATAGCGAATACACCAGCGATAGTGGCTACGTTGGAGACGGCGACAAAGTCGCCATATTCATCAACGAAATAGTCGCATCCGGCAAGCCCAGCAGGTCGCCGTGCAAGGCTAGAGACAAAAACGGAAAGGTCGACGCAGCAGACTTAAGACAAAGCCTACGCCGTCGATGGCCCAAAGATTACGTCGATGCCGACAGTGTCCATAATATCGTTTGGATTGCTAGGCTTCGACTTCATAGCGCTCTGACTGAGCTCTACGGTAAAAGCATGTCCGAGGTTATCGAGGAACTGGAAAAGTATTTTCCCAAGGACAATCCGATTTGGACATGCAACGAAAATCGGTAATCGTCCCGACCGAGAATAGCCCTATATCAAATGGCCCCAATCGAAAGATTGGGGACTTTTTCATCCTCTCGCCCCCGCATATACGCTAGACCGCCGTCACCTTCTCCATACAGCGAGCCACGTACAGCACCTCGTCTATTAGCGCATCCGCACCCTGCACCTTCAAAGACAATTCCGCCGGGCCAGACACCATCAAGCGCATCATTTTAATATGGTCGGCACCTACCCTTCCGGCATCAGCCTTCGCTAACGCTGCCTGCTCTTCGTCCCAATAGTACCGCCTGTCCGGCATTAATTTTTCACCATCCGTATCAAAGCGCAAGTTTACATCTTCCCCCGATGCTCGCGTTAAATTAATCCCCCACCACGCGCGCAAAATATCCTTCCAACGCGTCCGCTCGCCCGCGTGCCTCTGCATCGTCTGCATTGATTGCTTCAATATCTTATAAAACTCCGGCGATTCAATCTGCTCTGCTCGCGCATTTACGCCGCGCATCATTGCGCCACCCATTTCGATTAGCTCGATATCCTTCACAAACGCATCATAATACTCCAAAAGTTTTGCCCCCGTCAAAATCCCCAACTCCGTGCGCCCCTCATGTATTACGACTTCCGATACACTAAATAGCTCTACGCCGCCTGCCAATTTTGATTTCTCTCTCCGTACACCGCGCGCAATCACACTGCGCTTCCCCTCTGGAGTCAATAACTGTAGAATCCGATCAGCTTCGCCATAATCCGTCCGCCTTAGCACAATCGCCTCCGTACGCAAATCTGGCTGCCGACGAACATTTTTCCCAGAATTCATCATAATGCTCCCTGAACAGCCCCCAAAAGCTCTTGTGGCATCATTTTACCCTTGTCTAACACCTCAACTACACCGTATTGTTCGGCTATACTAGTCTTCATGCTAACGCTCGTTACGATAATTACCGGCACTCTTTCTAGCTCAGAGTAACTTCGCATTTCATTCAATACCGCAAACCCCGTTGGCCCCGTCAAGAGAATATCCAAGATAACTAAATCCGGCGTCTTTTCATCCATAGCCGCAATCGCCTCTACGCCATCATGGAAAAAGCCCAATTCATATTTTTTCAAAATTCGGCGATAATAGCTCTCCCAACCCCGATCATCTTCAATTACGAAAATCATACCAAACTCAACTGCCCACTCACAGGTAAATCAATATAAAAACTCGTACCATCTCGGTGGCGAATCAGACCAAAATCGCCTCGCATATAATTTGCAAACTTCGCCGCAATATATAATCCAAGCCCTGAAGAACCCGGCCGCATTGCGATATCAACTGGCTTTTTCACGAAGCCATTTTTTATCTCGCGCCAAACCTTTGTTGGCACCGTCGGGCCATAGTCACGCACATCGATCCGAATCTTATCGCCCCTATCCCGAATCGCAACCAAACTCGGCAGCTCTTCGCCGCCATAGTTCATTGCATTCAGGCAGAAATTATAGACCACCGAACGTAATAATTGCCGATTCGCCACTACTAACTTACGCTTGTTTCGATAATCAATTAGCAATTCTCGTCGATTAAACCTAAATAGCCGCCACAACTCCGCAACCACCTCATCGCAAACAATCCGCGGATTCACCGGCTCCATCTCGAACATCGCATCCTCTAGACGCGCAATTCTCGTTAAATCTTCAACTTGACGCAAAGCGCGCTCCGAAGTGGCGGCAATCTGACGCCCAATCTCCCGCGCACCCTCCAAGGAATCCTCAAAATCCAAAGAAAGAGCGAGTTGGCGCGATAGGCTCAATGGCCCTTTTAGTTCGTGCGCAACGATAATCGCGCTCGAATTCGCTCCAAAAACCTCACTCTCCATGCCCCCTATTCTACACTAATTGGTGTTGCGTCGCAAAGTAGTCAGAATTCTCTCGAAATCTTCCATCAACAAATCGGTGTCTGTTTGCAAAACCGCAGTCTTATCGTTCACCTTAAAAATCACAAAAGTACCATGAAGATTCTTCGAAATCTCGCCCTCGAAACGTATCCCCGAAATCGCATTATTGTCTGCCGTAAAGTTTTGAGATTTAAGCTTACCGTTATCTACGTCCTTGATATATGGCTTCGCTACGACATCGTATTGACGGTTATAAATTGCAAAACGCAAAGCATAGCGCGAATTACCATCGGATACCGGCGGAACCTGGTTTGGCTGGAAATAAGCCATAAAGTCACCACTACCGACCTTATCAACATAAACGCTCCAGGTTTTTGGATACTCAAAGCTGATAGAACCGTAGTCGGCTGGACCAGTAAACTCTTGGTAAGGCTCTTTTAGCTTCTCATTCAGTCGCTTCTGCGCAGCTTCTTGTTCTTCCAATCTTGCCGCCGCTATCTGAGTGTTTAGATCTGCATCATAATTTTCACTTAGCTCGTTATAGCGCATAAAGAATATCACCGCTACAACAATCGCACCTGCAGCAATTAAGCAAACTGCCACTAAAATAAGCGTCTCAATTAAAGTATTCTTAGTTTTTGGCGCTGCTGGGACCTGCGCCACTGCTACGCCGGGCTGATTCAAAACTGGAGCACTACCACCCATATTCATATTTGGCGGCATCATTTGCGGCCCTTGAGATGCTTGTGGCATCATCTGTGGAGCCTGCTGCGGCATAGCAGGAGGATTCATTTGTTGCCCCTGATTCATTCCATTATTCGGCACGGCGTTCGGGTCCATGCCCATGTTCGGCGCCGGCATGGAATTACCGTTTGCACCATTATTCCAGTTTTGGTCCATACTACAATTATATTTTAGCAATAGCGTTTTCGCAAGTCCTTTGCGTCCGACTACTTACTAAAATCCTCCTCAATCACCTTTATTTCATTCTTCATTTCAGCCAAATCTTTTTCAATCTCTTTCGCCAAGGCGGTCAGTTCTTTATACTTTACGCTCGCTTCCTCCAATCTAAAATCATCAGAATAGAACCAATCGACCCCATTTTTAAGATCGGCAATCTTATCACTAACATTCTTATCTTTTTTCGTCATTTTCGCTCCTTCACCTCTATTACTTTTGCTTTAATCTCTTGCATGCTAGTTGTAATTTCTACAACATTATCGATGGCTACTTCACCCCTAATTAACGCATATCCACGTTTTAGCACTTTTTCGGGGTTTAATTGATCCAAAATTCGCCTCTGCGCTACAATCTCATTCTCTACTGTAGTAATTCTTACAACAATATCCTGCCCCACTCGCACCACGTCATCTCGGATTTCCGAAATACGTTTATCCGCCTCTGTATTGAACAAAATATTTATTCGTTTTATGTCACCCCTAATCGCCGCCACTACCTCTTTGCGATCGCGCGAAAGCATCTGCGCAGCATTAGATGGCGTCGACGCCACTACGTCAGCCGCCAAATCACAGAGACTTTCATCTACCTCATGTCCAATTCCAGTTATAACTGGAATCCTCGAAGCTGCAATTGCCCTAACGAGCGCCTCGTCATTGAATACCGCCAAATCGTCCGCCGAGCCACCCCCACGTATTACTGCAATAACCTGCACTTCGCCACGTTCGTTAAAATAATTCAGCGCCTTGATGATTTGATCCGCCGCCACCATTCCCTGTACCTGCGTATGCGCCACTTGAACCTCTAGACCGCCCCAACGTTCATTCAGAATTTTACAAAAATCCGCATATCCCGCCGCCTGCGTACTCGAAACTACACCAATTCTTGCGATGTTGTCTGGCAATGGACGTTTCTTCTCGGGCGCAAATAGACCTTCCGCCGTTAATTTCTTCTTCAGTAACTCAAAGCTCTTCTTCAAGTTACCCTCACCAACTGGCATCACTGCCTGCACCGTCAGGGAGAACTTACCCCAATTTGTCAATTTCGGCACCGCCCGCACACGCACCTTCATGCCATCCTCTAACGGAAAACGTAGCGCAAATTTCATCATAAAGCAGCCCACGCTCGACTGCTCATCCTTCAGATCGAAAAAGACAAATTTACCCTGATTGACTTTGAAGCTCGCCACCTCGCCTTCTATTACTACGCCCGAAAAAGCGGTCTCCATAATTTGATTACAGACCGCTTGAAAATCCGATACGCTATATACCTGCGTTGGCTCCACGATTATTCCTCTGATGCCTTGAATTTATCTGGACGTTGCATTAATGCGTGCTGATAGAAACCGTAGCCACTAATAATCGTACCCAACATCACAAATACGCGCGTCACAATCACGGTGATTGTCGCAATCTGCAAATCGACGCCCGTGGCCACTAATACCGCCACGAATGCACCCTCATAGCCACCCATACCGCCAGGAGTGACCATAACCGTGCCAACCACGCTACCAACCCCTTCCGCAATCATAATCTGCGGCAAAATCTCCGGATGCCCCAAAGAACATGCGACCACCCAATATGTTGCCAACTCTAGGAATGAATAAAACAGCCCCCAAACCATCGGCTTTCCCAAAACGCGACGATTCTTTTTTAAGTTCAAATAATCTTCGCGCAAGTCGGCAAAAAACTTCGTGACCGATTCCTCTTTAAGGAACTTGCGCTTTTTCCCACGCGTAATCTTACGCACTATCTTATTGATAAACTTCGACGAGATATCCGCCAACCAGTCGATATTCTTTTGCTTACGCACGATTAACCACGCCACCGCAATCAAGCCGATAATCCCAAAAGCGATCAAAGCCGATAGCCAAATCGACCACATACCGCCAGGAATCACACGGCCAGCAATCAAAACTACCCCAATTGCCGCCACCGTCTGCAATGCATTCCCCACTGCGCAAATGCCATAACGCAGAATATGTATAAAACTAATCTGTCCAGCGGAAATATTATAATCTTTTAGACGCCAAATCAAATAAGCCAAACCGCTCGTACCGCCAGACGGCAGCGCATGGTTTACGAAATTAATCTCCAACGAGATTCGCGTCAATTTGGCCTGCGATATCTTAAAGCTTTTACGCTGTCGCAAAAATGCAAAGTAAATCTGCCCCGCCGCATAATACATCAAAATCTGTTCCGGGATAATCAGCAATAAAACCCAAATATTAATACTCTTGAGTGAGTACCAAGTCGCCTCCAGCATCGTCATCGTCTGACCATCTATTACTACGTTAGCGCTAAACGCTTTATATGCAATAAACGCCACCAAAATCAGCGTTACAACACTTAGAATTTTCTTAAACATATGCTACAATATTAGCACAATGACTTTCCTTTTGGTACTAG
>CAMZJD010000034.1 GCA_947307445.1 uncultured Candidatus Saccharibacteria bacterium | reverse complement strand
ATTTGGACATTATAGTTGTCCGCCTTGACATTGACGGTCACCCAGCCGGACGGCGTGTATTTGACGGCATTTTCAATCAAGTTATTTACAATTTCGCGCATAAATATTTCATCTACGCTCGCATAAATCAATTGGTCGATATGGTGTCCGCCACCAAGTTGTTGATCCACTGAACCACTACCAAACTGATAGCCCAAACCCTTCTCGGTAATTTTCGGGATTTGGTCATCAGCTATTTTTTTGACGAGATCTACGATGTCTACTGGGCGCATCTCTGGCTGAATTTTGCCATCATCAAGCTTAGTGGTATCGAGCAAATCACGGAATAATTTACCGAGATGCTCAGAAGCCTCGTGCGCTTTTTCTAGGTAGGTCTTTGCGCGATCGTCAATTGTAGCAGTAGATGGGTTAAGGGCAAGTCCAAGATAACCCTCAATTGTCGTTACCGGTGTGCGCATCTCGTGGCTAGCGGTGGAGATAAACTCACTTCGCTCTTGCTCCTCGCGCAACTCTCGGTCAATATCACGGAAAGTGACAATGATATTTGGATTATCGCCTGGCGTCGCTACGGTAATAATCGAAACTGGCGTATTCTTGCCGCTATCGGCCGCCACTAAATCAAGGTCGCGCGTTTCGCGATATTCCTTCTGTTTCAACGCTAAGTTGATTGGATTGCGGCCAGAACTAATTTGGTTGCCAGTTTTATCTAACAAAGTCATGACTGATTCATGATTCACATGTAGTAATTCATCAACATCGCGCCCAATCAGTTTACAAGCGGCAGGGTTGGCAAGTTGGATGTTACCGCGCTGGTCAACAATCAATACGCCCTCATTAATCGATTCGAGGACGAGCTCATTCAACAACTGGCGCTCATTGTCCGGTACCATATTTGTGGCAATCGTCGCAGGGGCCGGTTCTGGAATATCTTTTGCGCCTGACTTAAAACCAAAAATGCCCATTTATTACATTTTAGCACAAGCGCTTTTTAGTTTGCGCTTATTTTTAGACTTTTATATAATTAGCTTATGAATAAAGACGTCATCTATATTGAGCCAGAGCATGACATTACTGATATTCTGGCTAACATTAAGGGCGCGAAGAGTAAAATCGTGGCATTAGTCCCACCCAAAAAGACTAGTGTTTTGCGTAGTGCCGTAAATTTTAAACTTATTTCCAAGGCCGCAACTAAGGCCGAAAAAACCGTAGTTCTGATTACTTCCGATGAATCACTGCTACGTTTGGCTAATTCTGTAAAGATGCCAACCGCCAAAAATCTCCAAAGCAAACCGCAACTCCCAGACACTGGCGATGCTGTCGAATTTGGCGAAGAAAAAGAAGATATCCCCGAAGATGACACTATAGACGATAATCCAGACGAAGCCGAGGAGGCCCCAATTGAAGGAGAGCCCAAAAAGGCTGCTAAAGCAAAAGCCGACAAGAAAGATGACGCTGTCGCCGCTGCTGCCGCCGCCGAAGAAGTTGAGGACCTCGGGAAACTAGACGATGACGAGAAAAAGCCAGCTAAAAAGAAAAAAGCCGTTGTACCAAATTTTAAGAAGTACCGTAAATACATTATTGGTGGCGCATTCATCATTATCTTGCTCGTCTTGCTGTTGGTTTGGGCGAACGTTGTTGCGCCGGCAGCCAAGATTTCCGTTAAAGTCCATACTACCGCCTCCAATTTCAGCAAAGTCGTCAAGCTTGTCACCGATAGTAGCAAGTCTGATCCCGAGAATGGCGTTTTCTTCATCGAGGAAAAAACTCTTACTAAGAAAGCCGAAGCCGAGTTTGAGGCTACGGGTAAAAAAGATGTCGGCACCAAGGCGACGGGCAAAGTTTACATTAAACGCACCTCGCCAGTGGCTAGTAGTAGCAGTATAGAGATTAAAATTCCAGCCATTGACATCCCGGCTGGTACGAGACTAACTTCTGCCAAAGGATTAGTTTATGAAACTACCGAAAAAGCATCATTAGGTGCCGTCGGTAACGACAACTGCGAACCAGCTATCGTTAACGGCCGATTCGGTTGTAAGATCCGAAAAGCCATAGATGCGGTAGTATCAGTAAGAGCTGTAGATATTGGATCGGATTATGATCTGGCAGAAGGCGCTAGTTTGAAAACTAATGACAGTAAATATGCCGCCTCCGTCCATACCGGTGGTATTACTGGCGGCTCCAAAAAAGAAATTAAAGTAATTGACGATGATGACCTTAAAGAAGCCGAAAACAACCTCGAAAACAGTGATGCTGACGCGCGCGGTGAACTCGCTAGTGAGTTTAGCGGCGACTATATCTTGATTGGTTCCAGCTTCAAGGCTAAAGAGCGCAAAATCAGCACCTCGCCACTTCAAGGCGAAGAAGTCGGGGAAGGCGTCACGCCAAAAATCTTTAGCGAAGTCACTTATTCTATTTTCGCCGTTCAGCGCACCGACATTGATATTTATATCCGTGCCCAAGTCTCCGAGAACATCGGCGATGACACGCAGGAGATCTACTCTAGCGGCATCGTAGCCGAAGGCGAAGAAGGGGCCGATAAAGCTTTCTTTGACAACTACAAGGAAGAAAATGGTAACATTACCGCTAAGCTCAAGAGCACAGTTAAGACTGGTCCACGCGTCACGCCAGAAATGATTGCCGAAAAGAGCTATGGCGAAAAAGTCGGCAAGGTTAAATCTCTCCTCACGTCCATCAATGGCATTTCCAGTGTTGATATAGAAACATCGTATTTCTGGGTAACTTCTATCCCTTCCGACCCAAATAAAGTAGATATAACAATTACGGTAGAATAATGCGAATTTTAGCACTCGATATCGGTACGAAACGTATCGGGGTGGCTTACGCGGATACATCCGTGCGAATTGCTGTGCCGCGCGGCATGATTCCGGTAGACGGGAATGAATTGTCGGAAATTGAGAGGCAATTTCGGCTCGAAAAAGCAGACATAATTGTTTCCGGGTTGCCACGCAATAATAGCGGTGAAGAAACCCGCCAAACCGAATCCGTCCATCTATTCATTAATCAGTTGATGGACTATTTCAAAGCGCAAGGCCAAGCGGTACCAAGAGTTTATTTTCAGGATGAATCTTGGACTTCAGTTGAGGCCGAACAGCATTTTGCGGCCACGCATCATGAGATTAGCCGCCAAGATCGCAAAGATGGCAAAATCGATACTGAGGCTGCTGCTATCATCTTACAAGATTTTCTCGAAGGCGCAGATTTAGCACAAATTGAAGCAGAACTTAAGGAGGAGTCATGAAAAAGAAGAGCGTAGGTAAAATAATCGGTTTTATTATCTTAGGCATTTTAGTCCTAGGTATCCTTGTCGCCATCGGTGGCGTGATGTGGTATAAGGGCATGCTTACTCCGGTTAATGCCACTGAATGTTCAAAAGATTGCGATGAAACAGAATTTACCATCGCCGAGGGAAATATCACTTCCGTGATTGCGCAAAATCTAGAAGATAAGGGTCTTATTAAATCTTCATTTGCGTTCCGCATCTATATGAAACTTGAAGGTCGTGATAAAAAACTCAAAGCTGGCAAATATACGCTCAATCCGCATATGTCCGTTCAAGATATCGTAGAGCGCTTCGATAAAGGCGCACTCGCCAAAACTTTCCGACTCACTTTCTTGCCTGGCGGCACGGTGGCGCAAGCTAAGGCTGTCATTAAGGCGAAAGGCTATTCTGACGAAGTTATCGAGGCGGCTTTCTCAAAGAAATATGATCATCCGCTACTCGCCGATAAACCAGCCGAGGTTTCATTAGAAGGATATATTTATGGTGAAACCTATGAGTTCTATGAAGACGCTACAGTGGAAGATATCTTAAAACGCACCTTTGACGAGATGCAAAAAGTCGTTAAAGAAAACGATCTCGCCGCAAAGTTTAAAGCCCAAGGGCTAACGCTTTACCAGGGCATTACGCTCGCCTCAGTAGTGCAGCGCGAATCCGGTACGCTTCCAGCCGAAATGCCACACGTGGCACAAGTATTCTTGCTACGTTATAAAAAAAGCATGGTGCTTGGTTCCGATGCGATTATTGCTTACCGCGCCGACCAACTCAACCCTAATCGCTCCAAGACCGATATGAGCTATCTTAATTCAATCGGTTGTCCATGGAATTCACGCAAATGCGCCGGTTTGCCACCAACACCAATTTCTGCTCCAGGTAAGGGTGCTTTGCTTGCCGTCGCAAACCCGACCAGCACGCAGGATCTCTATTTCTTGACTGGCGATGACAATAAAATGTATTATGCCACCACCGAAGCGGGGCATAACGCCAACGCTCGCGCACACTGTAAAGAGATGTGCAGACTTTTGTAGTTATTGTGAATATGGTATAATTAATTAGGCTCTCCACGCGAAAAATACGTTTTTCGAAGTAGAGATCCTCATTGCCGGTGGGCAGCAATGTCGTTTCATTATGAAGAGATTTCAACTTTTAATTAAACAATTATTCCCATATCTTATCGGTTTTGCGGCTATTTTTGCCGTTATGTTCTTCGGCTCGCAGCGCAACGACGAGACTGTTAAAACCCCAATCATGGCCGCCTTTGAAGATGCCAACTTTACCGTTACGGCCGATCAAATATCCGAAGCTTACACTTTAGCTAACATCGCCGATTCGGTTTCTTTGCCATCTGGCGCCACCATCACTAACAACTATATTGACGCTCGCCTCGTTTACGAAGCTACCGGCTCCGCCAAGGATTCTACTAGCACTATTGTCGAAAAGCCGACTATTATTGATACCTCTAGCCTAAGCATCGGTATTATTAGTTACGTCGTGCAGCAAGGCGATACTCTAGCTTCACTAGCCGCCAAGTATGGCGTCACTAAAGATCAAATTCGCTGGTCTAATGGTTTCAAGAACGAATCCGCCATGAAAGTTGGTGCCACTATTTATATTCCAAGTGTGCCGGGCATCGTTTATAAGGTTAAAAGTGGTGATTCTGTCAGCAGCATTGCAGAGAAATATAAATCCAATGCTGCCGAAATTATCGCGCACAACAACTTAGAGAATAGTGACATTGCCGCTAATCAGCTTATCTTATTACCAAACGGCGTTCTACCAGAAAAAGAGCGTCCAGAATATGTCGCGCCAACGCCACCGCGCACCAATTACAACTACGGCAGCACCTTCGTGCGCGACTCGGCCGATCGCCACAACATGATTGTGATTTCTAACTACTTCTACACTAACTCTCCGGGTAATAAAAACTACCCAGGCCAGTGTACGTGGTATGCTTGGTGGTGGCGTCAGGCTAACGGCATGCCTTTGCCAAGTGTCTCGCTCGGTAATGCTCGCTCCTGGAATGTTTCCTTGGCAAATTATGGCTATCGCGTTGACCATACCCCGTCTTATGGTGCCGTCATGCAGGCTACGCGCAACCGTAGCGGTTATGGCCACGTTGCTATTGTAGTTGGCGTTGTTCAGAATGAATACATCACCATTCGCGAAATGAACTGGGGTGTAAAGTATCGCGTTACCCAAGCTACGATTTACTGGGCCGACGCCATTAAGTACAACTTTATTCACTAAAATAGTCGCCCTCCGGGGCGACTTTTTGTGACGCAAAAGCTTTTTACATATCTATAAAATTATGTTAAAATATAGATAATATGTTTGTAGATACTGCGAAAGTTTATATTAAAGCGGGCAAAGGCGGCAATGGCGCCATTTCTTTTCGCCGCGAGATTTATATTCCGAAAGGTGGCCCAGATGGTGGCGACGGCGGCAAAGGCGGCGATGTCGTTTTTGTAGCCAGTAAAGATTGCGACACTTTAATTGACTTCCGCTTCCAGCCAAAATTAATCGCCGAAGATGGCAAGGCCGGTTCCGGCCAGAAATCTTCCGGCCGTTCCGGTAAAGACCTTATCGTAGAAGTCCCAATTGGCACTGTCGTTAAACGCGGCGATGAAATTGTAGCCGATCTTACGCATGACGAAGAACGCGCGATTGTGGCGCACGGTGGCGACGGCGGTTATGGCAACTGGCATTTTCGCTCCAGCACGCGCCAAACGCCACGTATCGCCGAACTCGGTAACCCAGGCGAAGCCTATGATGCCGAGCTTGAATTGAAGCTCTTGGCCGATGTCGGTCTAGTTGGCTTTCCGAATGCTGGTAAATCGACTTTTCTCTCCGTAGTTAGCAATGCCACGCCAGAAATCGCCGATTATCCATTTACGACCATTACGCCAAATCTTGGTGTTGCTAAAATTGACGACCATTCCATTTTAATCGCCGATATTCCGGGCTTAATTGAGGGCGCCTCCGAAGGGAAGGGCCTAGGCGATCGTTTCTTGCGCCACGTTGAGCGTACTAAGGTGTTGCTACACCTAATTGACGTCTATACTGATGACGCCGGCAAGGCCTACTGCGACATCCGCAAAGAACTGGCGAATTATTCCGACGAACTCGCTAGCCGCCCAGAGCTCGTGGTGCTGACTAAAATTGAGGGCGTGGATCAAGAAATCATCGATATGCAAATGGGCGCTATCCTTAAAGAGAATCCAGACGCCAAAGTAATGGCCATTTCCGCCGTTGCGCATCAGGGTTTAACCGAAGTTTTACGTGAGCTGCGCGAAATGATGGCTGAGGCTGAACCGGAAGTTGAAGTTGAAGCTGAAGCTGAGCCAGAAATCCCGGTCATTACTCTTGAAATCAAAGAACAAAAGCACCGCGCGCACCATCAAAAATATCAACTTGGCGAGCGCAATGCTATCCAAGAACTTGGCGCCGACGAGGCCACCGAAACTGACGAAGATATCTAGTAAAATTTACAACACCCCTTGACGCTAACGCTTATTTTTGCTTTAATAAATACAAGCTGGTACGCTTCACGGGGTTCCACTGATAACGTGGAAAGTGTGGAGACTAGAAACAAAAATAAACAGCGGATTAAAACAAACCAATGTGCCCCAGGGTGGGCGCGTAACAGCGTAGAAAACCGGAGAAATCCGGTTTTCTTGTGTTATT
>CAMZJD010000033.1 GCA_947307445.1 uncultured Candidatus Saccharibacteria bacterium | reverse complement strand
AATACGTAAACATAACATTTTACGATTAGTTTGTAGGTTAAGCTCGGCTGGATGCCGACATTCTTAGTGAGGTACGAACATAACATTTCGGTAGCAATAATTGGAAAAACGCTGCCACAGATAAATAAGAAAATCTTTTCGATGTCGGTTAGTTGACTGGGGATTAATGCTAATAAAATATACATTAGGCTGGAAATTGTTGTAAAAAACACAACATTTTGCCAACGGTTATTACTCTTGCGATAGAGATTCTGGCGTAATAATTCCGTAATTACCACTAAAAGCACAGTTGGGATTAGCCCTTCAAAATTTTTCGCTAGACTGAGTGAAGCATAGCTGCGGTTAAAACCCAGAAATAGCCCCGCCAGAAAAGCGATGATGAAAACTGCCAATACTACCGTAATGATTGCACGTGTGGCCCCACCGCGGAGATAATGACGATCTTTCCGATACCCAAAAACCGCCACGCTCACACCGAAGATAATGGCAAAACTAATGATGAGAGCATAGTTTTTGAACAGAGTCGGAAAATCCGCCAAATAAACACAAAAGACTAGTATTGCTACTAGCATGAAAAGTTCAAACAGATAGATTTTTCGATCGTTTATATTGATGCGCATTTGAGGTACTCTGCCCCGCTATTTGCGAGGCAGAGTCGATTACGAAATTATTATTGCGCTTGTTGGTAATCGAGCGCGACACTAAGGGTGAGGTTCACCTGTTCGGTTGGGAGGTCGCTAGCGTTTTGTGGCTGGACGTATTGAACCTTAACGGCCGTAGTTTTGCGGTTGCTACCAGTAGCATATGGCAAGCCAATAGAGAGATCAGTCGCAGTAGAAGTATAATCTAGGCCGTCATAAGTGAAGGTATAGGTTAGATACTTCTGTTGCGCTTCTGTAAGAGCGGTCATAGTAATAGTCTTGAGCGTAGCATTGAAATCGCCATCATTGATGACGTCAATATTAAAGGCAAAGAAGTCGCCTGGTTTGCTTAGCGTAACTTCATAAGTTACTGCCGTATCCGAAACGGTCTTGCTGGTCTCAGTAACAGAGCCGGCAGCGCGCTGGAAGTAACCTTCAGCATTCGCATCAGAAACAAAGTGGACACTCCACTTATTAGCGGCAACATGTGTAGTACCATTAATATTTAGTGTTTGCGAATAGGCAGCGAAACCTACCGACATAAAGAGCACCGCAAAGGCAAGAACACCGATCACGGCCAGTTGGAAGTTCTTCTTTTTTTGCATGTTTGTTTTCCTTGTTATTATTTGCTTTAACATTAGCATAATCGATAGCATTTTGCAAGATAGAAGTGCTATAATTTGATTATGCTAATGTTTAGTTTTTTGCAGTGGTGGTATACGAGTGGCTGGCTCACTTTTGGGTATGGTTTTCTCGACCGCCTCAAAGGTTCGGCAGATTTCTTCTCAATAGGTCTGTTGCTACGCACCTTGTTCTCGCCTTTTCGCCAAATTTCCGCTTACACAGATGATTTCGCGCCACTACAAAAGCGCATTTCCGCCTTTTTTGATAAACTGATTTCCCGCCTAGTTGGTCTAGTCGTGCGCTTGCTGATTCTAATTTTCGGCGTAGTGTTCTTGCTGGTTGAAGCGGCGATCGGTAGTGCTCTGGTTCTTATTTGGCCACTACTACCACTGGCACCGATTGCGGCAATCGCCTTAGGTATGATGGGGGTAACATTATGAGTGTATATAATTATGGTTCTCGCCGCGCTCGTGAATCGCGCCTCAGCCGGATGTTTGATAATAAGCCATTTCGCGTAGCATTGTGGGCAATATGCTTCTTTAGCGCAGCATTTGGTTTATTTACGGTTTGGTATGTAAAGATTGCTTATGGCTGGGTGCTAATTGCGATTGCGATTTGGATTGTAATGATTATGTACTGGGCAAAGCACGAATTGTTGCATGTGCCAAATGGTCGTACCGAAAGTTATGATGATATTTTGTCACGCGGATTACTGAAGATGCTGCCAGAAAATCCCGATCCACTAAAACTGGCCGAGATTGTTTGTAAGTCGCAAAGTGGCGGCTTTTTGGGTCTGCGCTATGGCATCACGCCGATGTTCATGAGCGCTATTGCTGCAACCTTGCCGGAAGATGTTACGCCGATTTTCGAGAAGGCACGTGACGTGCGCAAAGCAACAGACGCCGAACAAATTTCTGGTGGCGTACTGGCAGTGGCCATGATTGAATGCAGCCCGATACACGAGGAAATGCTGCGCCGCATGAAACTAGAAGTCAAGGATTTGTATAACGGTATCACGTGGTACAACTACTTGCACGGTTTAGTGAAAAGCATGCGCAAACCGCGCCATACTGGTGGTTTTGCGCGTGATTTAATGTTCGGCTACACGCCGCTGTTGCAAAAATTCGCCGTCAATATTTCGCGTTACCGCGAAGGCATTGTGAAAGAACAGGTACATCTTGAACAACAACAAGAAGCGGTTGAAAAAATGGTAGATGTTTTCTCAAAAGGTGGCCGTCAAAATATTGCAATTATTGGGCCAGAAGGTTCTGGGCGCTCAACGCTAGTTACAACTTTTGCTGATCGCATTTTGGATGCCGATAGTAAGATTTCTTCCCGTCTAAAATTCCGCCAGATTTTCAAACTAGATGCCGCCGCATTAATTGGTGTCGCGGGCGGTCGCGGCGAGCTGGAAAATTTGGTAACACAAATTATGAACGAGGCCTATCTCGCTAAAAATATTATTCTATGGCTCGACAATGCGCAGCTATTCTTCGAAGAAGGCGTTGGCTCCGTCAACCTCGGCAACGTATTATTGCCAGTAATCCAAGGTGGCGGCTTGCGCATCATCTTCACCATGAACGAACAGCGTTATTTGGAAATTTCCGCGCATAATAGTCAGTTAGCAAACGCATTAAATAAAATCATGTTGGCACCAGCTTCCGCCGAAGAAACAATGCGGATTATGCAAGACCACGTGCCACAACTTGAACATGAACACAATGTGCGTTATACCTACTGGGCGCTAACGGAAGCCTACCGTTTGAGCGAACGTTATGTACATGATTTAGTGATGCCAGGACGAGCTTTAAACTTGCTAGAAGCTGCGGCCGGACATGCCGAAGATGGGATTGTAACCGACATGTCGGTACAGACTGCCGTAGAAAAAGTATATGGCGTAAAGATGCAAGCTTCACAAGATGATGCCGAGAAACAACGCCTTTTGAACCTTGAGGATTTGATTCATGAGCGCATGGTAGACCAAGAAAATGCCGTGAAAGCCGTGAGCGATGCACTACGCCGCGCAGCCGCTGGCGTGCGCAACGAAAACCGCCCAATTGGCACTTTCCTCTTCCTTGGCCCAACGGGCGTAGGTAAAACGGAGCTGGCGAAGGCTTTGAGTGATGTATATTTCAAGGGTGAAGGTGAAATTGTACGCTTGGATATGAACGAATACGTCACCGCAAAAGACGTGGAACGTCTAATCGCCGATGGCGCAGAGGATGAATTGAGCCTCACGGCGCAGGTAATGAAACACCCATTCTCAGTTGTATTATTGGATGAGATTGAAAAGGCGCATCCGCAAGTACTCACAACGCTTCTGCAGCTGTTAGACGAAGGTATTTTGCGCGATGTACGCAACCGCGAAGTAAGTTTTCGTGACGCAATCGTCATTGCCACTAGCAACGCTGGTGCTGAAGAAATTCGTCATTTGATTGACAGTGGCGCCGATCTTGCAAATGTGAAGGAAGAATTGACGGACCATTTGATTCGTAATGGCGAGTTTAAACCGGAATTCTTGAACCGTTTTGATGAAATCTGTATTTTCCAACCGTTACCGAAAGAGGCTTTGCGCAAGATTGTGGATTTGATTATTAAGGGCGTCAATCAAACACTCGAGCCAAAGAAAATGCGCGTCGAGCTTGACGATGAGGCGAAAGATATACTTGTTGAACATGGCTACGATCCAAAACTTGGTGCGCGCCCGATGCGTCGCATGGTTCAGAAAACCGTTGAAAATATTGTGGCTAAAGCCGTGCTGGGCGGAGACCTAGATAATGGCGGTACCATTCAAATCGATGCCGTAATGATTAAAGAATCACTCGAAAATTAGAAGCTTTCTTGGCGGATGGTTTCAATGATATTTTGTTTTTTGATTTTGCGCACCGAGTAGCGCATGATGACTGCAATCAGAATAGCCACCGTAATAACACAAATAGCGACTGAACCCCATGGTATTAACCAGCCTATGCCAAGTCTGGCTGTATTAAACAAGCGCGATACACCATAAGACATAAGGAAACCAATTGGCAAGCCAATCAGTAAGGCGCGAGTAGTATACATAGCGCTTTCTAACCGAATCATGTGATTAAACTCTTTATTAGTCATGCCAATAGATTTAAGGACGGCAAATTCTTTGGCGCGTAAAGCAATATTAGTAGTAATCGTATTGAAAATGTTTGTGATGCCGATAAGCGACACGACAATGATAAAACCATAAGTTAAGATTTCGGCAAAAAGTACTACGCTGCGCACGGCTCGGGCGGCTTCTTCGACATTTTGGTAGTAATAGTTAAAGGCACGTTCGCCAGCAGCGATTTTCTGTTCGTTCAAATCTTCTACATAATCTGCAATGTCTTCGCCAAGTCCACTATCAGCAATGAATAAACCTTGGTCATACCAATAATCGCGCAGTTTTTGGGCAAATGGATGGTCTTCGGAAATAAAGATGGCACCATTTGGCGTGATTGTTTCCGAGGCCCAACCGAGCGGCGAATCCTCTACCACGGCGGATATTTTTAGAGTTTCCGGATCGCTGATTTTTTCGTTGGAAGTGCCAATGATTTCGGTATCTTCTTCAGACTCTTCGGGTTGTTCAGATTCTTCTTCGGCATCAAAGATGATTTTTACGGCTTGGTAGGTTATCTCATCGCCGGCTTTATAATCGGTACCGCGCGTATAAATAATGTTGCCATCGAAATCACGTCCAGAATAGTGGTCTTGTAAAATAGCGAGCTGCGTATAATCGGCAACCAAAAAGCCATTTTCGCGAGCATAGCGCGTAAATTCATCGCGCGAAGTAATATAGATGTTTGGCTTGGCTTCTTCGCCATAAGAAGCGATGGCATGATAGAGAGCATATTCTTTAGGACGGAAGCGCTCAATTACATTGGTGTAAACGCTATCGTCGGACACAGAAAGAATAAAGTTGGCGCCATTGTCCTGGACGAATAGTTCAAGGATGCGGTGACCATACATCATAAATGACGATACGCCAATAAATACCGAAACGCTTACAACAATTGAAATGACAGTCGTGCGATATTTTTGTCGGCTGCGTTTGAGATTTTTGGCCGCAATCACGCCACCAATGCCCCAGATTTTTTGAGTGATTTTTGAAGTGCGCACTTTGCGTGGTTTGACTTTGATATCTTGAACGTTGCGTAGAGCGGCAATGGGGCTAACGCGACTAGCTACAATAGCTGGCGATGCTGCCGCTAGAAAGATAATAAACAAGCCGACGCCGGCAATGATGGCATAAAAAGATAGTGGAATATAAAACAGCATGTCGTAAGCTATGAGACCATCGAATAGATGATTGACAACGAGTGTTAATATAAACGTTGCGCCGGCGCCCAGTAAAATGCCCAACGGAATGGCGACCAGACCAATAAACAGACCTTCTTGATAAACCATAAAACGAATTTGGCGCGGACGTGTGCCAATGCTGGCCAGCATGCCAAATTGACGCACACGTTCAGTGATAGAAATATTAAACGAGTTGCGAATTACAAAAGCGGCCACAATCGCCATGATAGCAATGCCAAGAAAGGCGACCCAGAACAATACGATCCGCGTCGTTTCGGGCAAGTCGCCATCAATAACGGCAAGAGTGGTGTTCTCGCGGATAATAATTGAGCCATCATAGCCAGCATCTGTAAGTGCGCGCGATAGCATCTTGCGCGAAAAATCGGACCTAGTAGCGTCTTTGTATTTTAGAAACACATTATATTCGTGTTCGGCATCGCGAATAATATTATTTTTATCCGTAATTGGCGTGTAACTTTGGCGCGGATAGGCCGAAAAACCATAACATTGGAAGAAATCTTCGCCCATCTCATCGCCGCAATCCACATGATTGGCATAATATTGCACTTCGGCGAGTGAGTTATTTTCTAGCTCAGCCACGTAATTACCGGGAATGTCGAGATACATAATATGAAAATCACCATATTCCTCGATGGCGAAATTGCGCTCGGTGGCGATGAAACTCGTGATAAATCCGCCAACCGTTAAAATTAAGGCAACCGATAAAGCAACGCCGGCGATAGTCATGATGGTACGAGCGCGGTTTTTGACGAGATTTTGGAGATTGAGTTTAGTTAGAATCCCCATCCGATTCCTCGTTTTCTTCTATATGCTCAATTTCGGCTTCAACTTCGGGCGTAATTTCGTCGCTCTGTTTCGGTTCGTCTTGGTAATGCTTGTGGTCTTCAATGATTTTACCGTCCTCAAAAGTAATCACGCGGTCGGCTTTTTCGGCAATACTCATATCGTGTGTGACAAGAATAATTGTCTGATGATGTTTTTGGTTCGCTTCTCTAAGCAATTGCATGATTTCGTCGCCAGATTTTTTATCCAAGTTGCCAGTCGGCTCATCGGCAAGGACGATTTTAGGATGGTTGAAAAGCGCGCGACCAATCGCAACGCGCTGCTGCTGACCACCAGAAAGCTGATTCGGCAAATATTTAATGCGATCTGTCATGCCAAGCTCTTCAATTAATTCGGCAAGATATTTTTCGTCAGGCTGTTTATGTGCAAGATCAACTGGCAATGTAATATTTTCGGCTACGGTTAGCACCGGAATGAGATTGTAAAACTGATAAATAATGCCCACTTTTTCGCGACGATAAATAGCTAACTTCTCGGCGTGGAGTTTAGTGATGTTTTCCCCGTCAACAATAATCTCGCCACTGGTTGCGCGGTCTACGCCGCCGATAAGGTGTAGTAATGTAGATTTGCCAGAGCCCGAAGCACCAATAATAACCACAAATTCGCCTTCATCGACCGTAAAACTCACATCATCTACGGCTTTGACAAGATTGTCGCCCTTGCCATAGGTTTTTACTAGATTTTTTACTTCAAGGATTGCCATTATGCTTATATTATAGCGCACAGCCTTGTGCTATCATATAAACATAAGCGTTTTATAGGAATAAAATATGGCCAAAAAGAAAACCTCCAATAAGCAATCGGAAACCAAATGGGAAACTGAGTTTTTAAAAACTGGCGCAGGAACTCTTTTCGTAATTAATTTTGTCCTCGCAATAGGATTAATTATCGCGCAAATCGCGGGCGGTTTTATAAATCTTGATTCCGCCGCACAAGTTGCACTTTCTGTGATTGAAACGTTTTTCGTTACAGTGGCAATAACAATTCTCTTCACGGCTTATTTCTATAATGGTCCGAGCCGCAAAGATATTAAGAAAAAGTAATATCGTATTTAAAAAGCGGGGCCT
>CAMZJD010000032.1 GCA_947307445.1 uncultured Candidatus Saccharibacteria bacterium | reverse complement strand
TTTTTGTAGATTGAATAAATATTTTATACAAAAACTCATCAGTGGGGAGCTGATGAGTTTGAGAGAGTTTTTGCATCAATATGCCGGAGCGCCGTAGCGCTCCGGATAAGTGTTATTCGCTAAATGGATTGGTTAAGCCAAGGGAGTGATTGCCTTCGGCGATACGCATGAGCTCATTGTATTTAGCGATGCGCTCAGTGCGGGAAAGTGAACCAGTCTTAATTTGGCCAGTACCAAGACCAACCGCAAGGTGAGCGATAGTGGTGTCTTCGGTTTCGCCAGAGCGGTGTGACATGACGCAGCGGTAACCGTTGGCCTTAGCGAGTTTGACGGCCTCAATAGTCTCAGTGAGAGAGCCGATTTGATTTGGTTTAATCAAGATAGCATTGGCGGCTTTTTCATCGATACCTTTTTGGAGTAATTTGGAATTTGTCACAAAGAGGTCATCGCCCACAAGCTGAAGCTTAGGGAAGCGCGCGGTAAGCATTTGCCAGCCGGTCCAGTCATTTTCGCCGAGACCATCCTCGATGGATACTACTGGATAATTATCAATAATCCATTGATACCAATCGGCGAGGTTGGCACTAGTCTTCCACTCGCCGGTAGTCTTGAGCTCGTAGTGATCGTCTTTGGCAAATTCGGATGCGGCTATATCCATCGCAATGCAGATATCTTCGCCGAGTTTATAGCCGGCAGCTTCGGTGGCGAGTTTGATTAATTCGAGTGGCTCATTATTGCCGTCTTTAACAAATGGGGCATAGCCACCTTCGTCGCCAACAGTAGTGGCATATTTGCGATTTTTTAAAATGTCGTGGAGTTTATGGAAAACTTCAGCGCCCATGCGGACAGCATCGGCAATACTACCGGCGCCAGTCGGTATAATCATATATTCTTGGAAATCCGTTGACCAGTCGGCATGCGCGCCACCGTTCATGACATTCATCATTGGCATTGGGAGTTTCATGTCATCAGTAGTGCCGGCGATGTCGGCAATATATTCATAAAAACGTGCGCCTTTGGCGTGTGCAACGGCTTTGGCGGCCGCCATGGAAACGGCTAAGATGGCATTAGCGCCAAGGTTGGATTTGTTGTCGGTACCGTCAAGCTCACACATCAAATGATCGATTTGTTCTTGGTTGGCAGCATCATTACCTGTTAGTACGTCGCTGATTTTATTATTAACATTCCAGACGGCTTTTAAGACGCCCTTGCCGCCATAGCGGTCTTTGTCGCCATCGCGCAACTCAAGCGCTTCGCCGGCGCCAGTAGAAGCGCCAGATGGCACAGCGGCGCGACCAGCATGGCCACTTTCGAGAATGACGTCGGCTTCGACGGTCGGATTCCCGCGTGAATCCAGGATTTGGCGCGCGTGAATGTGCTTAATGTTAGTATTCTTTTCTTGCATATCGATGCCTTTCTCCCTTTAAATACAAAAAATCTCTGCCTTAATTATAGCATAATGCTTATGATTTTTTGATTTTTGAGTAAAATTTGTGATATATTTAAGCTAAAGCATTTTATAAGGAGGGCATTTTCCTATGGCAACAAAAACTGCCAAGAAAAAGGCTACGACCGTCAAGAAGGCGCCAGTAGCCAAAAAAGCATCAGGTAAGGGTATTCTTTATGAGAGATATCCAGAAGGTCATAGAGCGACTGGCAAATATAAATTCTTTTATATTTTGTTTGCAGTCACGACTGTGATTTTCGCGATTCTTTCGGTAATTCTTTTGATTACCTCAATTGATATTTATAACGAATACAGTTCCATCAAGGCTTGCAACCGCAACCATAAAACTTGTGTCGTTAAGTACTTTGACGAATCCGGTAACGAAATTAAGGAGTAGTTTCCGTGTTGGATGACGATGTTGACTCGCGCGAGTTGAATATCGCCGAGCTAGCCGACACCGAAAAGAAGGTAGAGCTAGAGGACGAAGCGATCGCGGAGGAGGAATTCGTCGCCATCGAAGAAGATGAAATAAATCCAATGTTGTTTGATGAACAAGCAGCAGAGGAAGAGCCAGTTGAGCCGGCCGAGGAAGAGAAGCTCCTCGACGGCGCGATTGGGTCCGGGGATTTAGAAATTCCAGAAGAACCTTTTAATAATGAAGAAGCATTAAGGAACGAAAACGTGAACGAAGACGAAAAAATGACTCCGACCACGGAAACTGATGGTGCACTTGTGGATCCATTTGCGTCAGTTGAAGAAACAGGAGATGTGGCAGCTGTGAGCGAAGCCGCGCCTACCTCGGAGGTAAAAGCAACAGAAAGTGCAGCACCAGCCGTTGAGCCGAGTGTTGCCCCAGAACCAGTAGCTGAAGCGCCAGCTCCAGCCGCTGAACCAGCAGCTGATCCGATCAGTGCTGCTGTGCCAGAGGACCCAGCTGCAGCCACAGCGGCAGCCGAGCAGCCAAAGAAGAAAAAAGGTAAAGCCGGTTTAATCATCGGTATTATCATCGCGTTACTATTGATCGGTGGCGGAATTGGTTTCTTTGTTTGGTATAGCATTCATGAAACACCTGAAAATAGCGTGAAAGATGCCATTTCCAAGTTATGGGAAGCCGAGAATATAAAGCTCAAGGGCGACATTAAGACCTCAGTCGATATTGGTGGTGGGGATAAAACTGAGTCGACTGTGTCACTTGACGTCAGTGCTAGTGGTAATGATGCAAGCGCCAATATCGACATCAAGGCAAAGGCTAAGGAGTACGATTTCAATTTGGGCCTAGAAGTCATCGAAGTCAATAAAGTTGGCTACATTAAGGTTAAAGATGCTAAAAGCGCGACTGATTTAGTTTATCAGTTGATGACTAGCTTGATGACGGCCTTTGGTGGCGAGCAAGACGATGAAGACGATATGCAAATGAAGACCATCAAAGCAGTATTTGATAGCCTTGGTGAAGCGTTATCGGATGCTTGGATTAAGCTTGATTCTGAGACTAGCACTAGCATGAAGTGTTTAACCGAGAAAGGCGAAGCGCTTTCAACGGCGGAATTCAAGAAGAAGATTGCTAAGGTTTATGGCGAGCATACTTTTATCGTAGTTGACGAAAAAGCGGAAGTAGTCGAGAAGGATGGTATTAAATATATCGCTGTAAAAATTAATAAAGACGAATTTAATGCTTTCGTAAAAGCAGTAAAAGATTTGCAAGAAGTTAAAGATCTTAATTCTTGCAGCGAAAGCGAAGATCCGATGTTCGATATAGACAATAAAACCGATGAGGACTTGAAGAATATGTCGGTCAAACTTGGTGTCAAACCATTCTCGCACGAATTGGCGGCGATTGTAATTTCGGAGAAGAATGAAGAAGAAAAGTCCGAAAGTAGTGCTAACCTTAAGCTTAGCTACGAAAAGGCCACAATTAGCGCGCCAAGTGACGTAAAGACGATTGACGATATCGACAAGAAATTCCAAGAAACTGCTAAGGCAAAGTCCAAAGAAGTTGCAAAGGAATATGTCGAAAAACAATGTAAGTCAATGTTTACTGCCGAAGCTCAGATTAAAAGTTGTGTCGATACGGCTTTACCACAAGTTGAAAGTGGTATCGAAGAACAATTTGACGGCGTAAGCTTGAAAGATTTGTTTAAACAGGCAACCAGTATGACTGGTGGTTTGACTAGCGCAATTCGTTAATAAAAATGCCCTAAAGAAAACACCCACGGCAACGTGGGTGTTTTTGGTAAAATATACTTATGACTATGGTGTCACTAACGCCAAAATTAAAGGCAAAATTGAAGGAATTACCGAAGGAGCCGGGCGTATATTTTCATAAAAATCGTGATGGCGAGGTAATTTATGTTGGCAAGGCGGCGATTTTGCGTAATCGCGTACGCCAGTATTTTCAATCGCCAGAGCGCAAAGACGCAAAGACGCGTGCGTTAGTGGCAGAGATTGATGATACGGATTGGATTGTAGTAGATACCGAGATGGATGCGCTGTTTTTGGAATCCGAAATGATTAAGCGCTACATGCCGAAGTGGAATATTTTATTGCGTGACGATAAATCGGTAACGTATGTGCGAATTGATATGAAATCTGAGGTCCCATGCGTAACTATGACGCGCAATCCAGAGGACGATGGTGCGGAATATTTTGGCCCATATTATGGCAAAATTGCGATTCAGCGAGCACTTAGGATTATGCGACGGGTGTTTCCGTATTACGACAGACCATATAACGGGCGAAAGACGCTAAATACAGATTTAGGATTAACGCCAGGAATTGAAATCGGCAAAGCGACGCCACAGGATTATAAACGAAATTTGCGCCGGATGATTAGCTATTTGAAGGGGAATCGCAAGAAGTTGCTGCGCGACATAGAGAAGTTAATGTATGAGGCGGCGGCAAATGGCGAATATGAAAAAGCGGCAGAGCTGCGCAACCAACTGTTTGGCCTAAAGGGTATGGGCACGAAAATTGTCTTTTCGGATAAGGAATTTTTGGATATTTCGAGCGATCAAGCTTTGGGTGATTTACAGGAGGTATTAAGCTTAGCTAAGCCGCCAGTGCGGATTGAGGGTTACGATATTAGTCATCAATCAGGTAAAAATGTTGTTGGCTCGATGGTGTGTTTTATAAATGGCGTGGCAGATCGCACGGAGTATCGACGTTTTAAGTTACATAAACAGCAGAATAATGATCCGGAGAGTATGCACGAGGTGTTGACTCGTCGATTGCGCCATTTGAAAGATTGGGGGCGACCGGACTTGATTGTGTTAGATGGTTCAGTGGGGCAACTTAGCGCAGTGCGGGCAGAGCTTGTAGCGGAAGGCGTACCGGTGGTGGGGCGCGATAAGAGTGGCGACCACAGTAAAAACGCGCGTGTGCGCCTAGTGATTCCAGAAGGCGAAGATGATTACCGGATGGTAGAACTGGCACCAGATAGCCATATTGCAAAGCTAATCGCGCGAATTGATGACGAAAGCCATCGGTTTGCGATCCAGTATCACACTTTATTAAAACGTAAAGATGCGCTAAAATAGAACGGTTATGATTAAGAAACAATTTTTAACGTTTTTGCTTCGCTGGCTGATTTCTTCGGCATCGATGTGGATTTGTATTAATTTGTTTGCCACATTTAAAGAAGGTTCGGATATCCAGCATTCATTTTGGATGTATGCGGCGGCGGGTTTGATTTTCTCGTTAGTAAACTCATTCGTGAAACCACTGGCGACGATTTTCGCTTTGCCGGCTATCTTTTTGACTTTGGGGTTATTCACGATTCTAGTGAATGCAGCCATGGTAGGCTTAACGATTTGGCTAATTCCAGACGTATATATTTCATTCTGGGGTGCGGTAGGCAGCTGTCTTATCATCTCGGTAATAAACTTTCTTGTCAACTTGGCCATGCCTGATGTAAAATAGACCTATGAATATAGGTGTGATTTGTACAGTTATTACTTTCGTCTCGGCAGTATTGCTGATTTTGTTAGTATTATTGCAGCAACGTGGCGCCTCACTTGGCGCTGGCTTTGGTGGCTCTGGCGAGCTCAATACTGAGCGTCGCGGTCTCGAGAAGTCGCTTTATAATACTACGATTGTGATCGCGGTGATTTTCGTGCTCTCAATCTTGGCAATTTTAGTTGTAGGATAATGAAATTAGAATACGAAAAGAGTGGGCAACAACGACGGAAGCGTAGTCTTTTGACGCGCTGGAATGAGTTTTTGGACCATTTGGGCAAAAGCTTTACAAATCGTTTTTTGGGGCGCCTTGAGAATGTGCATGAAGTGCGCTTATGGGTATTAGAATGGGGCCTGTTAGTCTTGGCGGTGTTTTTGCTCGCGGTAGTGCAAATAATGTGGTATGGCGATTCATACGACACGAATGCTTTTACGGATGGTGGGGAATATTCCGAAGCTACGCTCGGTAGGATAAACTCAATGAATCCGCTTTATGCGGTGACGAATTCGGAAAAAGTCCTAGCGAAGTTGATGTTCGCTAATTTAGTGTCGCCGGACGCATCTGGTCACGAAAAAGCTGAATTGGCTAAGTCGGTTACGATGGATAAGACTGGCAAAATTTGGACTTTGACTTTACGTGATGATTTAGTGTGGTCGGATGGCGAGCCGATTACGGCTGATGATGTAATTTATACGATTGATCTTATTAACGATACGACGGCCAAAACAATGGTGGCGGTAAATTTTGCGGGCGTTAAATATAAAAAGACTGGCGATTTAACAGTGGAGTTTACTTTGCCGTCAGTTTATACGGACTTTGTTGATAGTCTTGAATTTCCATTAGTGCCAGCACACATTTTGAAAGACATTAGTCCAGCTTTGGTTTATGAGAGCGATTTTTCCACTAAGCCAGTTACGTCTGGTCCATTTTTATTGAATGCGATGCAGGTAGGTGGCGTGACGAGTTTAAGTGAGCAGACCATTTATTTAAACCGTAATGATAATTATTTTTTGCATGATGCCATGTTGGGGTCATTCACATTGAAAACTTATGCCAATACGGATGATATTACTGAGGCTTTGCGTGCGGGCGACATAATTGCGACGGCTGAGCTGCCGGAGGGGCAGGATATCAACAACAATATGAGTGAGCGCACAAATTTAATAAATGGTGGTGTATTTGCATTTTTGAATAATCAGAGTGAGGTCTTTAAAGATGTGAAAGTTCGCCAGGCGATTCGTTATGGGATTGATATGAGTAAAATTCGTGAAGATATTCGTGATGGCGAATATTTGGATTATCCAATTTTGGACACGCAAGCACCAGAATTGACTTATCCGGAATTGCCGGCACGCGATACTGACAAAGCCTATCAACTATTGGCGGACGCAAAGCTACTTTATAATGCGGACGACAAAAAGATATACGATATCGATGGCGGCATTGTGAGTATTAACGTTGCCGTACAAAAGCGCGATAAGATTTTACACGTGGCAGAGAAGGTGGTGAATGAATTAAATGAGCTTGGTTTTGAGGCGGTATTAAATATTTTCGACGAATCACAATCGGCGACGGATTTCTTTACCTCGGTAATTAAGCCGCGTGAATATGATATTCTGCTATACGAGGTGGATTTAGGTGTGAGTGCGGATCCGTTTGTGTATTATAGCTCTACGCAGGCAACTGAATCCGGTTGGAATTTTAGTAATTATAGAAATAGTTTAGCGGACGTTAATCTCTTGTCGGCACGTATTACGCCAGATGCAAAACTACGCAAGGCGAAGTATGATGCGTTCTTGAAGACATGGGTAAATGATGTGCCGGCAATTGGTATTTACCGTTCAACCTTAGTTTATTATTACGTGAACAATACGCAAATATATAGTGATTATTTCAATTCCGAGATTATTCTTACTGATGCGCTAGATCGTTTCGCGGATGTGCGTTATTGGTCAGTGAATAAGCGCTCGGTAAACATGACGCCATAGCGTTTTACAAAAGAGGGGAAGTGTGGTAAGATAATGGTACCTGCGCCCGTGGTGGAATTGGTAGACACGCTAGCTTGAGGTGCTAGTGGCTATTCAAACGGCTGTGCTAGTTCGAGTCTAGTCGGGCGCACCATAATTCAAGTTAGAATCCGCCATCTCGGCGGCTTTTCTTTCTTCGCTCGTCGGGAAGACGCGCTTGAAAGAAGAATCCACCAATCTGACGGATTCTATTCTTGAATTTTTTATATGGCCTTCGGGTCATTTTTTTCTTGTTATTGTCAGAATAATGTAATATCCTCTCGGTTTCTTAAAGCGCTTGTGGTATTATTAGAATAGAAAATGTGAGGAAAGATATGAAGAGAACACTG
>CAMZJD010000031.1 GCA_947307445.1 uncultured Candidatus Saccharibacteria bacterium | reverse complement strand
GCGCGCTCGATTGTCTTTTCGTTACCTTTACCGAGGAAGAGCACCGTATCGCCCCTTTTCGCCATCTTGCAACATTCCAAAATCGCGCTCGGCCGGTCCACAATCTTAAAGAGGTCCACACCATCTTTTTTACCTTTTTCACGCGCGCCTTCCGCAATCATTTCCAGAATCTCGTCGCTTGGCGTATCGCGGTCGTCCTCTTCGGTTAGCATCACTATATCGGCATATTTACCCGCAATTTCACCCATCGGTTTGCGCTTAGATGGATCGCGTCGACCACCTGCCGAACCAAACATCACAATCAAGCGGCCCTTCGTGGCTTTCTTCATATCTGGTAATAACTTTTCAAACGCATCCGGCGTATGTGCATAGTCCATGATTGCCGTGAAGCTCTGACCGCAATCAACTTTTACCATGCGGCCTTCTACTTCCGTCAGCGCATAAATGCCTTTTTCAATCTCATCATCTGTTAAACCAAGCCGTTTACCCACCGCCACGCAGGCCAGGGAATTAGAGACATTAAATTGGCCAGCAATTCGCGTCTTAATCTTAATACCTTCCGACGGAATCTCATATTCCACGCCATCTGGCATCAATTTCACCTTTTCGGCTTTCAACTTACCACCCTTAATGCCGTAAGTCGTATATTCTTTGATATCTGTTTCAAAGAACTTCGCCGACGGATCATCCGCATTAATTACGCCATAGCGCGCTTTTTTAAATAATTTTCGCTTTGCATCACGGTAGCGTTCAAAGGTCTTGTGATAATCCAAGTGCTCGTGCGTGACATTTGTCATTACGGCAATATCAATCGGAATACCCAAGTCACGATGCTGTGCCATCGCATGGCTCGTCAACTCTAAAACTAAGTACTCCGCGCCCTCATTTGCAATCGTCCGAATCCGCTCGTTCAATACCTTACAGTCCACTGTCGTCATGTGTTCCATTTGCTCATGAATCTCAGTCACGCCCCAACCGACCGTCGTCATCACGCCGGTCTTGTGGCCGGCCTCATTCAACATCTTCCAAATCATGAACGACGTCGTCGTCTTACCATTCGTGCCAGTAACGCCAATTACTGTTAACTTTTTGCCAGGGAACCCACTCTTTGCCCCATAAAATAATGCTTTACCGACATGATAGGGGATTACCAAGCTATCATAAAACGGAATCTTCTCTTTAATGCTCATATTACTATCATACCACCTACCGATAAAAATACTGGCGCCCCAAGACGCCAGTACTAAATCATCATGGATTTTTTAATAATCGTAGCAATAATACATGTTGTAAGAAGCTACGAATATCGTAATTGCGCCGCGTCCCTCGTCAGTCTTTGTAATACCCATTTCCATATCGGACAAATTCTTTAATTCCTGCACCTCACCATCTTCCATAAATTCAGTTGTATTGAACTTGACCATGTAGTACTTATAATCACCATTCTGAGTTTGCTTGTGTTCATCCTCAAAAGTATATGTGCCGCTAAAATGATTATTCGCCAGATCGCCATATGGACCATAGCGGAAAGTCATATCTTTGTTTAGCTCAACTGTCGTCTTAAATTTCTCACGATCATCCGCGCTACCAGTGCCACTTGCACAATTCCAAACCGCCGCTACTTTGTTTTCGTCCTCAACTTTTTCTTCAATTTCTAGCGATTCACCAACCTTTTCCAACTCTTCAATTATGTCTCTTGTATCGCGATAACGCGCCATACCTATATTAAGCACGCCAGAAAAAATCATCCATAAAAATACCATCGGCAAAATAACAAACAGCACCACCGCACCAATCACGATGCCAACTATTAAGCCAGTGTTTGTTTTCTTCGGTGCCGGCGCAGCGGGCGTAGTTGGTTGCGTCTGCGGTTGTTCGGCTGAATTTTGCGTATTATTTTCCATTTTATCTCCCTTACGCTTAAAATTTTACAACGGTTTTATAATAACTTTCCAGTTCCTTCGTTAAGCACTTTATGTCTTTACGGACCCTAGTATTATGTTTCCAATCTTTTGACAACAAATATCTTAACCACCTCAATTTACCATTTGCCGCCACCGCCAAAAGACGTTCATCTTGCGATAATGGCGCGTATTTTGCATATTCTTCCAAATAATAATCAAAACGTTCACGTCGCACATGCCCCCGCACCAAACTAAACGTCAGCGCGCTTTCATAAACTGCGCACGTTGGATTCACTAAACTAACAGCATCAAAATCAGCCAAATACATTTCACCATTTCGCCACAATATATTCCGTGGCTTATAGTCATTATGCGATGCCACCAATTCGCGTTTAGCGGCTTTTAAGCCATTGTTATTTAACCGCACCAAATCATTAAGCACTTTCAATTTGCCCGCAAAATCAATCTCATCATACTCGCAGCCCAGAGAAGTCGGCGTTTTTAATTGATGAATTTTTGCTTGCGTTTGCGCCAACATCGCTAACTCTTTTTTACCAAAATGCTTCTTTGTTTTTCCTTCAAAATAATCGTAAACTACATAAAATCGTCCTGCGAGCTCCAAAAAGTCCGTTCGCGGCACAATACACTTAATTCCATTTTTATTCCATTCACGGCTTACTTTTATCTGTTCTCGACGTATATTTAACGTTCGCGTGTCCGAAATTGCATCCTCGCTAAATTCTTTCACAATAAACCGCCCCTGCGTAGTCTTGATGGCAAAAACGACATTTTGGTTACTTGGTATTTGACGCCATTTTAACAGCTTCCCAAGCTTAAATATCATTACAATCTCTGTTAAACGCTCTTTCATTCTATTGATATTATAGCAACTTAAAAAGCTGACCCGATTATGCTAAAATAAAACCAAATGGAATCTCTTTTAACGGCACCGCCACCAAAGAAGAACAACAAACATCTCATTGTTGCCCTTATCGTCGTGCTTGCTATTGTCGTTGTCGCCATTATCATCTTTTTGGCTTTTCCATTCATCATGATGGCTACAAATCACGCCTACCGCAACATTTCCGACCTACCCGAGCCAAAACAAGAACTCATTACCCCAAAGAATATTAAACTTTCCGGCCCAGATTGGAGCGCCACCGCCAAACAAGTCGCAACCTATGAAATCGAAGGTTTAGTAGTTGGAGTCACCGACTATGATAGTTCAATTCTTTACGATCGCGTCGTACCACGCGATGTCGCTATCGCATGGGGTGAAGCAGCCGCCCATAATAATGTTATTAGCTGGGATCACGGCAATCGCGAAATAACATCTTCCTATACCATCTACGCGAGCTGGGTGATTAATACTCCAAATGAGGAACTTGCCTCACAATATTCCAACAATCATCTTGTCTACGAAAATGACAACGTCAAGTCTAAAGCACTCAAAATTCAGCGTGGCGACCATGTGAAAATCTCCGGGCACCTCGTCGATCTAATTATCACTGACCCTACCGACAACCAGGCTCGATACGAGCTAACTACTAGCCTTTTACGCAATGATTACGGCGACCATTCTTGTGAAGTTATCCTTGTGTCGGATGTCCAAATCATAGACTAATTACCTCTCGTATATAACCGCTTATGCTTGACTTTTTGAGCAATCTGTGCTATAATGGAATTATGTGGTATTTAGATGCGGAATATCCGAGCCACAGCCGGGGGCATCTATGCACATTAATTAACAAGAATATGAAATCATCGATTTCAACGAAGCATAGACATGGATCTAGTTGACTTGGTGCGCAAAGATGACGGCAGTTATCTTAAAATACGTTAGCCATACAAACTACTTCATCGCCTCGCAGATTTCTGATTTCACCATGCCCGGCCCAGCCGGGCTATTCTTTTGCCTCTATTTTTTAGCACTCGCTGCTTGACAGTGCTAATTGTCCGCGCTACACTAAAAACATACCAATTCATTAGGAGGAAATTCATGGCTATCAAACCCCTTGCCGACCGTGTCGTTGCGAAAAAAGACGCCGCCCTCGAGCAAACCGCCTCTGGTATTCTTCTCGGCGAAGCAAAAGAGAAGCAGAATACCGCTATCGTTGAATCAATCGGTCCAGATGTTAAAAACGTGAAGAAAAATGACCGTATTCTTTATCGCGAATATGCCGCTACTGAAGTTAAAGTAAATGGGGAAGAATATCTCATTATCAAAGAAGAAGATATTCTTGCTACCCTCTAGGAGTTATATTTATGGCAAAGAAAGTCTTTTATGATGCCGAAGCCCGCGAAAAAATTCTCGGCGGCGCCAAGGCACTTTATGATGCAGTTAAAGTCACTTTCGGCCCAAAAGGCCGCAACGTCGTAATTGAAAAAAGCTACGGCGCACCAACTATCACCCACGACGGCGTCACGGTTGCTGAAGCGATTGACCTCGGCAACGATGACGACGAAACTCTCGGCTACCAACTTGGCGCCAAACTGATTAAAACTGCCGCTCAAAAGCTCAACAAAGTCGCCGGCGATGGTACCACCACTGTGACTGTTCTTACTTACAACATTATCGCCGAAGCTAATAAACTCATTGCAGCCGGTCATAATCCCATGGATCTCCGCAAGGGCATTGAAGCCGCCGGTGCCGAAATCGTCAAAGGCATCAATAAAACCGCCGAAAAAATCGATGGCGACAGCCAAAAAATCGCCGAAGTCGCTACCATTTCCGCTGGCGACGCTGAAATCGGCAAACTAATCGCCGACGTGATTGAGAAAATTGGCAAAGACGGTGTCGTTACCGTCGAACAAGGTCAAGGCCTCGAAATGCAATCCGAAATTACCGAGGGTTACACCTACGATAAAGGTTTCGCTTCCGCCTTCTTCGTCACTGATCCAAACCGCCAAGAAGCTACTTTTGATAAACCAGACATTCTTATTACGGATAAGAAAATTTCCGCCGTCAATGATATTGTTCCTTTCCTTGAAAAAATGGCCCAAACTGGCCGCAAAGACCTCGTTATTATCGCTGAAGATGTTGAAGGCGAAGCGCTTAGCGTTCTCGTTCTCAACAAACTCAAAGGCGTATTTAATACACTCGTTCTGAAAGCTCCAGCCTTCGGCGATCGCCGCAAGGAAATCATGGAAGATATCGCTATTCTTACCGGCGCTACCGTCGTGTCTGCCGACAAAGGTATGAGCCTTGAGAACTCCGGCCTCGAAGTCCTCGGTTCCGCTCACAAGATTATCGCCACTAAGGACGAAACTACCATCATTAAGGGTGCCGGCAAACCAGCCGAGGTAAAGGCTCGTATTGCTCAAATCGAAGCTCAAGCCGAAGCTTCCACTTCCGATTACGAAACTGGCGAATTCAATAAGCGCGCCGCTGCTCTCAAGGGCCGCGTCGCCGTCATCAAAGTCGGCGGTGCTACCGAAACCGAAATCGACGAAAAGAAATACCGCGTTGATGATGCTGTTGCTGCAACCAAAGCTGCCCTCGATGAGGGTATCGTTCCAGGCGGCGGTGTTACACTCGTCAACCTCGCCAAGAAACTCAAAGACGACAACGCTGGCGCTTCCATCGTCAAAAATGCCCTCAAGGCTCCATTTATTCAAATCACTGAGAATGCTGGCCTCAACAGCCAAGCTTTGCTTGCTCAAGTTGAAACCGCCAAAGACGGACAGGGCATTAACGTTATGACACCAGACAAAGGTCTCATTGATCTCAAGAAAGAAGGTGTCATCGACCCAGCTCGCGTCACTCGCGAAGCCGTCCAAAATGCCGTCAGCATTGCTGCTACGACAATTACTATGGGTGCGCTCATCGTTGAGCTCCCAGAAAAGAACCCAGCCCCAGCCGGTGGCGACATGGGTGGTATGTATTAAACATCTCCTTAAACCTCACACCCAAAATACCCCCTCTATTAGGGGGTATTTTGACACATTAAAAACCGCCCCATGCCGGGGCGGTACGTAGGGTTGAAAGACTTACGGTAGAGTACAGCTTAACTGGGGATTCGCCCACGTCCGCCACAGACGCTGCATTTGACCTGAATCGGAAGCATAGTTGTTTCGTTGCGGATGCCGCTGCCGCCACAATAGGGACAAACTTTACCCGCATAACGGGGCACTTCCTTAGGCTTATTTGCCTTTTCCGCCTTCCGCTGTTTACTCCGTTGTGCAATTGCGTGAATCATTTCTGATACTTTCACAATCTCACCGTCCTTTCGATTGCAAAAAAGATCTCTTTGCTATAAAGCCCACTTATCATATCATCAAATGAAACTTTTTTCAACACCACTCATCTTAATCTGCCGCAAAATATGATAAAATTATACTGTGCCAAAAGTAAAAAAACAGTCAGATTTAATCTCTATTATCGTTCCTGTCTATAAAATCGAAGATTACTTAGACCGCTGCGTCCAATCTATCCTTAGTCAAACCTATCGTAATCTCGAAATTATCTTAGTCGATGATGGCTCGCCAGATAGTTGCGGCCATCTTTGCGACGACTATGCTAAACAGGACAAGCGCATCAAGGTCATTCATAAAAAGAATGGCGGCCTTTCTAGCGCCCGCAATGCTGGCCTCGATATTTGTAAAGGGAAGTACATTCTTTTTATTGATAGCGATGATTACGTAAAACCAGAAATAGTTGAAGTTCTTTACGATAATCTCATCGAAACCCAGTCAGACATTTCTATTTGCGACTATATTATTTTTTCCGACAAGTCCGAAAGCTACAACTCTTATCAGAAGAAGAAATTTACAGTATCTGGCGATAAAAAATTTGACTATATCAACCCATGCGCCAGTCATAATTACTGCGGTGTCTCTACGGTCCAATGGAATAAACTATTTAAGGCCCATATTTTTAAAACTCTTCGTTTTACTGAGGGGAAGGTAAACGAAGATGAGTTTATTGTTCAAGATGAATTTGATCAAGCTAATAAAATATCTTATATCCTCGAGCCTCTTTACTACTACTACCAACGTCCAGATAGCATTATCCATCAATTATCTATCGACCGGCTTGACGTTGTTGATGCTTGGGGCGTCAAAATAGATTTTTATCAACATAAGAATCTCACCGAATATCTTTTGCCACTCAAAGAGCAAAAACTCATTTTCCTGATTGATTTCGTCGGACATTACTATCATCGGCTTAAAAAAGATTCGGCCGCTCGTAAAAAAATCAATTCCTGTATTGAAGCCAATCGAGCGCTTGCCAAAGAATTACTTAAATCTCCTATCTCACATAAAACTAAACTCAAAATATATCTCCTGCTTCACTCTAAACCTCTGTTAAACTTGCTATTTCGTTTGCTCAAGCCGCAATCCGCTTTTGCTAGGAGTGTTGATTAATGGCGGCTGCCGACACAAAAAATCTCAAGCAAAAAACAATCTCTGGTCTTTTTTGGCGCTTTGGCGAACGCATCACTGCCCAATTAATCAGTTTCATCGTTTCAATCATCTTAGCTCGCATCTTATTACCAGAACAATATGGCACCATTGCCTGTGTAACTATCTTCATCACACTTGCTAACGTCTTCGTAACTAGTGGTTTAGGCACCTCATTAGTACAAAAGAAAAATGCTGACGAATTAGATTTCTCAACCATGTTCTGGTCTAGTCTTTCAATCTCCATCGTCTTATATATAATCCTTTTCTGCGCGGCACCACTCATTAGCTATCTCTATCATGACGAACTTCTTACTCCTGTCATTCGCATTATGAGCCTCAAACTTCCAATCGCCGCTATTAGCTCCATTCAGCAAGCCTATGTCACGAACCGCATGATTTTCAAGAAATTTTTCTTTTCAACCTTATTTGGCACCTTACTTTCCGCGGTTGTCGGTATTACTTTGGCATACAACGGTTTTGGTGTCTGGGCGCTCGTCGCGCAATATCTTACGAACTCCATCACTGATAC
>CAMZJD010000030.1 GCA_947307445.1 uncultured Candidatus Saccharibacteria bacterium | reverse complement strand
GCTTGGGGCACGAAATTATTCAATTATGCCAAACACGAAGTGATTCATTTCCTACTATCCAATCTTAAGTTCTGGATGGAAGAATACCACTTTGATGGTTTCCGTTTCGATGGCGTGACCAGCATGATTTATCACCATCACGGGCTGGGCGTAGATTTTACCAACTACAAACAGTATTTCGATATGACCACCAATACCGATGCGATTGCCTACCTGATGCTGGCAAACAAGTTAGTGCACGAAGTGAATCCGAATGCGATTACAATCGCGGAGGAAATGAGTGGCATGCCTGGCATGTGCTTGCCAACTAGCGAAGGTGGGATCGGTTTCGATTATCGCCTCGCGATGGGCGATCCGGATTTCTGGATTAAGACCCTGAAAGTGAAAGACGAAAACTGGGATATGCACAAAATGTGGTATGAATTGACTGCGCATCGCCCAGGTGAAAAGAATATCGCTTATAGCGAATCACACGATCAGGCGCTAGTGGGCGACAAAACAATCGTCTTCCAATTAGCCGATGCGGAAATGTATACCGGCATGGATAAAGCTTTCCATTCCCCGGTGATTGACCGCATGATTGCACTGCATAAAATGATTCGCTTTATCACGCTGGCAACAGCTTATGGCGGCTACCTGAATTTTATGGGGAACGAATTTGGCCATCCAGAATGGATTGATTTCCCGCGTGAAGGTAATGGCTGGAACTTCCATTATGCACGCCGCCAGTGGTCACTGGTAGATAATGGCTTCTTGAAATATGAATGGCTGAACAACTTCGATAACGGCATGATTGAGCTGGCAAAGAAATACAAGCTCGATAGCCAAGAAGATGCCGAGAATCTCTGGATTGACGAGAAAAAGAAAATTATCGCGTTTGAGCGTGGCGGATTATTGTTCGTCTTTAACTTCCATCCGAGCCAGTCGCAGACCAATTTCTGGCTACCGGCACACCTGACCGGTGAAGGAAAATATAAGGCCATCTTCTCTACCGACGAAGTTGATTTTGGCGGACAAGGCCGCATCAGCGAAGACTACGAGTATTACACCCAAACCGATGATAAGCGTGGCCTGGGTTTCGAAATTTATTTGCCTTGCCGCACGGCAGTAGTATTCAAGAAGCAGAAGTAGCCTTGCTCGAAGGTGGTTTTTATGCTATATTTTGATGAGTAATTGCTTTTGCAATAGTGGCACCGTAGCTCAGCTGGTTAGAGCGTAGGACTCATAAGCCTAAGGTCACTGGTTCGATCCCAGTCGGTGCTACCATTGTAAGAGCAATTATTTTTTCTTGATTTTACCTACAGCGTGAAGAGCTTTTTTGCCGGCCGGCAAAGCCTTGGTATAAATACCGTACCATTTGGATAGTGGCAATTCAAATGAGCCAATATAATGGACCTCGTCTCCATGGAAAGCCTTTTTATAAGTATCAACGCCTTCATTTAAAAGACCGTTGAGGTCATAGAGCGCCACGCCATCCTTATGCAAATCTTGCATACACTGCCATTTAGCGCCTGCGTTAACGCGCATTTTGCGACCACGCGCACCTACGCCGGCAAACAATGCAAAGGCAAATTCATTTGAAATAAGTGCCCATTGAAAGGCCACAACCACTCCGTCACTCGGATCTTTAAGCATGAGGAGACGGTTATATTTGCCGGTTTTTTGCCAAATGTCGTGGTAGTACTGATCTGGGTGAAGATTAAATTTGTCACGGGCGGCAATTTCTTTATAGATATCCAGACAGGCGCGAAAATCAGCTTCGGTTTTGGCTGGCTCTAATTGAAAACCATTGCGTAAGTATTTTTTGATGTCTTGGCGGCGAGTTTTTGGCATGGCGGCCAGCATGGCGTCGGGATCTTGATTAAGATCAATCAAGACTGTGCTTGGTAACAAAATGTGATTTTTAGTGGCGTGCCAACCAAGTTTATCGCTACCACTCGGTGCTTCTTTCCACTCTGGTTCACAAACTAGCTCAACGCACTTTTCGTGCTGCGCTTTAGCCCACTCAGTAAGTGCCTCAAGCACAGCTAAACGTTGTTTTTTATCACAAAACGGACCGCGTGGCACATACATCATGCTCTTGAATGGAGCTGGCAATTTGCGGCGCAAGATCTGCGCGCCGCCAATATTTTTATCGTCATCTTTGAATAGTAAACGAATAGGTGTCCAGCCGTAGCCGGCTTTGACTTCGCCCCAACCATAACTTTGCAACGGATGCCCGTGTAGTTGGTCAACCGCGTCATTCCAAGTTTTTTCATCATCAACAACAAAAGGTTTTATCATTAACCTTATTTTATCATGGCTAGAAGTGGGCGTGGTACAATATAAGCATGGAAAAGAAAAATGGTTTCACAGTATTAGAACTTATCCTGTGTATCGTGTTTGTAGGTATTTTCGTGGTACTCTTCTTTTTACAGAAGGTTAATACCGAGGCAATGTCGCGTGATGAACAACGCAAGACTGCAATAAATGCGATGTATTTTGCCCTAGAAGAAGGTTATTATACTGAAAATGGTTATTATCCAGAGAATATTGAAGAAGCAAAAACCTTACGTTGGATTGAGCCAGATTTATTTACCGATCCTCGTGGTGTTACTTTATGGCAAGAGGATAGCGATTACACTTATGAATCAAGCAACTGTGAAGAAGGTAAATGCAAGTCCTACACGCTAAATGCGCGGATGGAAAAAGAAAGCAATTATATAAAAACGTCACGCAATTAAAAATCCCCCTTGTGGGGGGGGATTTTTTATTCGTCTTTTGGCGGTTGGCCATGTTTGTTTTCGTAGACTAAATGCGAAATAATTTTGACTTCGTCTTGCGGCGTAGCGAGCCAATTAAAAGTATAGGTAGTTTCGTCGCCAACGGTGGACATGCGCAAAGTACCAATACTGAACAGATGCTCAAAGAGAGTCTTTTGGCGGAAAGAGACATCCTCAATGCGGCTCAATTTGATGATATTGGTAGAATTAGCAAAGAGTGAGGTGCGCGACTTCTGGATAGCACGATAATTAGTGATATAAAGTTGGTTGGCATTATAGACACTTTGGGCGATAAAGCCACCGAAGATGATTAAGGCGAACACCGCCAAAACTGCAAGACGCAAAAATCCCATTGAATGCTCATCAATAGTGAACAGTGTGCTATCGAGATTATTGTTTTGCGCAAAAACGATTAATATTAGGCAAAGGGCAAATATTAATAATCCAACTGTAACCCAAATACCAACCACGCCGACCTGCGCGCGCTTGATATGAAGGACAACATACTCATCCGGTTCGAGATCGATATCCGGGTGCGCCATTGCGCTGCGAGCATGTTTCAGTTTTTTGAGCTCTTTCTTCATATCTTAAATTATACCATATTACATCTTAAAAGGCTAGTATTTCTTTGACATAAACGCTTCGATATTGTATAATAACCTGGTAAGGAAGTTCGGTTATGTCGCAAAAAGATATTATTGGACGCGAAACTAGAATTGATATTGACAGCAATATCCAGGGAGTTCCAGCAAAGATCGACACTGGCGCCGATGGCTCTGCCATCTGGGCTAGCGATATACGCATAGATAAACAAAATCGACTTTGTTTTAAGCTCTTTGGAGAAGGCTCGCCATTTTATACTGGTCGTACTCTCAGGCGGACGGACTATTCCGTTGCGAGCGTGAAAAGTGCCTCTGGAGATAAAAATATCAAATTCCGAACTCACATTAGCATTGTTATTAAGGGACGGCGCATTAAGGCATTATTCGGGCTCTGCGATCGGTCAACGCATACATACCCCGTCTTAATTGGACGCCGGACACTAAGCGGTAAATTCATCGTAGACGTGTCACAAAACGAAGGAATTTACCCCAAGTTAAAAAAGACTAAAACCAAGGGTCTGAGCAAAAAACTTGCTAACGATCCCCAAGATTTTTACCAAAACTACTACTTAAAAGGAACCGCAAAATGAAAATTGCAATTCTATCGAATGGCAACGCGAATTATTCCACTCGTCGCCTAAAGGAAGAGGCGGAAAAACGTGGCCATGAGGTAAAAGTTATCAAATACAAGAACTGCTACATCTCGATCGAACGCCACGACAACCGCGTCTATTACAAAGGTCAACCGCTTGAGAAGTTTGACGCTATTATTCCGCGCATCGCTTCTCATATGACTAAATACGGCACCGCTATCGTACGTCAACTCGAGATGCAGGGTGAATATTGTTTGTCAAAGTCGCTCGCAATCGTGCGTGCGCGCGATAAACTCCGTTCGATGCAGCTCTTAGCCAAAAACGATATTGATGTGCCAAAAACTTTAATTTCTCGTAACACGAACGATATTGACGAATTATTGACGCAACTTGGCGAAATGCCAGTAATTATTAAGCTTGCCAGTGGCACGCATGGTAATGGTGTAGTTTTGGCAGAAACCAAGAAGGCGGCAAAATCTGTGATGCAGGCTTTCTACTTGAATGATGATAGTGGTACTAATATTCTCTTGCAGGAATTCATCAAAGAGTCAGCTGGTACCGATATTCGTGCTTTTGTGGTGGGTAGCAAGGTGGTGGCTAGTATGCAACGCCAAAGCTTGGATGACGATTTCCGTTCCAATCTCCATAAGGGTGGTAGTGGTACACCAATCAAGCTTACCCCAGAGGAAGAAAAAGTGGCCATCAAGGCCGCCAAGGCGATGGGTCTATCTGTAGCCGGTGTAGACATTATGCGCTCTGCACGTGGCCCATTAGTACTCGAGGTGAATGCTTCGCCGGGCTTTGGTATTGAACGTGTTACTGGCCGCAATGTTGCCGGTAAGATTATCGAATACGTTGAGATGAACGCTAAGCGCACCATCCGCAAAGACCGCGTAGGTGCTTAAAAAGAAAAAATAGGTAGTGCCGTAAAAAGCACTACCTTTTTGTGTTAAAATAGAAGGTATGATTTTAGCAGTTGTACTCGCAGCACTGTTATTGCTTTTTTTACTGATACGCAACCATGTGGGCGTGCCATTCTTGGCGATGATTGCCGGGGTTTCGGTTTACGAAGCCTTTGGTGTGCAATTTGCCGACACTATTAATCAGTGGATCCCGGCGATTGATCCTTGGTGGGGCCGACTAGGACTATATCTATTCTTTGTGTTTGTCATGCCACTGATATTGTATTTGCGCTCCGGTAAAAGTGGTCTGTTTGGCGTGCCGCGCATCATTGAGGCCATCATCTTTGCCCTACTCCTCACAATTTTGATTGCCGATCCATTAGCCTCGCTGTTCAGCTTCGACAATTATGCACGCGACATTGCCAACTGGATTGAAGGCATCCGGGGAATAATTATGATTGTGGGCGTGATATTTGCCTACGTAGATGTGATGTTCTTCCGTTCAGGGAAGATTTCCTAAGTTCCCAAATTGCAATGGCGCCAGCGATGGATACGTTAAAGGATTCTTTTTGTCCACACATCGGTATTTCTAGTAATTGGTCGCATTGCTGGAGGATCTCTGGGCGAATGCCATGCACTTCTTCGCCCAAAATTAGCGCCATATCATCGTCAAATGATTGTGGCTCGGCAAGATTTAGTGAATTATCGCCTTGCTCTAGCGCTACTACCCGCAAATTTTTCGCGCGACAATCCGCCAGCGCATCTTCAAGTGAATCAATACGTCGCCAGGGCACAATATCTTCGGCGCCAAGTGCGGTTTTATGAATTTGCTTGCGCAATTTCGTTTGCTCATGCGGCAAGCCCTTGTCGAAAAAAGGCGTGTAGCCAGTTAAAATAACCTCACTCACGCCGAGGCCATCACAAGTGCGAAAAATTGCGCCAACGTTATAGGTGGAGCGGATATTATCTAGAATAACCACGAGCGTTTTCATGATACAATACAATTATGGATGAAAAGAGTGTCCAGAACAAGCGTAGGCAAAATGAGGAAGATGCGACCGCGCGTCGCGCTCGCATTTTGGGCCTAGCCTACCTCGACACGCGTGATTTCGAAGACGATATTCCGCTTGTGCGCGATGTGCTTGAGATTTCTCAGATGCACAAAGAGTTCGTGATTCCTCTGCAAAAAGGTGGCGAAGGTACACCGTACCAGTTTATGGTTACTAGCCAGACGCCGCGTAGCAGTATCGAGAAGATGGAGAAAGAATATAACGATGTCGGTTTGCGCATTGAATTTTATTTAATCTCCAATTCTGCCTACCAGACTTTCATGCTGCGACATGACCCGCCAAAAGAAACTCATTACGATGATATTGAGATTGCTAAAGAAGGTGATAGCGAGACGCTCGCTTCAGTTTCGCAAACGCTTGATTCCGTTTCTACTGAAAAAGTCTTTGATTATTTGCTCGACCAGGCTGACCGTCTCGGTGCTTCGGATATTCACATTGAGAATTTGCGTGGTGCGATTCGAATTCGCATGCGCGTAGATGGCATTTTGCACCCCGTAGCCGAAATTAGCCGCGAGCGCTACCGCATCTTTATGGGCGAGCTCGGCTCCCGTGCGAACGTTTCTACTGCTAGTACCCGTCCGCAGTCCGGCCACATGCAGAAAGATATTACCCGTGACGGTGCCACCCACTTGTTGAATATTCGCGTAGAGATGGTGCCAACGATGTACGGCCAAGATGCCGTACTGCGTCTCTTTAACTTTGACGAAAGTTTGCTAAACTTGGATCTACTCGGTATTACCAAGGAAGAACGCGCCACGATTGACGAGATGATTACACATCCGCGCGGTCTGCTCTTAATGGTAGGTCCAACGGGTTCTGGTAAATCCACTACTCTGTATTCGATTATTAATGCACTGAATACGACAGATCGCAAGATTATCACTCTTGAGGATCCGATTGAGTACGGTCTGACTGGCATTTCGCAGATTCCAATTGATACTGGCGGCGGCGAGTCTTTCGCAGAAGGTTTGCGCTCGGTGCTCCGTCTCGACCCAGACGTTGTGATGGTGGGTGAGATTCGCGACCAAGATACGGCCCGCACGGCGATTCAGGCCTCAATTACTGGCCACTTAGTGTTGTCGTCCTTCCACGCCAATTCTACCTCGGCAGCCTTTTCCCGTATGATTGACTTGATTGGCGTGAACCCGATTTTCTCATCGTCGATTCGCTTGCTGATTGCGCAGCGCTTAGTACGTCGTTTAGCCGATAATAAAGAGGCTTATAAACCAGATGAGGCGACCGTACGTTATATTAAACGTGTACTAGAAGGCGTGAAGCATGAATTTAACCTCGACGATATTACGCTGTATAAGCCAGTACCGTCAAAGGAATACCCGTTCGGTTTCACTGGCCGTACCGCAATTATGGAACAGCTAGTAGTGACAGAACCAATCCAGAAGTTTATCCGCGGCGATGTGGCCGATGCAAATACAAATGAGATTGAAAAGACCGCTAAGGCCGAAGGTTTGATTACCCTAGAGCAAAAAGGTATCCTCGCAGCTCTACGCGGCGAGACCGTGATCGAAGAAATCGGTCGCGTAATTTAGCGCTGCGCTCTCTTGACTTTTTAACGTGCTTATGCTACAATTTGGATATGACCGGGTGGAATCGCGGAGAATTTTTGAGTTTATCCGCGTTTTTTAACCTGATACCCCTTTTCAAAGAGGCAAAAATATGCTAAAATGAGGCAAGTTTTAAATATAAAAGGTAAAAATATGTCGTTTGAGTTATTAAAGAAGGTTGGAGACGCCCAAAAGAAGAAAGCCGTCATCGACGTCCGTTCTGGCGATACCGTCCGCGTCTCACAGAAAATTAAGGAAGGTGACAAATTCCGTATTCAGGTATTTGAAGGTACTGTTATGCGCGTGGATCGCAAAGATTCCCACACTGAGCGCATCGTAGTCCGCAAGGTTACCTCTGGTGTTGGCGTGGAGAAGAGCTTCTTGATGCACAGCCCACTCGTAGAAAAGGTCGAAATTGTCCGCCGTGGCAAAGTCCGCCGCAACAATTTGCGCTACCTCCGCGAGCGTTCTGGTAAGTCTGCTCGTCTTTCACAGAAAGATTTCGATCGCCACGCCGTCAACGCCCTTCCGGAAGAAGAAGTTGAAGAAGCTCCAGCCGCTGAAGCTGAAG
>CAMZJD010000029.1 GCA_947307445.1 uncultured Candidatus Saccharibacteria bacterium | reverse complement strand
CATCAAACCTAGAAAACGTATTAATCCAAGCACTAATTCGCATCCAGGACCAGCATTAGATCATCTTGGGAACTATCCTTCTCCTACGAGCCCACATGAAGATCCTTATTGGACATTAAGGATTACCAAGAAGCAAGGTGAATTTGAAAGCAAAGATATGCAACAAGGTGGGGGAGTGAATAAGTGAAAAAAGAAAAAGAACTTTTAGATCTTGAGAAGCTCTTGTCAAAAGGTGGCCCAAGAATCAGAACTACTCATTGCAAACAAAACGGACACAAGCCGGCATATGTTACTTATGGCTTTCCGCCAAGAGCTATAAAAACTGGCGATGAATCAAAAAAGTAGATGGGCATGGTTTAAAAGCACATATTCAAAAGATTAGAAGATTATTATTCCAAGCTTTTAGCGGTCGAGAAACTGAAATAATGGAAAATATCCAATTAAACCCTCGGAGCGATCCGGGGGTTTTATTGACTTTTTAAGATAAGTGTGATATAATTATAGTGTTAGGCCTATTTTTTTGGCTTAAAGCGAAGCAATTTTCCAAATATATATGAAAGCGGGGTAGTATGGATGGAAAACAAAACTTTTTATAATGGCGTAAATCTAGTACGCGCCATCCTTGAAAGCGCGTGCAGAGAAATCGACCTTGGCCTGATTGGCCAGAAGATGGTGATGGAGCAGCTGGTGGACCCGATGGTGGCCTTTCTGAAGGACGAAGCTTCTATTTTGTCGGTGGACGGTGAGATGATCGATGTGCTCAACGACAAGCTGAACGAAGACTTTGAAGTCCCGCCCGAAGTGGCCGCCTTGGCGATTGAGCGTATGCGCACGGTTCGTCGCTTGATTTGCGAATGCGTAGAAGTGCCGAAGTACGCGGCCGCCCATATCGGCAACATGATGGTGGTGGCGGTCGAGTCGCTCGATGAAGTTCAGGAAATCATGGACAAGGAAACCCAGGCCAGAGAACTGCCGCGCGATGCGGAATTCCTACTCTCCAATGCACTGGTCGGTATTTACGACGTCTGGTGCGAAGAGGAATTGGGTGCACTGCACCCGTCGCTCTATAACATCCTCAAGATGGGCCAGATTGCCTGCGATATCGGCCTGAGCAAGCTTGATGGCAATGAAAGTCTGAGCTATGATGAGCTGGATCTGCAGCGTGAGGGTTATGAGGCCCTGGAGGCCGTCAACGAGCGCATGGACGAGCTGCTGCTGGACTATCCGGAATACCGCAACCCGGCGGAAGACGGCGATGCCTTTGAGGGCAACGGAGACATTTTCGGCAATGGGCCGATTTATCCGTTCAGCTGATTTACGCAAAAACAACCTGACCCAGGCGAAAGCCTGGGTTTTTCCTTGCATTTTAAGAGGTGGTGTGGTATAATTTCCCAGAATATTAGCTCAGCAAGAGGCAGTTAGTAAAAACATTGTGCTCTTGCTTTAACCAAAGGAGTGTTCATGCGAGAATACGAACTAACCGTGCTCGTTCATCCTGATTTAGAGATGAATCTTGAGCCGGCGACCGACAAGGTCAAGGCCCTGATCGAAGGTAACGGCGGTAAGATTACCAAGGAAGCCAACGAAGGCAAGAAAAAGCTTGCTTATCAGATTAAAGGTCAAGACTTTGCAGTCTATTATTACTACGAATTGGAACTCCCAGCTGCAGCACCAGCTAAAATTTCTTCGGTACTTAATATTACTGATGAAGTTATTCGCTACTTGCTCGTAGCCAAGGATCCACGTCGTGAAAAATTGGCCGCAAAACGCCAAGAACGCAAAACGCAAGAAGAATCAAAAGAGGAGGAATAGCATATGGCGCGGGGTTTTAGCAAAGCAATTATCGTGGGAAACATTACACGTGACCCAGAATTACGTAGTACGCCAAGTGGAGCTCAGGTTTGTAGCTTCTCAGTGGCGGTAAATCGCAACTATAAAGATAGTTCAGGCTCACAACAGGAGTCAGTATCATTTATTGATTGTTCGGCTTGGGGGAGAGCAGCTGAAATCATCGCACAATATGCAAAGAAAGGTAGCGGCATTTTGGTTTCCGGTCGTCTAGAACAGCGCAGCTGGGAAGACAAGGAAGGCCAAAAACGCTCTCGTGTCGAGATCGTCGTAGAAGATTTCAACTTTGTCGGTGGTAGTGCCGGTGAAGGTGGTGGCAGTAAGGGCAGCAGCAAGGCTAGCAGCCAAGATGTAGCACCAGAGGATATTAGCGACGAGCCAATCGATCTCAGTGAGATTCCATTTTAGAAAGGATAATTAATGAAGAAATATAAGAACGACCCAAATATGTATTTCGACTATCGTGATGTAAAGACTTTACAGCGCTATGTTGATGCATATGGCCGCATTGAGCCAATCTCTAAGACTGGTCTTTCGGCTAAACAGCAACGCCAATTGGCCGTTGCGGTCAAGCGTGCTCGTCATTTAGCTTTGATGCCATTTGTCGCGAACGCTTAATAATTTGGAGGATAAAGGAATGTACGGACCAACGGATTTAAAGAAAAATACCTTGATTACTTTGGATGGCCAGCCATACAAGGTGGTAGAGTACTCCCAAAAAGTGATGGGGCGCGGCGGCAGCATTGTCAACGTGAAGGTGAAAAACTTAGTCACGGGTGCCTTGCTTCCAAAAACCTTTAAGGGACAAGAAAAGATTGAGCCGGCTGAGGTGACAAACCAAACTGCGCAATATCTATACAATGATGGCGAGAAGTTCTACTTCATGAACCCTGAGACGTTTGCCCAATATGAGCTGCAAGCTGATATGGTTGGTGATAGCAAAGATTTCATGAAGGAAGGCGAGAGCTTCGACATCCAGTTTTATAATGACAATCCAATTAACTTAGTATTACCTAAGAATGTTTGGCTAGAGGTTACTTACACAGAAAGCGTTGTAAAAGGCGATACGACTTCTTCAGTACAGAAGGACGCAAAGCTTGAAACGGGCGTGGAAGTGAAGGTGCCAGCGTTTATTAAGACTGGTGATGTTATTTCGGTAGATACCGAGACTTACGCTTATCGTGAACGCCAGAAATAAATCATTATGACAGCAAAAAACATCAGCTACGACAAGGGGAGTTGGGCTGATGTTTTTGTTAGTTTAGCAAAAGGGGAAGAGTACCTTTGCGATGGTCTTGTGAAGCCGGGGGATGAGCCAATATTGGTTATAATTGGCCCGACGGGATCCGGTAAGACGGGTTTAGCAATAGATGTGGCGTTGGAATTGCAGAGAAGGGGACGCTTTAGCGGTTGCGAGATTATTTCGGCAGATTCGAGAGCGATTTATAAGGGAATGGATATTGGCACGGCTAAGCCAACGCGTGAAGAAATGTGTGGCGTGCCGCATTGGGGGATTGATTTAGTGGAGCCGGATGAGCGTTTTACGGTCGTGGATTTTTGTGAATATGCTAGGCAAAAAATCGCCGAAATTCGTAAACGTGGACACCTACCAATAATCGCGGGCGGGACGGGATTATATGTGGATGCCTTAGTTTATGACTATCAATTTAATGACGTTGTAAAAAATAATTATTCAGACCGTCAACAGATGAGTTCAGAGTATTTAATGGTGGGTATCGACTGGGACAGGGTAGAGTTACGTAAAAGACTTGTTCAAAGGTCGTATAAATTATTTGCACAAAACATTGAAGCTGAAACGACGCGAATGGCCAATAAATATAGTTGGGATTTGCAAGCGATGAAGTCGGATATTTATCCAATTGTTTGGCGGATGATGCAGGGTGAAATTTCGCGTGATGAAGCAATCAAATTGAATGCAATTGATGATTGGCATTTAGCAAAACGCCAGCTAACTTGGTTTAAACGAAATCCGAATATCTGCTGGGTGCCACTGTCGCAGGCAAAAGATAGAATAATTAATTTTTACGACAATATTTAGTTAAATTTTGTATAGTTTGGCGAAAAATTTTGCTTTTTGTGTTAAACTATTTACAAGATGAGCAAAGAAAATACCATGCCACTAGAAAAATTATTTGGTTCTAAGACTAGGGCAAAGCTTCTCGCTCTATTCTTTGAGAATCCAGATAAGTCTTATTATGTGCGCGAGATTACGCGCGTAATTGAGGAACAGATAAATTCTGTACGCCGTGAACTTACAAATTTGAACGCTCTTGGCTTGGTTAAGATCGAAAATTACGAAAATAAAGTTTATTACTCAGCTAATATGAAGCATCCGTTTGCGCGGCCGATGACTGAAATCTTCTCGCGCAAGGTGATTGATACTGTTGATTCGTCAGAGACAGTTCGTCGACCAACTTGGGCTGATTATGTCCGTCCGGTCGAGAATATTTTGAGCGCTTTAGTCGTGACGAATCGTTTGCCGGGGCAGGAAGGTTTGGACTTATTGATTATTGGTGATGATCGGAACCGTAAATTGACCCGTTGGGCTGAGCTGGTTGAAAAGAAGCAGGGTAAGCCACTAAATTATGCGATTATGAGTCGCGAAGATTATTTGTATCGCAAAAGTGTGCGCGATCGATTCTTGGCTGACGTGATGACGCTAAGGATTGCTGAAAAATACGATCCAGATAAGATTTTGTAGAAAAGAGGAGGAAACCATGTTTGAGCTGGAATTGAAAAATCCGGACGAGTTAGTCATCAAAACTAAAGACCGCACCGTAAATATCAATGTCGTACAATCTACGATTGATGCAAACTTATCGGTTGGCGTAATTCGCGGTGCCGGCGAGTACGAGATTGGCGATATGGCGATTGCGGGCATTAGCTTGAAGGCGGGCGGTATTATGTATCGTATTTCAATTGACGAGACGAAGATTGGCTTAGTGGGCGGCACGGCAGTAGTAGAGGATCTCGATGAGCTTGGCCCAATTGATATCCTTGGCACCAACAATGCGAAATTTGTGAGCGTAGTTGAGCCAAAAGTAGTAATTCCGATGGGAAATATGGATTTTGCCGAAGTGAAGGGCTCAGTAAAGACCGACCGTCATCAAAAGGTGAAAAATCGTTCCGCTTTACCGCAGGTATTAGAAATTTGGAAGATGGATTAAGCCTTGATTATTATCTGAAAATAAGATATAATAGAGCACAGTTTAAAGAAATAATAAGAGAAATAAGATGGCAATTTGTGAAATTACCGGTAAAGGCAAGATGTATGGCCACAATGTGAGCTTTTCTCAGCATAAGACTCGCAAAGTTTTTAAGCCAAACGTCCAGAAGCGCACTTTCGTAATTGATGGTCAGAAAGTTAAGTTGAACGTTTCTACTTCAGCTTTGCGTACGCTTCGCAAAAAAGGTTTGATTAAATAAATCTGACATTTTAGGATGAGCTTCCGGGGCTCATCTTTTTTATGCTTTGAGAATGTTATAATAGAGGATATGGATATTTGGGGTTTAGTATTTGTTGTCGTCATAACGTTGATTTCGATGGTACTGCATGAGATGGCGCATGGGTATGTAGCGTATTGGCTAGGTGATCAGACGGCGAAACTAAGTGGCCGCCTATCGCCGAATCCGTTGAACCATATTGATCCAGTCATGACGATTGTAGTGCCCGTACTATTGTATTTGATGGGGGGTCCGATTTTCGGTGGCGCGAAGCCGGTGCCAATTAATACGCGGAATTTGCGTTTTAAGGAATGGGGGATGGCCTTAGTGGGCCTGGCGGGGCCATTTACGAACCTTATTTTGGCTTTGATTTTCTTCTTATTAGGTTATTTTACGGCGGGAAATTTCAATGGAGTTTGGGGTGAAGCCTGCGTAATTGGTGTGAGTGTGAACCTTGGTTTTATGTTATTTAATATGTTACCGATTCCGCCGCTAGATGGCAGCAGGTTGTTATATGCATTGGCACCGGATTTCGTGCGTCGTTTTATGGAAACGATTGAGCGCTACGGTACGACACTAGTTTTCATCTTGGTATTAATGTTTGGTAGCTTCTTATCTGGCTATTTATATGGCGGTAGAATGTGGTTTATTGAGATGTTCTACCATTTGGTGGGGCTTTAGAGTTTGTGGTACAATAAAAGTGTCCCAAATTACGCATGATTTTCCTGAATAATCATGTTTTAGGGAACTTGAGATGGTGCGTCCGTGGATTCATCGTCTGAGAGTTTACCCACCGTGTTCTTATCACGGGAAAACGATGTAATTTGGGACATTAAAGAAGTCGCGTTTGCGACTTTTTTGATGTCGCTTATGGTAAAATAAAAGATATGAAGCAACGCATTCGGGTGACGGCGATTTGCAAAAAAGATGATGAAATCCTACTTTTGAAGCGAGCTGGTGGACGGCTTGATATGAGTACGCAAAATTTTGAGCTGCCGACCGGAAAGATTGTTTTTGGCGAACAGCCAGATGAAGCAATGTCGCGTGTGGTGCTAGAGAGCTTAGGTGTACAGGCAGAAAGCCTACAGCTGTCTGATGTTGTGACTTTTACGGGCTTGGAAGGCTCTTCTGAACAAGGTAACTTGTACATTGTATATGAAGTGAAGCTGCAAGACGGCAATTTGAATTTGACCTCCGAAAGGTACACTAGCTACAAGTGGGCAAAGATGGATGAAACTGGCTTGTTGCCGCTTGATGAGGCCTCAATGATGGTGCTTCAAATTACGGCAACCAAGACTGGCACACTGGCATCGCGTATTATCCGCACGGAGCAAGAGCAGGTATTGCCGGCCAGCGATTTTGCTACTATCTATACCGATGGCGGATCGCGTGGAAATCCTGGTCCAAGTGGTCTTGGCTATTATATTATTGGGCCAGATGGTAAAGAAATTAAACGTGGTGGCGAATTCTTGGGCTTTTCGTCCAGTCGTTTGGCGGAATATTATGGCTTGAAAGAAGGGTTAGAGCAGGCAATTGAACTTGGCTTGAAGCGTGTTCACTTTAAGAGCGACTGTCTAATGATGGTAAACCAGATGAATGGTGTTTACAAGGTAAAAAATCCAGATTTATTCCAGGTACATAATGACGTATTGAAATTGTTAGATAAATTGGATGCGTATAGTTTTACGCACATTTCACGCGAGATGAACACAGAGGCAGATGCAGAAGTGAATCGCGCAATCGATCAAAATGTGCGACGCGGTGAGTATTAAAAAATATTTGCCCAAAAAGTCAATATGTGTTAAGATAAAGGTAAGCTCGTTGATGTAGTCGCTGGCCTTCGGGCGAGAGGAAAGTCCGGGCAGTACAGGATATGGTAGTTGCTAACGGCAACCGCGCGTGAGCGTAGGAAAAGTGCCACAGAAACTATACCGCTGCCGTTTCGATGGTAGTAAGGGTGAAAAGAGTGGGGTAAGAGCCCACAGATCTCGGTGGTGACATCGGGGTGGGGTAAACTCTACCAACTGCAAGGAGGCCTAGATACCGTGATCCGCGGATGGCCGCTCACCGCTAGATCCTACGAGCGATCGTGGGGCTAGATAGATGACTACAGCTTATGCCTCGGCATAGGCCACAGAACCCGGCTTACTATACGGGCTTATCAAAGAACATCTGCTTTTACGTGGGTGTTTTTTGATGATAAAATAAGCTTATGGAAATCTCAATGGGCGACTTTATGATGAACGTGCCGATAGATTATCAGCAGGTAGCCTCCGCGCCGGGCGACCCACAGGGGTCCATCTCGTTTATGAAAAAGACTGATTCGGCAGTGTGTTTAGCGCAGTATTATGCGATTCAAGCGGACTTGGCAATGCCTTTTAGTTCGACTAAAGAAGTGATTGATGGTATCCATAAGGCTTTAGGCCCGAATCAAGGGTTGATTGAGGTGCTTTCCGGTGTAACGCCGGCGGGTAAAAAATATATTTTTACGATTGTGAAAACTGGTAATCGGCCAAATGCGCCTGGCACGCAATATTGCCTTACTTTACAGATTGGCTTCTTTGCGAGTCGAGTATTTTATGTGCAAGGTTTCTTTGATGAGACTGGTTTTACTGGCGGTCGCGATACGTCCGTGTATGCGATTTTGCAAAATGAGGGCAAAATTGGTCCAAACGGGGAAGGTTGGATGGCAGATCCGTATGATCCAGAGTACCAGCAGGGTCTACTGATGAATTTATCTGAAAAGACAGACTACGATGAGATTTATCCAACGCATCCATTGACCGAAGCGCGCTCATTAGCGGCTAGATTGGTTCAAGAAAACTAATGATAAAAAAATCAGGCGAATGTGCCTGATTTTTTATTGCTTGCGATGATTAATTATTTGACGCTTTCGCAGATAGCGGTAAAGGCTTTTGGATCGCTGACAGCGATTTCAGCGAGAACCTTGCGGTCTAGCTCGATGCCTTTGCTCTTCATGCCATTAATCAACTTGCTGTAGTTGGTACCGTTGAGGTGAGCAGCGTTGTTGATACGGGTAATCCAGAGGGCGCGCAAATCGCGTTTACGATTGCGGCGATCACGGTAGGAATAACGAAGAGATTTGATTACACCTTGCTTCGCAAGACGGAAGCTGCGGGTGCGATAGTGCTGCATACCTTTAGCAGCTTGAAGAATCTTTTTGTGCTTTGCGCGAGCGGCGACACCACGTTTAACTCTCATGATTAAGCTCCTAATGCAGTCTTAACGTTTTTCTTGATTTTGCCACGAATAACGGCAGCAGTTTTCATGTTGCGTTTGCGGGCTTTGGATTTCTTAGCAAGGATATGGTTGCCGAAGGCGCGATCACGCATAACTTTTCCAGTGCGAGTGATGCGAACACGTTTGGCAGTACCCTTGTGGGTCTTGAGTTTTGGCATATAATACCTTTCCTACTTTAGTTAATATTCTGAACGCTTTGGGGTGTAGGGAACCGGTGGGCGTTGATTTTGACTATTTATGGCGAACCATAAAGGTCAGATTGCGTCCGCTCATCTGGGCTTTGCCGTCAATGACGACATTTGCACCAAGTTTCTCAATAATGCGATTCATTAAGTCGGTGCCGATTTCCTTGTGGGCCATTTCGCGGCCGCGGAAAACGATCATGATTTTAACGCGATCACCATCTTCGAGAAGCTCGAGGGTTTTGCGGACTTTAATATTGAGGTCATTCTCCCCAATTTTTAAACCAAGCCTAATTTGTTTGAGCTCAGAGCTTTTGGCGTTTTTCTTAGCGCGAGCTTGCTCTTTCATCTTTTGGTATTGATATTTGCCCCAATCGATGATCTTAACGACAGGAGGGTCAGCGTTTGGTGAAATTTCAACCAAATCTAAACCAGCGTCACGCGCTTTGAGCTGAGCATCGCGGCTAGACA
>CAMZJD010000028.1 GCA_947307445.1 uncultured Candidatus Saccharibacteria bacterium | reverse complement strand
GTGGGATATAATCCACTGATTGTTGTGTAAGTGTCTTTAAGTATAATATCTATTGTCATGCGAGCAGAGTTACCGGGATGCAAAACCCCACTCAAATCCCAAGTTACTTTTGGAGTATCGCCGTCATAATCTAAACTAATAGTTCCCTTGTCCGCGGAGATGTCCCTAATATCATCGAGTCTAAAGTATTCATCATTGATGAAGTCGGTTAAGACGAATTTATCATAGGTATATGGCGCCACAGAAGCTTCAAATAACACGTTATTAAGGCTAGTCATCGATGCGATAAATTGGTTATCTGAAACAGCCTTAATTGGATCGAGTACGGTATCGCCCATCTCATACTGGACGCCGTTTATGGTTATGTATGGATATTTTTGCTTCAAGAGCTCATATTGTCCCACCTCATTTGGGGTATCAACATTCGGAAAGCCGTCAGTTAGAAAAAGCAATATTAGCTCGCGGTTAGATTGTTTGTTGTAGCCCTCTAATACTTCATCGGCCTTAACAAGGCTATCATAATAATTAGTGGTTCCAACCGCAGAGAAGCTATTAATCTTCTGGAGTATAAGGTCTTTATCCGATGTAAAACCAGATTCAATACGGGCATCGTCTGCAAATGATATAAGGGCAATGCGATTATTAGCATTACTAAGTAGGGACTCGGTCAACTCGGATGCGTCAGCCATAACTTGAGTAAGTTTATTGCCAGACATAGAGCCACTAATGTCGGCTACGAATAAAATGTCATATGATACGTTATCGTGGACTTTCTGAATTGTTTCAATATCAAAGGTGATTCGCGCGGTGTTTACTCCCACCCATTCGGCGGACTTCTCAATATTCCAAGCCCCAGGCGTGTTGCTGGCGTAACTGCTATGCTGCGACGTGAGGCTAATAGACGGTACCGGTACGGTTGGGGCAGCGGAAACTAGATGCGAGACTAACGAAATACTACCAGCGACAAGACTGACACCCAAAAATGCGCCCGCAAAAACCAAAGCTAGCGTGCGCCATTTATTTCTACTCAAAAACTTTCTGCGAATTGCTGACATTTTCTATCTGTTATTTTTTTGTTTTACAACTCACACAAACCACTACTTAAATTATATCATAAGCAGTATTAAAAAAGAAACTAATTATCGTCTGGCTTTGCAAATGGATTTTGTATTTCATTCGCATGTGTGTAGTCGCGCACGCGCACCAGGAACTTGCGCACCGCCACCCACAACCAATCGACGAACTTGTACATTTGTTTCAAAATCGGATGCGTTAGTGTCATTAAAGCCACCATGATAATGGCCGTTTGGATGGAAATGCGGTCCATTCTGAACAGATCATTTAGGAAAATGTAGCAGAAGATTAATCCCACCAAACAAGCAATGAAGCAAGTTTTCTTGTACCAGTCAATTGGCTTGGAGGCTTCCCAGACCATCGCGAGCCCAACCGCCGCGAGTAGCACGGCACAGGCAGTTGAAACGTCGGAAGTCGGCAAATTGAAAATTGAACCCAGTATTACCATCGCCGCTACCAGAACAACGTCCGTCAGGCCGCCCGGTGTGGCGCGCTTCAAAATATTGCTTAAGAACACGCCTTTAATCAAATCATGATTCGGCGCCTGCGATAATAGAAAACCTGGAATCCCAATCGTGAAAGCACTAATTAGCGAAATTTGTGCCGGCACTAGTGGATAAGTTATGGCAAATAGAATTACTAGCAGAGAACAGATTAGTGAAAAAACGTTCTTTACTAAGAATAAGCTGCCGGAACGCTCAAGATTGTTCACGACTTGACGCCCTTCTGCCACCACGTCTGGCATGCGCGCAAAATCCGACTCCAGCAAGACCAACTGCGCAGCTTGCGCGGCCGCCTCGCTACCACTTGCCATTGCGACAGAACAGTCCGCATCGCGCAAAGCCAACACGTCATTCACGCCATCACCAGTCATCGCCACGGTCTTGCCGTCACGTTGCATGGCTTTAATAAATTTGCGTTTTTGTTCTGGCGTCACGCGGCCAAACACGGTGTATTCACGCACGGCGTGTGCGATTGATTCATCGGTCTGCAAAGTTGAAGCATCCACGTATTTTTCGGCGCCTTTAATTTTTGCCTTTTGCGCCACTTCGGAGACTGTAACCGGATTATCACCAGATATTACTTTGATTGCTACGCCTTGTTTATTAAAGAAACTGAACGTCTCTACTGCATTTTCGCGAATCGGGTTGCTGAGCATAATTAAGCCAATTGGCGCAAATTTGTGATCGAGTTTTTTACCCTCCACGATGCCGTCGTATTTGCCAAAAATTAAAACGCGGTAACCTTTGCGGCCGTAATCTTCAATTTTGTCTTGGTACTTTTCGTAATCTTTACCTAACACGAATTCCGGTGCGCCCAGCACGTAGCTTTCGCCATCAAAATTTACACCGCTATATTTGTATTGGCTAGTAAAACCAGATACCGATTCAATTTTGCGCCCATCCGGCTCAGAGAAATAGGCTTTCAGTGCACCCATGGTGGCGTTATCCGCTGCTTGCGCGCCCACAAAATCGCTCAAGAGTCCATTTAAATCACTCTTTTTCATTTTGCCGAGCGATTCATAATCGCTCACCGCCATAGTGTTTTCCGTAATGGTGCCCGTTTTATCTACACATAATACGTTCACGCGGGCCAAGGTTTCAATTGATTTCATGTCGTGTAATAACACTTTTTTCTGCGCTAATTTCATCGAACTCACGGCGAGCGCGATGCTCGAAAGTAGGAATAATCCTTCCGGGATCATACCAAGTACTGAAGCCACGGCGCCTTGCACGCTGGCCTGCATGTCTAATCCATTCACGAAGTGAGCCTGATAAAACAAAATACCGCCAATTGGAATAATCAAAAAGCCGGCCACGGTCACGATTTTGTTCAGTGAACGAATAATTTCAGATTGTTCTTTGTTCTTCAGTTTCTTGGCCTGTAGTGTGAGTTGCGAAATATATGACGCCGCGCCAACTTTCGTGAGTTGCGCTACACATTCGCCAGACACGATGAAACTGCCGGACATTAATTCGCCGTCTTTGCCTTTGCGAATCTCGTCCGCTTCGCCAGTCAGCAAAGCTTCATTCACGGCTACATCGCCTTCAAGAATAACCGCGTCAGCCGGAATTTGGTTACCTGCTCGGAATACCACAACGTCATTTTGAACCAGCTTTTCGGCAACGATTTCTTGCTCTTTGCCATCGCGAATTACGCGTGCTGTCGGGGCATTTAACATGGTAAGTTTATCCAGCACGGCTTTTGCGCGAATTTCTTGGAAAATACCAATACAAGTGTTCGCAATAATCAGCGGCAAAAAGGTTAAATCGCGCCAGCTTTGTACTGACATCAAGATAATTGCGATTATCAAAAACACAAAGTTGAAATACGTGAATACATTACTACGCACGATTTCTTGCACGCTTTTGCTCGGCGGTTTGACTGGTTCGTTAATCGCACCCGCGCGCTTCATTTTGCGCACTTGCTCATGATTGAGACCGAGTTTTGGATTGACCTTAATTTTATCCACGACAATCGCGTGATAGCCTGGTATTTTTATTTTCGGCATATGTTTATATTATAATATATAGATATGAAACCAGAAGCATTTTATAGTCGTAGCGCTGAGGAAATCCTCGCTGAATTTAAGACTGGCAAAGATGGTTTAACGACCACCGAGGCTACCCGTCGTCTCAAACAGTACGGCCCCAATGCTCTTCCAAAAAAGAAAAAAGACAGTATTCTCAAGATTTTTGTTCACGAATTTTATGATCCGATGGTGCTGTTGCTTCTAGTAGCCATTATTGCCTCGATATTTGTAGGTGAAATTCTTGATGCCTGCGTAATTGCGTTCATCATTTTAGTTGATGCCGTTATGGGCACATATCAAGAAAATAAAGCCAATAATACGGCCGAAAATTTAGCCAGTATGGTGGCTACGCATGCGCGCGTTGTGCGTGATGGTAAAGAGCAAGAAATTGAAATCGAAAATTTAACCGTCGGAGATTATGTTTTGCTTGAATCGGGCGACAAAATTTCTGCTGATATTCGCTTAACGGAAACACACAATTTTACCGTCGATGAATCGATTTTAACTGGCGAATCAGTCCAAGCTATTAAAACGTCTGAAATTGTCACCAAAAAACGTCCATCGCTGGGCGACCAAAGTAACATGGCATTTTCGGGCACTACCGTGGTATCCGGCCGTGCGCAAGGCGTAGTAGTAAAAACCGGTTTGCAAACCGAGCTCGGCAAAATTGCAGACAGCTTGAATGAGACCGTAGTCGAAAAATCGCCACTCACTATTCGCGTGGAGCGCTTCTCAAAACAAATTACCGGTCTAATTCTCGTAATAGCAGTTATTATTACTATCCTATTAATTGTTAAACAAGTGCCATACAATGAAATATTTCTGACCGTGATTGCCTTTTCGCTTTCGGCGATGCCAGAGGGTTTGCCGTTGGCATTAACTATGGCATTGACGATTGCCAGCAACCGTATGGCTAAGAAAAATGTGATTGTGCGCAAGCTCAATGCGGCCGAGTCTCTAGGCTCCTGCACGGTCATTGCGTCAGATAAAACCGGCACACTTACCGTTAATCAGCAGACCGCCAAAATTATTGCCTTACCGAACGGTCAAACTTATCAAGTATCTGGCACCGGTTATGAAGCTAAGGGCAAAGTTACTGGCGCAGCACTTAAATACGCCGAAGAAATCGGTTTGCTTGGCGCCCTAAATAACGAAGCTAGTATCGAAAATGGCCAACATCTTGGCGATTCAATCGACATCGCTTTTCTGGTGCTCGGCAAGAAGCTCGGCGTTAAGACGCATGGCATTAAAATTCTTGAAACTATTCCATACGAATCTGAAAACAAATATTCCGCCGTGTTCTATGAAAAAAATGGGGAAGTATATTGCACAGCCAAAGGCTCGCTTGAAGTCATCGAAGGATTTAGTAGCGATATTAATTTTTCCTATGGCAAAGCCAAAGATTTCAAAAAACTCAACCAACAGAACGATGATTTAGCACGCGATGGCTATCGCGTCATCGCGCTTGCCAATGGTAAAGTGTCGCGTAAAGAACACTATACTGAAGCCGACATCAAACACCTAACCTTTATGGGCATGGTAGGCTTTATTGATCCGATTCGCAAAGAAGTCATCGGATCCATCCGCGATTGCCATATGGCTGGCATTAAAGTTCTAATGGTGACTGGCGATCATCCGCTCACCGCCTTTAAAATTGCGCGTGATTTAAAACTCGCAAATTCGATGGACCAAGTTGCGACTTCCGACCAAGTTGAGGAGGCTTTTGCTAAAGGCGAGTATGAATTTGACGACTTCGTGTCGGAACATATTGTCTATGCGCGTGTTACGCCGTTGCAAAAACTCAATATTGTGAACTCGCTAAAACGCCAAGGCGAATTTGTAGCCGTGACGGGCGATGGCGTGAACGATGCGCCAGCTCTTAAAAGTGCCAACATCGGCATTGCTATGGGCTCCGGTACGGATATTGCACGCGAAACCGCCGATATGATCATCGTCGACGATAATTTTAAATCTATCGTGGCCGGCATCAAAGAAGGGCGCGTAGCTTACGCGAATATCCGCAAGATTATTTACTTCCTTATTTCTTGCGGTCTAGCTGAAGCTGCCTTCTTCTGCCTTGCGATTGCTGCCAATATGCCAATGCCACTCGTGGCAGTACAATTACTCTGGCTAAACGTAGTAACGGACGGCGTGCAAGATTTTGCTATGTCCTTTGAAAAAGCCGAGCCGGGCATTCTGCGCGAGCGCCCGCGTGATCCGAAAGAATCGATTTTCGACAAACGTTTAGTTCGCGAAATCATCGTTTCTGGCGCTGTGATTACTATTGTCGTTTTTGCGGCCTATTGTCTATTTACGAACATATTCCAACTCGACGTAATCGCTGCTCGCACCTATACGATGTGTCTAATGGTCTTTATCCAGAACATTCATGTCTTTAATTGTCGCTCTGAGCGCAATTCGGCTTTCTCGGTGCCAATCAAGAGCAACCCAGTCATGCTCATTGGCGTTGTGGTGACTTTATTACTACAAATACTCGTAATGGAGGTGCCATTCTTGTCGCAAATGCTCCAAACTATCTCGGTGCCACCACTCTTTATGCTTGGCTTGTTCGGCATCTCCCTTGTAATTCTCTTCGTAATCGAGGGGTACAAGCAAATAATGCACGCTGTCGAAAAAGAATAAAAAGCGGGGCCCCGTCTGGGGCCCCTTGGTTGAAAGTTACTGTCTGCGAGTTTGGATCGGCGTATACCTGTCATCTTCTTCTTCGCGCTCGCGCGCTGCATGCCAGCTTTCGCGCGGGCTCGTGAAGATCGGCAGTAGCCAGCCAACGATGTAGCAAATCAGTGCCCCGATGCTCGTAATCCAGAAGACCCACTTGCCGATGAACTTGATAACCTTCACCAAGCCGACAAGGAAAGTCCACTTGGCCGGGAACACCAGCAGCAAGATTGCGCCAGCCAGCCAGCAGATACCCGCGATGATAGCCACATAGATCAAGAACGAAGCCAGATCCCAGGCTTTCCCGGCGGGTTTGCGATCGTCGGTCCTGAAATTCGTCAGACCTTCGCGTGCTCTATTGTAAATGTTCATCATAAACATTCCCCCTTTCCTCACTACCTCGAGCCAAAGTAGTCCATAAGTCTATTATATCACACTTGAGCAAATTTGTCAATGCTAGCAGCCCCTCGCCGCTCCTTTTGAGCACCTGGCTAACGTTAAAATAGTTTAATCTGTTATAACACAATCGGACCGTCAACCAAGCAACTCAATTGACGGTCGAAATGTCAAATTACAGATATGGGAGCTTAACGTTCGCCATATGGATAAAAGGGTAGTAGGTGTTCGGTTGCCGAAGTAGAAAATGTTATAATCATAAAAAATAGGAGGAGTGATGGCTGAAATTAAATGCCCGAAATGTGGAACGACTTTTAAGGTAGACGATAGTAGTTATGCCGATATTTTGGCGCAAGTGCGCGGGCACGAATTTGATCAAGAATTAGAGCAGAGAATCGCTGTCCTCCAAAAACAGGCCGCGGCTGACAAAGATCTTGCCCTTGCCAAACAGGAGGCGCAACAGGCCAAAACTAATCAAAACCAAGCCGCCGAAATCGCCGAATTAAAGAGTAAAATCAAACAAATCGAAGCCGAAAAAGAGCTCGCCATCACTAAAGCTCTCGCCCCAGTCGAAAAAGAACTCGAAGCCACTAAATCTGACCTCAAAACCAAGACCCAAGAGGCTAAACTCCGCGAAGAATCGCTCGCTGCGCAAGTTAAACTCCGCGAATCTGCTCTTAAAACCCAATACGAAGGCGCCCTCAAACTCAAAGACGAAGAAATCGATCGCCTCAAAGACCTCAAATCCAAACTCAGCACCAAAATGGTCGGCGAAACTCTCGAGCAGCACTGCGAAACTGAGTTTAATCGTCTGCGCGCCACTGCTTTCCCGAACGCCTACTTCGAAAAAGATAACGCCGTCAGTAAAACCGGCTCCAAAGGCGACTTTATTTATCGTGAAACCGACGAAAATGGCACCGAAATCATCTCTATTATGTTCGAAATGAAAAACGAGAACGAAACCACCGCTACCAAGCATAAAAATGAGGACTTTTTCAAAGAGCTGGACAAGGACCGCGCCGAAAAAGGCTGCGAGTATGCCGTTTTAGTGACGCTACTGGAGGCCGATTCGGAGCTTTACAACACTGGAATTGTCGACGTCAGCTACAAATACGACAAAATGTATGTCATTCGCCCGCAATTTTTCATCCCAATGATTACACTTTTGCGCAACGCTGCGCTCAATTCGCTCAAATACAAGCAAGAACTCGCCGTCGTACGTAATCAAAATCTGGATATTACGCATTTTGAAGAGAATATGGAGAACTTCAAACAGGCTTTCGCCCGCAATTACGAGTTGGCTAGCCGCAAATTTAGCACCGCCATCGAGGAAATCGATAAAACTATCGCTCATCTTCAAAAAACCAAAGAAGCCCTGCTTAGCTCCGAAAACAACCTGCGTCTGGCCAATAATAAAGCCGAAGAGCTCACGATTAAGCGCCTCACGCGCGGCAACCCTACTATGGCGCAGAAATTTGCCGACCTAGAAGAGAAATAGAAAAAGCCCCCAGGCGACAGCCTAGGGGGCTTGTAAGGTGCGATTAATCGCAAACTTTTTGAATTGTTTCGATGATGGTTTTTGCTTGCCATTCCGAGAGATTGTACGAGTGCCTGCCGAGCGTTTGCTCGATTGTGTAGTACCTCTCGCCGGTCTGGATTAGGTCGATCTTTTTGGTCGGGCGTAGCGGCGCTCGGATTTCCATCCAGTACGGACGCGCTTCGCCGTGCTTGCCAACTAAGACCACCTTTGGAGAGCCTGAAAGCCACTCTGCTTTAAAGAAGATAATTTCCCACGCGCCCTCGAAACGCCGGAAGCGCGCCGAGAGTTGGCTAGCATTCAGTAGCTGCTGCAGCCCATCTTCGGCTTTGAGCTGTTCAACAGTAAAACTCGCCAGTTCAGGCGTGGCCTCTGTCGTGGTCGGCGCAATTTCATCGCCGTAGCTCTTCAACGCCGCTCGTTCTCCTTCATAGAGATTGTGGTGTACGGCCAACAGACAGGCAATCGCGGCGATCATCAGAATTGTCACGGCGATAATTTTTACCCAATCCCAACAGCTGAGTTTTTTGCCCCATTTGGTAGTGGGCTCTCTGTTGACTCGGATAAAACCGGCCGACTTTTTACTGTAGCCGAGTGTAGCCAATCATCTCACCCCCATTAGCGGTTGGCCAATCGGATTACCTCTGCCACGGCGGAAGCGGGCAGATACACGTCGTTGCATTTCGCCTGATTTAGTACGATTATTTCACGTGCTTGACCGAAAGTTCGCGTCCAGCATAGGCGGCATTTATAGACATCGCTATCAACGCCGTATTGGCGCGTGGTTCCTTCGCCATTACCGACTCGGAAATCATCGTTCCCAAGAATGGAGATTACAATCCTCTTACTTCCTTTCGCATACACATACTCCTCGTCGGAGCCCATTGCGCCATACCCTTTGTCTTCAAGGTATAGGTTTAAATTAATCTCGTCTTTCTCCCAGTAGCCGTCAATTTTGGCCAGCGCTTGTTCATCGGTCCATTTAGCGGAACTTTGCGAGGTTGAGTAAATCAATGCGATTGCCGCCACCACTAGCAGCACGGCGATGAGCGCAGACATGATGCGCGCGAACGTACGTGCCGGGCGTGGGGCAGGGGCAGAATACCTCTTCTTAGGGGTAAAAGGTTCATAAGGCCTGAAAATGTTTTTTGACATCTTTCTTCTCCTTAAGATATAAAAGTACAAACAAAAAGTTGCGCTACTATTATAGCACTTTTGCTTTATTTTGTCAATAAGTTGAATTGTTACTAAGTATAATCAAGGAAGTTGGGAGGGGCGGAAGGCCCCTCCCCGAGATTACTTCGGCCGCGCGCTAGCGCTAGGCTTCAGCTCTCCTTTAATGTGCTCCCCTATGGGGCAAGAAGAAGGTTTTTGGTTTATTCGACGTCGCTTTCATCGAGGTCACCCTCGTTGACGCCGTCGTCTTTCACTGCGGGTTCAACGGTGTCAGCGTCGTGCTGCTCTTGGATTTCGCCAAGATCGCCATGATCCTTCCCGTCACCGGCCACAACATCGTACTGTTCTTGCTGTCCCGTATCGGGGTCAGTATGCGTTTCAGTAGTACCATCGGTAGCATCGATAATTACGCTACCGGTATCCGTGTCGGCCGAGGCATCACGTTCGCCGTCAGAAGTCTTCGGCGGCTCATTTGTGCCAGGTTCTGGTGTGATAGGCTGCGGCGGTTCCGGCGGAATGTAGACCGGCGGAGGCGTCGGTTCAGGCGTCAAATCTGTTATCGGATCGTGGTTCTGTCCACCCCCAAAGTCATCAGCACCCGGCGTATCCTCCGGGATCTGGGCCTGCGGTCCAGCATCCGGGTCTTTCGGCTCGGGTGTCGGTTCAGGTTCCGGCGTCGGCGTAGGTGTCGGCGTCGGAGTTGGGGTCGGAGTGGGTTCCGGCGTCGGCGTAGGTGTCGGCGTCGGAGTTGGGGTCGG
>CAMZJD010000027.1 GCA_947307445.1 uncultured Candidatus Saccharibacteria bacterium | reverse complement strand
ATTAGGCACGCCGCCAGCATTCATCCTGAGCCAGGATCAAACTCTCCATTAAAGTTGAATTTGAAAACTCAAATAAAAATAAAAGACTGACGATGTTGAACATCAAAATTGACATTCTTTAATTGCACAACTAAATTGTTAAATTGCTAAAAATTTTAAAGTCCAGCCAAGAGAGTGCTCAAATTTAAGTCCTCTCGCAGTTGAACTGTTCTTATCTTATACGAAGGGCCCAAAAGTGTCAAGCATTTTTTTAAAGATTTTTAAAAAATGTCACTTTTTTTGGCCCAAAATGGCATTTTAGGGCCATTTTAGAATGATATTCCGCAAATAACACCGATAATTATGCCTAAAATCGCACCAACAATTGCTTGCGGAATCGTATGTCCTTCAACCACCTTCGTCTTGCGTGTCTTCTTGTTGCGATCCGACTCGGCAATAATATTTAATAATTTGCCCTGCTCTCCCACCGCATAGCGCACATTCACAGCATCGTATACGACAATCGCCGTCGTAGCCGCCGATAAGGCAAACAAACCCGACATAAAGCCATATTGCATGCCAAAATAGGTCGTAAGCGCCACAAAACTCGCTGTGTGCCCACTCGGCATGCCACCGCTGCGTACATAACAATCTACTATTTCATTCCACTTAAGTGGACGCCCCATCGCAATCATGTCCCCAAGTAGTTTTCCGGTCTGTGCGAAAAACCAACCAAACACAAAAGCAATAATTCCTCCAATACCATCTGTATCCATATATATATAATATCACAAAAAGCGGACGCCACTCCGTCCGCTTTTCTGCTTATGCTTATCTGTTTGTGTTTTATTTACAACGTTTCTATTGGTCTTCTTCTGGTTCTTCCTTCGGGATGATACCAATCGAGGCAACCGTATCACCTTCATTCAAGCGCATCACGCGTACACCTTGCGTAGCACGTCCTAAGGTTGGAATGTCCTTCACTGCTACCCGAATTGCCTGACCGCCGGTAGACATCATGATGATTTCCTGCGCTTCTGGATCAAGCGTATGCACTGCTGCGATTGGACCAGTTTTAGCTGTCACTGCTGCCACCTTAACGCCCACACCGCCACGTTTATGTGGTGGGAAGTTAGTTGCGGCCGTCATCTTGCCATAACCCTTAGTCGAAATCACAATCAATTTCTGCGTTTTTGGATCAGATACTACATCCATACCAACTACTGTGTCGTTTGGACGTAGGCGTACACCACGTACACCGCGCGCCGCGCGCCCCATTGGTCGGACATCTTTCTCATTAAAGCGAACCGCCTGACCAGCCGAAGTAGAGATAATAATATCATTCTCGCCCGTCGTGCCACGCACCCAGCGCAGTTCATCACCTTCATCTAGGTTAATCGTAATCAAACCATTCGTACGAATATTCGCGTAATCCTTCAAAGAAGTTTTCTTGATGGTACCCTTAGATGTCGCCATAAAGAGATAACCATTTTCGCCAGCTTCATCACCCTGCTTAATCACAGAGGTGACTTTTTCTTCTGGACGCAAGTTCAGCAAGTTCACTGACGCTGTACCCTTTGCCACTAGCGATGACTGTGGAATTTCGTAAGCCTTGATGCGGAAAATCCGACCCTGGTTCGTAAAGAATAGCAAGAAGTCATGTGACGACGCCATAATAATAGTATCAATTACATCTTCTTCCTTCGTAGTCATACCACGACGGCCTTTACCGCCACGATTCTGCTTCTTGAAGTCGGCTTGCAAAACACGTTTGACATAACCTTGAGCCGTTAGAAGCACTACACTATCTTCATCTGGAATCAAATCTTCCTCGGCAAATTTACCAAGTTCATGATTAATAATCTTGCTGCGACGCTTGTCGCCATACTTCTCTTTCATCGCAAGAAGCTCTTCCTTCACGACATCGAGAATTGCCTGTTCGGAGGCCAAAATCGCTTCAAGTTTCTTGATGAGTTCATGCAATTCGTTCAACTCATTTTCAATCTTATCGCGCTCTAGTCCTTGGAGACGACGCAACTGCATGGCTAAAATGGCCGCCGCTTGTACTTCTGAAAGTCCAAAACGCTCCATCAAACGTTTATCGGCATCATCATACGATTCACGAATCGTCTTAATCACTTCATCAATGTGATCAAGCGCAATCTTCAAACCTTCCAAGATATGCGCACGTTCTTTCGCCTTAGTTAAATCGTATTCCGTTCGGCGACGAATCACTTTCTGGCGATGCTTAATAAACTCGGCTAAAATTTCCTTCAGCCCCATCACTTTTGGCTGAATACCATCCACGAGCGCCAATACGTTGTAATGGAAAGTAGATTGCAAACCAGTCATCTTGTAAAGCTGGTTCAGAATCTTCTTCGGGAAAGCATCTTTCTTCAGCTCCACCACTACGCGTACTTTACCGCGTGCCGATTCGTCACGCGCATCGGCGATGTGATCGAGTTTCTTCGCCATTACTAATTCGCGAACTTTGTCAACGAAACCTTCCTTGCTCATGCCATATGGCACTTCGGTAATCACGATATTGAAGCGGCCATTCTTGCGCTCTTCAATGCTCGTCACAGCGCGAATCGTCACCGAGCCACGTCCAGTCGCGTAAGCTTGTTTCATTGGTGCGCCACCATAAACCTCGGCACCAGTTGGGAAATCTGGACCTTTAACGTGCTTCATCAATTCTTCCAGCGTAATGTCCGGATTATCGATTTGTGCCACTGTCGCATCTACAACTTCACCTAAGTTATGCGGTGGAATATTTGTCGCCATACCGACTGCAATACCCATCTGGCCATTCAAAAGGATGTTTGGTACGGCCGCTGGCAATACTACTGGTTCTTGTTCAGTGCCATCAAAGTTATCGCGGAAATCAACTGTATTTTTATCAATATCAGCCAATAATTCGGCACCCACTTTATCCATGCGAGCCTCGGTGTAACGCGAAGCAGCAGCTTCATCACCATCCATGGAACCGAAGTTACCCTGACCTTCTACGAGCGTATAGCGCATCTTCCAAGGCTGCGCCAAGTTCACCATGGATTCATAGATTGATGAATCACCGTGTGGATGATATTTACCCATTACTTCACCAACGATACGTGCGGACTTTACAGTTGCATGTGGTGCTTTCCAGCCGTTTTTGTTCATCGCGTATAAGATACGGCGGTTTACTGGTTTCAAACCATCACGCACATCCGGCAAAGCACGGTCAATCAACACTGACATTGAGTAACGTAAGAAGCTATCCTCCATCACGTTCTCAACGGTCAATTCTTCCACACCATCTTCCGCGCGGTGTGCCTGCAAACTACCGACTTTTACGATTTCCTCTTCTTCGGATTCTGTTTCATAGTCGCCCAGAGTTTCATCAACGCCTTTGTTATCGGCCGCATCTGGCACGCCACCAACTTTGCTGGTGTCCTTATCATCTTCCGGAGCGTTTTCTTCGTTTAATTTCTTCTTATCTGCCATAATTCATCCTCCTTAGAAGTCCAAATCGTCCAGGTCGACCGTCGCTGCACGGGACTGTATAAAGTTTTTGCGAAGTTCGGCTTCACTACCCATCAATTTCGTAAAGATTGCATCTGCTTTTTCGGCGTCTTCAATATTTACGCGAATCAATGTACGTGTTTTCGGATTCATTGTAGTCGCCCACAACTGCGCGGCGTCCATTTCACCTAAACCCTTAAAGCGTTGTTGTGCTGTATAGCCAGCCTGCTTAAAGCGTTCATCGTCTGGATTAATCTTCGTACCAGCCGCTTTGCGCTCTTCAATGCGCTTATTTAAAGTCTGTTCCAAAGCGTCTTCATTATATATATATTCAATTTTGCGTTGGGAACCTGTACCTTTAATTAAACCAAATAGTGGCGGTTTCGCGAGATAAACATGACCAGCCTTGATGACTTCCGGCATATAACGGAAGAAGAAAGTTAGAAGCAAGGTTGAAATATGCGCGCCATCCACATCAGCATCCGTCATGAATACGATCTTGTAATAACGTAGACCGTTGATATCAAAGGCCTCACCAATATTAGTACCCATCGACTTAATCAACGATACAATCTCAGCGTTCGCAAACATCTTATCTAGATGCGCCCGCTCGGTATTCAATACTTTACCGCGTAGCGGCAGAATCGCCTGAATCTTGCTATCGCGACCTTCCTTCGCGGAACCAGCCGCCGAGTTACCCTCTACGATAAATAGCTCACATTCTGTGCGATCGCGCGAGGAACAATCGGCCAACTTTGATGGCAAATTCAAACCTTCAAAGGCACCCTTGCGCAAAACGTTGTCGCGGGCGGCACGGGCTGCTTTTCGTGCGCGCGCAGCGGTCATACCTTTCTTAACGATTTCTTTTGCTATATCAGGATGTTCTTCCAAGTAATACGCAAAGTATTCGCTCATTACTTTATCGACATAACCGCGAACTTCTGGATTACCGAGTTTATTTTTAGTCTGGCCTTCAAACTGTGGATCTGGCAATTTTACCAAAATCACCGCCGCCAAACCTTCCTTAATATCGTCGGCAGTAAGATTCTCTTCTTTCTCTTTTAATAAGCCATTTTTGCGGGCATAGTCATTAATAGTACGGTTCAGCGCCGTGCGAAAACCAATCACATGCATACCGCCATCTGGCGTTAATACGTTATTTGCAAACGGACGAATTGTCTCGGTGTAGCTAGAATTGTATTGTACGGCAAGCTCAATAATGCTATCTTCCATCTGCTTTTCGACATAGAAGATATCTGCTGCAGTACCGCCAAGAATCTCTTTCCCCTCGTTCAAACGGCGCACATAACTTTTAATGCCACCTTCAAAATAGAAGGAATCACTCTTACCAGTGCGTTCATCATGCACGGTCGCCAAAATACCTTTCGTTAGATATGCTTGGTGACGCAGATAATTAACTACCCAATCGTAATCGAAAGTCGTAGTCTCTTTAAAAATCGTCGGATCAGGATAAAAAGTGATGCTAGTACCCTGCTTTTCCGTATTGCCTATTACTTCCATTGGCTTTACGGTCTTGCCAGTATCAAATTCAACATGATGAATCTTGCCATCGCGATAAACTTCGGCAATCATATGCGTTGACAAGGCATTCACTACTGATGAACCCACACCATGTAAACCAGATGAGACTTTATAACCACCACCGCCGAACTTACCGCCAGCGTGCAAAACAGTCAAAACCGTTTCGAGCGTGGATATTTTTGTTTTTGGGTGGATATCAACCGGAATACCGCGACCATTATCATCTACTCGACAACCGCCATCAGACAAAAGCGTTACTACTACGCTTGTTGCATAGCCAGCAATCGCTTCATCAATCGCGTTATCGGCAATCTCTTTAATAAGATGATGCAAGCCATCGTAACCAGTCGAACCGATGTACATACCCGGGCGTTTGCGAACTGGCTCTAGACCTTCTAGGACCTGAATTTCGGACGCATTGTACTCTTCATCGGCCCCACCGACGTTTTTAGCTGCAGCCATAGAAATACTTACCTCTACTTGATATTTTTTATACTATATAATTCTATTATATTTCGCCCAAAAATTCAAGATATCGAGGCCATATAATCGCTTCTAAGGCCGCTTTCTAGCGCCAGCGCAGTATCACGCCATCTTCTTCAGTTTGCGTGGTTCTGACGCCATTCTGTGCGGTCGTTTGCGTGGTTGGCACTGTCGCAGTAGGCTGCGAAGCCGGAGTTTGTGTCACTTGCACCACTTGTGTCGGCGCGGCTACGTTTTGCGCACTTGGCACCAAATTCCTACCATGTCCAGTTGGTGCAACATTGTTAACAGTCTGTTGCACTTTTGGACCACCATCCATTAATACTTTTCGATTTCGCAAATCATGTTTAATCGTAAAGGTAGTTGGATCAGCCGACTGCGCCGCTACGTTTTGTGCCGCTTTCGCCGCCCATACTGAACCAGTTGTATTAGCAAGCAATTCCTCTGCCGCCTTCACCTTTGGTACTGCTGGCTGAGCTGGCGCTGGCGTCGTCGTTGGAGCGACTGGAGCCTTCTCGACTGGAGTCTGCACTGATGCCTTTACGGCCGATGCCGGTGCAGGTGCTGACTGTTTCGCTACGGGTGCCGCTTTCGGTGCTGACGCAGCCTTCGCTTGCGCAATCTTTTGCGCCTGAGCCTTTGCTTCATTTTCTAGCGCCGCCTTTTTCTCCAGCCATGAATCCAAAAAGTTTTTCTTTGGCGCCGCTTTTGGTGCTGGCGCTTTTGGCGCCGGCTTTTTCGATACGGCATCGAGATTGTCTAAGTCATCTATATCGCTAACTGGCACATTCGGCTTTGGTTCTTCGTGCGCCGCTAAACGTTCTTCAATTTCAGCCTCAACCTCAGCGCGCGGACGACCATACCGCGACAAGGCATAAGTTCGCATTCGCTGCATTAATTCTTCGCTTGATTCGCCAAGTGGTGGCAATAACTTCAATGTAAACGGCGTCGTTGGCAAACCAAACATCAACACCGTCGTCACGGCTTCATGGTTCGGAATTTTATGCAAATCTTCTGCGTTGAACACCGGCTGGAAAGCCTTCTCCATCAACTCCGCGTCCGTCACACCGATACGACCACATAAAATCGTACCCACGTTACCCAAAATCGCTTCACGAATCTTATCGGTCAGCTGCGTCATAAACTGGTTTGCTAGCACCAAGTTCAGACGATACTTACGGGCTTCCGATAGAATCGACTCAAAGCTTTCTGTCGCAAAGTTCTGGAACTCATCTACGAATAGACAGAAATCTTGGCGCTCATCTTCTGGTATATCAGCACGACTCATGGCGGCTGCCTGGAACTTCATCACGAAAATCATACCCAAAAGCTTTGCGTTCAGCTCGCCCGTCTTACCCTTTGACAAGTTCACCAGCAAAATCTTTTTATTATCCATGATTTCGCGCAAATTAAAGCCGGACTTTGGCTGGCCCAAAATATTGCGCATCATTTTATTTGAAAGGAATGGACCCCATTTTGACACAAACCAGCTCGTCACCTCGCCTGCATCATTAGACTTCTGCGATGCCGGAAATTCCTTCGTCCAATAATCATATACGGTCTTATCCGTCACATATTTCAACTTTGATTTAACGAACTCTGGATCAATGAAACAACGCGGAATATCAATAAACGTGCCGCCATCAGGATCGCTCATCAACAATAATGCCGCATTACGGAACATGTGTTGGGCGCGTGGACCAAAGATACCTTGATTGCCCGGATCGTACAACGATGTCAGCATATTAATGCCTTCCTGTACGATAAAGTCTTTCTGATCCTCGTTCTGGAATTCAAACATATTCATGCCGACTGGGTTTTCCAAATTACCCGGTTCGAACAAAATCACATCATCCACGCGCTCTCGTGGTACTTTCGATAAAATCGCCTCTACAGCATCACCGTGCGGATCAATAAAACAGAAGCCACGCCCATCACACATATCCTGGTAAGCCAAGTTCGTCAAAAGTACGGATTTACCCATACCAGTAGCACCAATTACATAGGTATGGCGGCGACGGTCATTCTCGCTCAACCGTATCGTCTTCTTCTCGCCACGGAACTCATTAATACCGAGGATAATGCCCTCTTCCACTAGCTTCGCCGGGCCATCAACTTGCTTAGTCGCCTGGCGTTCTACTTGCGAAGTTGGAATCGCGTTCTGAGCCGGCAAATGGAATAAACTTGCCATTTCGACGCTATTCAAAATCATACTGCTCTGTTCTTGTGGAAACATGCGCAATATATAATCTTTTGCTAGCTGCTCTGGGTGGCTATTTATGTCATAACGGAAACCGTTATAATTCTGCAAATCAAATTGCGAAAAAATCGACACCACGCTGCTCATTAAAGTCTCTGAGCGCACTTTATTCGAAGAGCTAGCAATAATCCGAACCAAAACTTCAAAGCCAGGATTCTTCGTTTTCTCCTCAATCTTTGAAATTTCTTCTTGTTGTAAATTAGTTAGCGTATTTTCATTGTCTTTATATGGATCATGAACATCCGGCGGTTCCCACAACGCTTTTGCCACATCACCAAGAAAATTGCTCGTATTGTACAACATCCGGCCAAGAAAATTGTTCGATGCCGTACGAGATTTTTTGCCGTCTTTGATATTTTGTACTCGCTCCAACGACTTTTTTGTCCAGCTACCATCTGTTGGCCGGAACATTATTTGCAAGCCAATACCATCGCCCTTCTTTGCTACCGACATGGCGTTGATTAAACCAAGGCTTACATCGCGCTTCGTATCTTCATAAGTTGCGATTGGGTACCAGTAATCTTCTTTTAGGCGCAATTCACCGCCCACAACCGCATCAATCTTTCCTTCAGAGCTAAAGAAATTCGGATCTGCTACCTCTTCCATACGTGCCGTCGGATAGGCTGCCATAATGGCCTGCTTCACTGTCTCCGTCAATACTGCAGGCACAACAGCATAGTAATTAATGAAACCATCATGCGCCACAATCTCAAAACTAATATGCTTCTGGCCATACAGCTTTGCCTTTAAGCCCTTCTTCAGCGTCGAAGATATAATGTTGTACATCACCTGCGCTTCTGATAATTGTTCATCAATCACATCGCGCTCATCGCGGCCGCCAGTCTGTATATCGTCCGTGCTCGGTGGCAAATGAATCATCATCGGCACCATCTTTAAAGCGCGCGCATAGTTCTTTTTGTCACGTTTCGCCGAAGCAAATATCTTCCACGCTAACACCAAAATAACAACGGCAACCAAAATCCCCACGCCAATCTTGATCACATTATCCATTTAATTGGCTCCCATTCAATCCGTCACCCATGCGACGATTGAACGCTTTTTTCATTAAATCCCACCGAGCAACATCAATTTCTGCCACTAATTTATGAGGGTCTTTCGCATTGCGATTCACAATCTTCACTACCGCTGCCGAATAAGCTCGCGGCAGTTTCTCGGCATCGCGTGGAATAGGAATATTTTCTAAAACCTCACGCGCCTCATCACCTTCATCCGCCGCCACTGGTGCCGGCGCAGACGGCATAGCGCTCGAAACCTGTTCTGGCGCTTTTTCGCCGACCGAAGCTGCTAAATCCTCAACCATCTCCTTCGGAGCTTCTTCTTGCGGTTTTAAATCTTCACGCTGTTTTAAAAATTCTTCAAAATTAGGCACTTCTCCCATCGGAGAGGTAGAAGGATTTTCGGGTGTACCAAAAATAGGCTTATTTTCCATAGCGTTTCCACCACCTACGCCCGTATTATCCATAAGCATTATTGTATCACAAACGGCTATGCGATACTAGGAAACAAAGCAAAATTTCCAACAAAACCACTAAGATTACTTCAAAGATTGCAATCCCACCAATTGAGCCCATCATTAAAAGCAGCAGCGGTGCCAATGCAATCGCCGCCCCGTAATAGAGACCACGCCTGTTGAGATTAGCGGCCTGCTCACCGCGCCATTTAGCTTTCAAGATAAAAAATAGCCTGCAGCATATCACTGCAAGCCCAAGGAAAAGAACATAGCACGTTGTAAAAAATAATAAAATACCTAAGGGACCGATATTACTAGGTGAGAAACCAAACATCATCGCCATCAATGCGATAAAGGCGACAATACTTAGTAGCAACCATTTTTTCATAAGCGCATTATAACACAGACGCGTGCTCTCCGTCTGCCCTACGCCATTCATGGCTGCAATTACTTTTACTAGTACTAGAAAAACTTATCCTCGCTCCCCGCCACGATTATAAATCTTTCATCCCCCAAGATCGGTTCCAGGTTTAACCTGGAGCGAGAATAGGGTTAGGTTTATCTGGCTAATATATACATTACTTAATGCCACAAACTTTATTCCCTATTCTGCTCTGATTGACCGCCTCTCGTATAGAGAGGCATAGTCCTTGCAAGACTTTTTGTTCTTCTCTGTTTTTGGGTATCAATGTGCTAGTTGAACTTTTAGTCTTACGCGCTCTACGCTCCTGATCTCTCGATCAGCTTTGGCGGAGCTTAGCTTACTCCTAGTTGTAATTTATGGCTAGAAATAAGCTATTACTACGCCAAATTACCTTCCCAATCTGTTTTGTTTGTTTTGTGCTTTTTATTTTTGTTCAGGCACATTCTCAATATATCAAACATTAGCGTAAAAGTCAATAATTCTTTTGTTCAATATATGTAGTCATTTTTACAACATTAATATAATTAACAGATATATGTAGAGCAATCATACATGTTGTAATTCTTACAACGAATATAAAATTCTTATAATTCGATCAAAATCGCTACATTATTTACATTTTTTGCTGCCCCGCCTATCTATCATACCTCTGTTAAAAATGTTGAAAAAATTACAACACTTTTTCTATTGACACAAGCATTTTAAGGCTATATTATAGAGGTAGCTTTTGAATAAAATACTTATACAAAAGCCAAAAACAAACATCGATTCCAAAATATAACTCCACACTCCACACAGAAGA
>CAMZJD010000026.1 GCA_947307445.1 uncultured Candidatus Saccharibacteria bacterium | reverse complement strand
AAAAGTCATCGTTGCGTGAAAAAAAATTTTCGCTTATGCTAGGGGTATATAAAGGTGGGCTAATAAGGAGGTGCCCAATGAAAACAAACACTAAATACATTTTTGTAACGGGGGGCGTGATTTCTGGCGTTGGAAAAGGAATCATGGCAGCGAGTATCGGTTCAATATTAAAAGCGAAGGGTCTTAAAGTCTCGATGCAGAAATGCGACCCTTATTTTAATGTGGATGCCGGTTTATTAAACCCACGTGAACATGGTGAATGTTTCGTCACGCAAGACGGCGCGGAAACGGATCTCGATTTAGGGCACTACGAGCGTTTCCTCGATGAAGAAATGACGGGCGATTCAATTTGGACCTCTGGTAAATTATATAAAAAGCTGATTGATGCTGAGCGCAACGGTGAATTTGGTGGGCATACGGTACAATTAGTGCCGCATGTGACGAATTTGGTGCAGCAGACGTTTCTGGATAACGCAAAACATTTCAAATCCGATGTCCATATAGTTGAGATTGGTGGTACGATCGGCGATTTGGAAGGTTCGCATTTTGTAGAGGCGATTCGCGAATTTGGCTCACGGGTTGGACGCGAAAATTGTCTATATGTACATGTCTGCTATGTACCGTGGTTATCTACGTCGCAAGAGTTTAAGACGAAACCGGCGCAGAATTCTTTGAGAGATTTGCGTGAATTTGGCATTATTCCAGATATGGTAGTGGCGCGTATGGATGTCGACCGGGTAATTAAAGCACCGCAGGTCGCAACTAAGCTTGCAACATTTTGTGCGGTGCGCGAGGATGCAGTGGTGCTGATGCCGGATGCAAAATCGGTCTACGAAGTGCCATTAAATGCTGTAAAAGGTGGTGTCTTGGCGCCGTTAGAACGCTTTATTGACCATGGCGACCCAGATATGAGTCATTGGGAAAAACTCGTTAAAAATATCGAGTCAGACCCGAAAGAAGAAGTAAAAATCGGCCTCGTGGCGAAATACATTGATAATACAGATACTTATTTGTCGGTGACGGAGGCTTTGAAAGCGGCAGCTTGGAAGGTAGGCGTGAAGCTGAATACAGTTTGGATTGACGCCGAAAAAGCGACAGAGGAAGATTTTGCAGACGTAGATGGTATTGTGGTGCCGGGCGGATTTGGTATTCGCGGAATTGAAGGGAAGATTGCGGCAGGTAAATACTGCTTGGAGCACGATAAACCGTATTTGGGGCTCTGTTTAGGCCTACAGACGGCAGTAATTGCGGCAGCGCGGCGAGCGGGCGTGAAGAACGCCAATTCCGAGGAATTTGATGCGCCAAAAGATGCCAATGTGGTCTACATTATGGAGGGCCAAAAGGGCAAAGAAAGCACGGGTGGTACGATGCGCTTAGGCAATTATCCAGCCAAGCTTGTAAAGGGATCCTTGGCAGAAAAACTATATGGCGCGACAGATATTGTAGAACGTCATCGCCATCGCTATGAGGTAAACCAGAAGTTTACGAAAGAAATCGAGAAGGGTGGCTTGAAGTTGTCAGGTTTTTCGCCGGATGGAAAATTGGTGGAATTCGTAGAGGGTGCTAACACGAAGTTCTTTATTGCAACACAGGCGCACCCGGAATTTAGAAGTCGTCCGTATAGACCACATCCGTTATTTGAGGGTTTGATTCGCGCGGCACGCAAAAAATAGATATAGAAAAAGGGCGGTTCGGATGAACCGCCCAGCGGGGTGTGGCGCCCCCTTGAGGTGTGATGTGAGTGTGATATGAGTGTAACGGGGCAGGCCCCAGTTATTACGCTAAGGCAGTAGTTTCTTCGAGTTCTTCGGCCATTTCGGCTTCGAGCTCAGCCAGCTTGCGGTCTGCATAGGCGCGAGCCGGGCTGGTGCTGCGAGCGGTCTTTTTCTTGTCGATATGCTTGGCGTTCTGCTCGATTTCGTGCAGAATGCGGCTGAGGTACTGCTTGTCGGCCTTGATGCCGAGATCGGCCAGTTCGACGGCCTTGGCGAAGTTGCGCTTGTCGTCGTCGCGCAGGGCGACGTAATTGGCGACCTTCGTCTTGTGATCCAGAATGACGGCACGCTGGATAAGTCCGATCACGTGTGCCGGATCGAGGCCTTTGGCGCTCAGTTCGCGGCGGAGATGGTGGAGTTTCTGAGCCTCCTCCTTGGTGAGGTCAGCTTTGCTGCTCAGATTGACGTACTGTTTGGCGTTTTCCGTGTACTTCATATAAACCTCCTAAAGAGCTTTGTCTTTCAGACAATTAGCTGTACTTGGGCGATGAGCCCGAGCTATAACTTTAGCACAAAATGACTCATGCTAAAAGCTATAGTATTATTGTATCATACTTTGTATAGAATGTCAATAGTAGTTATGGTTTTCCGTTTGAAACAGGGGTAAAATTATGGTAAAATATGCTCATTATGGATGATCTAAAGGAACAAATCAAGGGAGTTATCAACGATTTATACGGCGTTGATGAAACCGTCGATTTTGCGAGTGTACCGAGCGACATCGAAGGTGACTATTCAACGAACGTGGCGATGCGTCTTGCGCGTCGGGTTGGTAAGAATCCTCGTCAGATTGCCGGAGAGATTATCGAAGAACTAATTGATTGTGATTTTGATTTAACAATTGCGGGTCCGGGTTTTATTAACGTTTCTGTGTCCGGTAAAGCCCTCAAGGAGCAGCTCGATACGCTTTGGTCGGATAATTATGGTGATAATGATTCTGGTAAGGGGAAATTGGCGATTTCGGAGTATCCGAGCACAAATATCGCCAAGCCATATTCGGTAGGGCATTTGCGTCCAGGCACGCAAGGTTGGGCAGCGAAGATGATTTTGGAAGCCAATGGCTGGAAAGTGGTGACCGATAACCATCTCGGTGATGTAGGTACGCCGTTTGGGATTTGGGCGGTAGGTTTTAAACGCGCTGGAATTTCCGAAGATAAGGTGACGATTTACGATCTTGGCAACATTTATATTCAGATGAAGGCCGATTTAAAGGCGGAAGAAAAGGCTGGTGAGCATGCGCTGGCGGACGAAGTGCAGGATTGGTTGTTGAAATTAGAGGCCAAAGATCCAGAAGCGGTGAAATTATCTGAGCATTTTAAAGAGATTTCGATGGCGCATACGCACGAAGTAATGGGGCGTCTGGGAATTTCCACGGAGTTGGAAATGGGCGAAAGTTGCTTTGTAGAGCGGGGCAAGCAGGCGGTGGCTGAGTATCTAGAAAAAGGTGTTTTTGAGCGCAATGATGACGGTTCGGTGATTTGCCGCTTGGATGAGTATGGAATTGATGTACCGATGTTGATGCTAAAGAGTAACGGCGCGGCACTGTACGCGACGACCGACCTGGGCTGCATGCTGTATCGGGCAGAAAATATTCATCCGGATAGGATTATTTATGCGGTAGGCGCCGAGCAAAAGTTTTATTTTGAGCAATTATTCGCATTGGCGAAGAAGATCGGGCTAAAAGTGGACAACTACCACTTGTGGTTTGGCACGATTGATCAGATTTCGCCAGAGGGGAAGCGAGAGAAGATGTCGAGTCGCAAGGGTGTGGTACTGATGGAAGAATTACTGGACGATGCCGAAAAGCGGGTGCGCGACAACTTTGGCGGCGAGCTATCGGATGAAGACATTGCAAAGATTGCGGTCGGGGCGATTAAATATTCGGACTTTATTGCGGATCGTAAGACGGGAATTTTGTATGATCCAGATAAGATTTTTGCTTTGACTGGGCAGTCGGGGCCGTTTTGCCAGTATGCGGACGTGCGTTTGCGTAGAATTCTAGAGAAGAATGCCGACTTTAAGCCAGTGGATTTTGCCGATTATGATTGGGAAGCAGAGAAGGATATTTTGCAAATTTTGCTGAAATTCCCAGATATTGTGGCGGCGATGCCGGAAAACTTTGAAATGCATAAAATTGCCGGGTTTGCCTTTGAGCTGGCGCAAGAATTGAATCGTTATTATGAAAAAACGCCTATTTCGACGGCGGAGCCAGCCGAAAAGTCGGCGCGCTTAGAGCTGATTAGGCGAGCGGATCAAGTGTTGGCGCGAGCTTTGAGCCTCTTGGGCATCGAAATTCCGAGCAAAATGTAGAAAAAGGCCCCGTAAAGGGGTCTTTTTGGTGGCTAAAAGCATAACAGTATTGACTTTTTGGCAAAAGTGTGCTATAATGGAACTATTGAGTATATCTTATATACCCAATGGACATTACTGGTACTGAATGCAGCAGGTACCTCTGCGGCTTCGGGTCAGCGTTCTGTCCTTTTGGGTAAAAATGGTAGAACGCTGATCCGAGAGTTGTGGCGAGCTCGCGGTTTGGCGGAGAAAACAAAGCCGGCAAGCGGGCTGGCTAATTTTAATTACGGAGGTACCGATGATGAAGATGAGTGTGAAAACGAGAGGAAATGTCGTCATAGTGGACGACGAAGAAATTTTCTTAGGAAGCGAGGTGGAAGCTACGCAAGTTAGCGAACTGTTGGAAACGGGCGGCTACCATCTGACCGATGCCGTTGTCGAGGCCGAGATGGCCATCGACATGGGGTATTATGAGCCCCAGGAAGATTTCACGGATCACGTGGGAAACTTGAGCGTGACTGCACAGGATGCGGACGAGTATCTCTCTCTGTTGGAGGAGATGTTGGCCGCAAAGACCGAGGCGGAACGCAATGAGATCTTGAGACTCTGCCAGGAGGGGTCATACCCCGATGTGCCGGAGTTGGCAATCGCGGCGCTTCGTCGCCTGGACATCGCCAGCGCGAGAAAGATGATGTACAAGATCAGCGCGGTGATGCCGGAAGTGTTCCACGGCATGCAAAAACTGTGTTTTTCGGCGTAGTAAATCGTCAATACGTCACGCCAAACGTATAAGATCACACATATGCTGCGAAAACAGTACCTTGGGCCCATCCTGCGGGAGCGGGCCCTTTTTCTTGGGTAAAAAAGCATGAAATTAGCCCCGCAGTGCGTCTGCGGGGCTTTATTGAGCTCGAAGGATTCTAACAAGGTTTAATACACGTGATGAGATTCTGCCGCCGAAGCGACATGCGCTGTTCGCGCGTGAAGATTTCGGCGAGGAAGATTTGCTTGGCCTCTCTCGGATTGAAGGTGCCCAGCCTGCTGTCCGTGGGGATAGTATCATAGGCTTGCTCCTTTAAGGTTCCATCGGCATTGGTGCCGAACGAGTTGAGGGCGGCAAAGTTCATCATGATATAAGCGAGCATCTGTTTGCTGATGTCGCCGTCGGCGTTGCTGTTGAGCCAGCCGGCAACGATATAGCCCTTATTGCATCTGGCGGCCATGATGGTGGTCATGCCAGAGGTCTGTAGGGCGACGCGATTACCGATGACCTTTTCTGGAGCTATGAGCGCAAAACTGCTTACTTCGTGTTTGAGGTCGTCGCCGTAGGTACGATTGGCTTCGGCGGCACTGAGTTTACTGTTGCTGCCGATGCAGCTTCCGTACATTAGCGTCTCGACCCTTTTCCCACTATATAAGCGGACCAGATATAGGTCAGTTGAGTGGCTGCTCAGGGTGGAGAAAAATTTATCCACCAGGAAGTTTTCGATAATTTTGTATCCCGCTATTTCGGGGATGCCTTTTATCGTCCTTATATCTTCGAACTTAATGATGTTTTCCTGTTTCATGGGAATCCCCTCCTTTGCCAATTTATAGGAAAACGTGTGAACGTGCGTGATTTATTCAATCATAAGCGTGAATATACGCGGATATTATTGTAGCACACTTTACAATATTTGTCAATATCTTAATAATGTGGTATATTTACCTCAATAAACAAGGAAAGTTTTATGGCAAAAGTCACAAAAGTTAAGGCGGGCGAAAAAGAAGAAAAAGAGGAGAAGAAAGGTATCGTGGCGGCTGGCGCTAGCAAGATTAAGGGCGGCACAAGTGGCTTCATGACCTTTATTAAAGAGCAAAACATCGTTGGTCTTGCAGTAGGCTTAGTACTTGGTACTCATGCTGGCGCTTTGGTCAACTCCTTGGTAAACAACGTTTTTATGCCGCCAATTGGTCTTTTGCTTGGTTCGACTGAGGGCTTGCGTGGTTGGACGGTGCCGCTTGGTGATACTGGCGCAGAAATGGCACTTGGCGCATTTATTAATGATTTAATTAACTTCATTATTCTGGCCTTTGTAATCTATCTTGTAATTAAGCTTTTGAAGCTCGACGTAAAGAAATAATGCCGAAAAAAGTTGACGATAGCTCCATCTTGTTGTGGGTGGATTTGGAGATGACTGGTCTAGACCCAGAGAAAGACCATATTTTGGAAGTTGCAGCAATTGTAACTGATTGGAATATGGAGGAATTGGGCACTTTTACGGCGGTGGTGAAAGTTGATGAAAAGTTGATGCGTGAGCGGATGGTAGGTGAATTCTGGGAGAAAAATCGCGAATCGTATGATGGGCTGTTTGCGCAAAACGCTGAAGGTGAGCCAGCCAAGCATGTTGAACAGGAATTGCTTAAATTTTTAGCGCAATTTCCGGCTGAAACGGTGTATTTGGCAGGAAATTCCATTCACCAAGATCGCAAGTTTATTGAGCGAGAATGGCCAGATTTGAACCGCAAATTGCATTATCGAATGTTGGATGTAAGCGCGTGGAAGATTTATTTTGAAAATGCTTTGCATCGGCAGTTTGCAAAGCCGGAAAATCATCGGGCTTTGGACGATATTCGAGGGAGTATTGAGGAACTGAAATGGTATCTGAAGATGATCTCCTAAAGTTTGCATTAAGTCTCGGCGAATCGACGCAAAAAGAAGACGAAAAAATGCGCTATTTGTTGCGTGGAGAAAAAATCTTTTTGGCGATGTCGAAAGGCGTGACGCCGGTGCGGATTGAAGTGCGCTGCGAAAAGCAATTGAGCAAGACTTTGCAAGAACGTTACGAGAGCGCGATGGGTGGGCGTTTGTTAGGACGTAATGGGTTAGAGTTGGTCTGTGCGGGGCAGTTGAGTTACGATGAGCTTTGCGATTTGATTCGATTATCATATAGCCTATCAGTGGAAGAATAAAAAATATCTCCCTTTCGGGAGATATTTTTGATGGCTTAATTAATCAGAGGCGATTGGTGGCCAATCGGCGTAGTTTTCTTGAATGACGGTGAGATCAGCGATTGAGGCATCAAGCGCGGCGGCGAAATTAGCATCGGTAACTTTGGCACGCGCTTCTCGCTCGAGAGAGATTAGGAGAGAGAGATGATAGGCGGCTTCTGAGGCGAAGGTTTCGTCTAGCGTACCTAGCAAACGAGCATTCTCAAGAGAGGAATTGAACTGATTGACGATTCCTTTTTCTTTCGTTTTAACGTCGGAACTAATGCTGCTAACGTTGAGATTGACGCCTTTGGCGGCGCTGGAGAGGGTACTGAGGGTAGTTTCGAGTGAGCTACGAGTAGAAATGTTGTAAGCGCGGAGTTCGGAAGAGTTTAGCTTATTCTGGTAGGCACCAAAGGGGCCTTTTTTGTCGGCTAGGGCAGAAACGCGTGAATAGACGCTTTCGTATAGTTTGACGGTTTCAGCGTTTTTACTGGAGATCATATTACCTACGATGGCGAGAGCAATAACGGCAAAAACAGCTACGATTATTAATTTGATAACGGTGGGGCTAAGAATTGGTCCGCCGGCACCTTTGCGTTTGCCTTTAACGGCAATCTCGTCGAGATAAGCTTTATTGTCCATGAAGGTATTATAGCATAAACGAAATCGTGAGTAGTGAGATTTTCGTATCTGTTGCTTAGGTGGTATAATTTTGGTATGGAGGATGCAAAAGAGGAGATACGCGCAAGGCTGGCCGTTGAAGATGTGGTGGGCCAATATATCGAGCTAAAACGCGCGGGTCGGAATTTTAAAGGGCATTCACCTTGGGGGACAGATCGCACGCCGAGTTTTATGGTGTCGCCAGATAAAGGGATTTGGCATGATTTTTCAAGCAACCGAGGCGGCGATATTTTTACTTTTGTGATGGAAATGGAAGGCTGTACGTTCCGTGAAGCGCTGGAAAAATTGGCACAACAAGCGGGTGTAGAACTGAAACGTTATTCGGACGATGATCGCAAGCAGGCGGCACGCAAACAGCGGATTCGCGACTGTTTGGAGCTGGCGACTAAGTATTTCCAGTTTTGTCTGACCAAAAATAAAGCCGTCATGCAGTATGTGTTTTACAAGCGAAATTTGAATAAAAAGACGGTGGAAACATTTCGGATTGGATATGCGCCAAAATCTGGGCGCGCGTTGGTGGATTTCTTAACTAAGCGCGGTTTTACGGGGGCGGAATTGGAGGAGGCCGGTCTCGTAAACCGCTTTGGTGGGGATTTATTTAAAGGGCGTATGACGGTGCCGTTGATGGATGTGTCGGGAAACGTAATTGGGTTTACTGGGCGCATTATCGAGCAAGATGATAATTCGCCGAAATACTTAAATACGCCGGAAACGATTCTGTATAACAAAGGCCGGCATATTTTTGGTTTATCCCAGGCGCGCGATGCGATTCGGCGCGAAGATTTTGTGGTAGTGGTAGAGGGGAATATGGATGTGATTTCGTCGCATCAAGCGGGCGTATGTCAAGCGGTGGCGACAGCCGGCACGGCGATGACGGAAATGCACCTGAAGAGTTTTGCCCGGATGACGAAAGATATTCGCTTGGCTTATGATGGCGACGAAGCGGGGATTCGGGCGGCTGAGCGAGCGATTTCGATGGCGTCAAAGTTTGGAATTTATTTGTCGGTGATTGATGATTATCATGGCTGCAAAGATGCGGATGAGTTGATTCAGAAAGATCCGAAATTGTGGCAGGCGGCGGTGCAGAATTACCGACCGGCGTTGGAGTGGCTGTTAGAAAAATATGTTGATAAGTATAATTTGAAGACCGAAAAAGGTTTTCAGGAATATGCAACCGAAGCAAAGCGTTTGATTGAGCAAATTGATCCGGCCGATACGGTGTTGCGTGAAAAATATGAGCGACAAGTGGCGGAGCGCTTGGGGATTTCACTGGAGGCTTTCCGGGCGAAAAAGGTGGCGCAGCCAGAGAAAAAGAAACTGAAGAAGGCTAATGTTGTAAAAAATACAACAGTAGCAAGTCGGGCAGAAAAAAATTTGGCCGCGCTAGCAAAGCATGGCATAGATTTGGGGGATTTTGAAGCACAAAAGTTTAATCCAGATGAGCTTGATTTGATTTTTGAAGAGCAATATAGCAAGTGGCAAAATGATGATTTGCAAAAGGAAGCAAAGAATTTGATTGCGAAGGCAAAATCTGAACGCCGAGAAGTGGAGCGCAAGGAGCTTGAAGAACAGATTCGGGCGGCTGAGGAGAGCGGTGATGAGGCTCTCGAGAACGAATTGTTACAAAAAATGAATAAATTGTTGCGTAGTAAATAGAATTATGCTATATTTCAGCTAAATGCTGGACGGCGGATTAATTTTGTAATCCATCCAGGAGAAGTATAAATTGATCAATAATATACAAAAACTTCTAAAACAAACTTGCAATCGGGCGGGGCTTTTGTTGAGAAAATAACAAGGAAAGAGAACAAATGGACGACGATGACAAAGATTTGCGCTTAGACGATGATTTTAGCGATGAGCCAAGTCTTGATGATTTCGATGGTGAAGGCGAAGAAGATTTAAATGTTGATCTCGAATCGGTTACTTATGATGAGGTCTCGGATGATTCAGTCAAACTATATTTGCGCGAAATCGGCAAAATACCGTTGCTGAGCTCGGAAGAGGAATACGAATTAGCGCAAAAAATCATTAATGGCACACCGAAAGAGCAGAAAAAGGCCAAGGATAAGATGGCTGAATCGAACATGCGTTTAGTAGTGTCGATTGCAAAGCGCTATTCAGGGCGTGGCTTGGATTTTTTGGATTTAATTCAAGAGGGCAACACGGGCTTATTGCGCGCAGTAGAGAAATTTGATCCAGATAAAGGTTTTAAGTTTTCTACCTATGCGACATGGTGGATTCGTCAGGCGATTACACGTGCAATTGCTGATCAAGCACGCACGATTCGCATTCCAGTACACATGGTTGAAACGATTAACAAGGTAATGCGCACGCAGCGCCGTTTGACACAGGAATTGAATCGCGAGCCATCTACGGAAGAAATCGCTGAGGCGATGGGCATGGAGCCAGAGAAGATTGAGTACGTGATGAAGATTAAGCAGGATATTGCATCGCTGGATGCGTCAGTTGGGCGCGATGGTGACGATGATGATTCCTCGCTGGGTGATTTTATTGAAGATGAAGATCGCGTTTCGCCAGAAGATTCGGCGGCCACGCAGCTTTTGAAAGAGCAAATCGCTTCAATTCTTTCGACTTTGACTGATCGCGAGCAGAAAATTATCAAGATGCGCTTTGGTATTGGTGGCGGCAAGAGCCATACGCTCGAAGAAGTTGGCGCAGAGTTTTCGGTGACGCGCGAACGCATTCGCCAGATTGAAGCAAAAGCGTTGGCTAAATTACGTAAGAATAAAGATACTAAGAAATTACATGAGTATCTGAAATAGGCTAACGCTATTTCAAGAGACAATGTCCGCCCATCCCGTCGTTACGGGTGGGCGGCATTTTCTTCTCGGCCGTAGCCTGCGAAACACTCTTGAAATAGCGCTAG
>CAMZJD010000025.1 GCA_947307445.1 uncultured Candidatus Saccharibacteria bacterium | reverse complement strand
ACCCACGATTGCCAGGATGAAAACCTGGAGTCCTAACCACTAGACGACGTGACCAGTACTACAAAAATAGCATGAGAACGCCCCTCTTGTCAATCCCTACCCTATTTGTCTTTGGCGACCGAAATCACAGTCTGGGCCAGATTCTCGGCGGCATTCTCTTTAGAAAACTTCTTCAAATTCTTTGCCAATTCTTCGCGTTTTTCGGCATCACTCAGCAATTGTTTAATCGCTTTATATAGCAGTTCCGGATCCTCGCTCATTTTGAGATCCTCAACAATTACCGCCGCGTTGGCCTTCTCGTAAACCTCAGCATTTTTCACTTGGTGATAACCCGGCAACTTATAGTTTGGCACCATAATTACCGCTTTTGCCATCGCCGAAAGCTCCGTCATTGTGGAAGCACCTGCCCGGCTCACTACAATATCTGCCGCCGCAAATAGCTTATACATCTCACTAGAGAATTCCAACATCCGGAAATTCGACTTTAGCTCGCCATCCTCCCACTTTTCGTACTCTTTCAAATCCATCATCTCCGGATAGCGCTCGCGACCAGCAACTAGCAAGACGCTAGTAGATTTTAGCAATTTTGGCAGAATCTCGCGCAAAGCAAAGTTAATATGTTGCGCGCCTAGCGAACCACCGGTCAAAACCACCAGAGGCTTGCTAGCATCAAAACCCAGCTCACCCTTAGCAATCTTCTGCTTCGAAGCCGAAGCCGGCTTAAATTCTTCATTAATCGGAATGCCCGTCCATTCCGCCTTGCCTTCTGGATAAGAGTAATATTCCAAAGGCATGCCAGTAGCAATCTTAGCAGCATGTTTAGATAGCACGCGATTCGTAAGTCCTGGCACCGCATCAGAATCGTGAATCACATACGGGATTCGCAAAAAGCGCGCCACCACACCAACCGGCAAACAAACATAGCCACCCTTCAGAAAGATTACATCTGGCCGCTTAAACAGCAAGCGGAAGAAAGCTTGGATAAATCCGCCAATAATCCGGAAGAAATCGGCTATATTTTTTAAAACGACATCAAAATTTTTTAAATAAGTGATAAAGGTGAAATTTGTATAACGGCGCAACTTGCCCGCCGCAATCCGGCGCACGCGCAAATCCATGCCGTTTTCTACCATTAGTTTACGAGCATTTTTGTAGTATTTTTTGTCCGTCCAAAATTCAATCTGCGCTCGCGGACGAATCTTTAATATCTCACGCGCGACGGCGAGAACCGGCGTAACGTGGCCCCCGCTGCCCCCGCCTACTACTAGTATTTTCATCTTCTTCTTTTATTACTTCTCGTTTAGTCCATCCAGAGATTTGCAAAACGACGCCTACAGCGTACGAGATGAATAACATACTCGTACCACCATAGCTCAAGAATGGCAAAGTAATACCCTTCATTGGGATTATCCCCGTCATTCCTCCGACATTTATTATAACATGCGCCCCCAACCAAGCGAAAACACCTATCACGAACAGACACTGCTCCTTATCTGCGGTCTTTTTACCAACGCCTAAAATACGAATCATCAAAGCCGCCAAAATAACTAGTACGCACAATGCACCAATCAGCCCCCAGCTCTCGCCGATAATTGCAAATATCGAATCGCTCAGAGCTTCCGGTAGGTAACCAGTAGATTGAATCGAGTTTCCTAGCCCGACGCCAAACATACCACCCGTGCCCATGCCAATTAAAGAGTTTTCAAGATGCCAACCATCTTCGCCATCCTCCGTAAAACCCATGATACGCTGCACGCGATGTGGCTGCGTCACAATTAAGACTAAGAATGCCACCGCAATACCAGCTAGGAAATAACCAATCACTTTCCAGCTCACGCCGCCCGCCAGCATCATAGCGAAAATCATAAAAATCATCACCACCGTACTACCAAAATCTTTCAGTAATACACCCACAAACACCGCAATTGCGCCCATCAAGGCCGCCAACGGTATCATAAACTCACTTTTATCGAGCAGCCCCCGCTCTTTACGATCTTTTATCAACCATGGCACATAGAATAAGACTGCGATTTTGAAAAATTCCGCCGGCTGAAAACCAACCCCAATTCCCGGGATGCGGAAAGCTCGGCAGGCCCCCTCATCACAAGTCACAATACTAGTTGCGCCCGCTTTTCCAAGTATCCAAACTATTACGCACATGATGATGCTTGCGATCAGCATCTTTTTCGCGAATTTTGCTAAAAATTCATGTTTTACCAGCCAGCCAATAATCAATGCCGCCACCGAAATTCCAACCGTCATCGCGTGGTGGCCAAAGAAATAAAAATCACCAAAGTGTGAATCATTTTGTGAATTCTCAAACTGCGCTACGCGGGGACCAATGGCGTAAATAACCACTAGGCCAATGGCCATCAAAATCACCGTTAAAATTAGAATCACTAAATCAGCGCGGTGTTTTCTCATTAGCCGATAATACCCCCACCCATAGCCAAAAAGACACCTAGCATCGCCAAAATGCCACCAATAATCCAAAAGCGCATCACGACTTTACTCTCTTCCCAGCCACAAGCTTGCAAGTGATGATGTAGTGGCGCCGATAAGAAAATCTTTTTGTGGAAGAATTTCTTTGAAATAATTTGCAATAACGACGAACCAGCTTCCACCACAAATAAGCCACCAATCACTGGCAAAAGTAAGAACGAATTTGTCATCATCGCTACCACGCCAAGACCAGCACCGAGCGCAAATGAGCCCGTATCACCCATCATAAAACGCGCCGGATATACGTTGAACCAAATATAGGCCAACAACGCACCCAATACAATAAAACAAAAACCCGCCAAATACCATTGCCCTTGCAAGAGCGCAATGATACCAAACGCACCGTAAGCCATCATCGCAAGACCACCCGCCAAGCCGTCCATGCCGTCAGAAATATTAACAGCGTTTCCAGTCGCCACCACAGCAAACGCAAATAGTAAAATCATGCCAATCACGCCAATTTCAAATGGCCCCACGTATGGAATCATTACCGTTGTCCACCCCAGCTTAACTGCGAAGAACCAACCCAGCGCCAAACCCAAAATCGTAATCATGGCAAATTTCACCGGCGCACGCAATCCCGCTACTGCGGCATGACCGCATAAGTTCAGTACATCATCAATAAAACCAATCACACCACCGCCCACAAAGGCTACAATCGGCAACCACGTTTGGCCACGGTTCAAACAATTTGTCACGATTAACACCACTGGTACCACCACGAACATAATAATGCCCGCCATAGTCGGAAAATGCCGATTAATTTTGTTCTTATGCAGCTTATTCATCACCGTCAGCGATTCGCCCGTTACGGCAACGCTCTTCTGACGCTTCCATAATTTATGCTTGTAAGCAAAATCCGTATAAATCGGCGTTAAAAACATTGAAAGCAAAAATGCCCCAAGCGATAGAATCAGTTCATATCCGATATTTGAGTTTATTCCGTCTAGCATTTTTTCCTTTCTATAATACTGGTTCAATCCTTAAATATTCCAACATGAAATTACTTAACTGATTAAATATTGGCAGAGCGCTCGAGGCACCCCACAACATCGTTGTGCCCTCTACTCGGACTAGTATTACATATTCCGGCAAGGCACCCTCTTTTTTGGAGCTACCATAACCGACTGTACCGACCATTGTACGTTTTGAGGTGTAGCGCCCTTGCTCGTCATAGGTTTCCGCCGTACCAGTCTTTACACCTATATTATAGCCTTTTGGATCGTAATATGCACCACTGTTCGCCTTGCGCACGGATTGCAGCATTTGACGCATCTTAGCACTCGTTTGTGCAGAAACCGATGTATGAGTGGCTAATTTTGCTTCAGCCGGCACAAAAGTACCATTCTGCATCGTACCAGCAATAATCGTTGGCTGATAATACTGCCCACCGTTTACTAGTGAAGCAAACCCCGCCGCCACCTGAATCATCGTTAAATTCATACCCTGGCCAAAGGTCATATTTGCATATTTTACGGCGTTACCTTCGCCCGACGGATCATCTGGACTAATAATCATACCGTTCTCTTCGTAGAGTTCAATCCCCGTCTTGTGCCCTAAGCCAAAGCCATTATATAGATAATTGTATAAAGTCGTGCGAGCGGTTTTTGTAATGTCACCATCACCAATCTTGCGTAGCACTTCAATACTACCGGTATTCAGCGAATGATCCAACGCCTGGTAGAAATTCAACGTACCCACATACGATTCAGTGCCACTCGCGTTGCGCATAATCCGATCGCCCACCTTAGTATAGCCCGCATTATAATAAGTGCTATTTAAATCAATTTTTCCTTCATTTATTGCCACCGCATAAGTAAACGGCTTACAAACCGACGCTGGCTCATAGGCATACTCCGTCACCTTATTCGTAAACACGCTCACATCGGTCACTTTATAGTATTCTTCCGGATTATAGGTCGGATAGTTCGCCATTGCATAAACCTGACCATTATTCGGATTCAAAATTACCACACTTGCATTACGCGCCAAGCCATTGCTATCATCCACGCTTTTTTTCAGCACCGTCTCAGCTTTACGTTGCACATTTTCGTCAATTGTCAGCACAATATTTTCTCCATCTTGCGCCTTAACTTCGATATTCTCATCACCAATCGACAACGGAATTGAGTTCACATCCGTAACGGTCTTTAGAAGGCCATCTTTGCCCGATAAACGATTATTGAGTGAACCCTCAATACCCGAACCAACACCCTCGCCATTCACGAAGCCCAACACTTGTGCCGCCATCGTGCCCTGCGGATAAATCCGTTTTGAAGTTTCCTGTTGGCCCACGCCTTGTAAGTTTGCGGCTTTGACTTTTGTTACCATTTCGTAATTAACGTGCTTCGCGACCGGCACATAACCCACCGTCATATCGGCCCAAACTTTATCCCAAGTTGTAATCATTTGGTCACCCAAAATCTCGCCCAGTTCTACTTGGACTTTATTTTTATCGGCCACGTAACTTGGATCCACAAAAATCAGCCAAGTCCGTTCATTTAAAACGGCCGGCACTACATCTGTCGCACCGCTACGAAAATATATCTGTCCCCGCTTGGCATATAACGTCCGCGATTTGACGCGCAATTTCGTTGCTTCCGCAACGTAAACATCGTGATTTACAATCTGAATTTGCACTAAACGCCATAAGCCAGCAATCAAAATAACAGCCGGCACAAGAGACAATAATAAGAATCGTCCACTCCGACCATTAAAATAGTCTGCTATCGACTTTAGCATAAGAATATTATACCAAAAACTAATCTATTCGCTGACAAATCCGCTGCTCTGCGCGGCTACCATCGCACTTGCGACTTCACTACGCCCTTCATCGGCGGCGGCGGCAGTAATTTTTGCATTCTCTACTGCCAATGCATCGCGCTGCGCCTCAAGATCTGTAATCTCCGAATTTACCGCGGCAATCGCCAAATCATAGCTCGTCACTTTCGAGCTTTGGGTCAAATAAATCAAGCCGGCAATCGACACAAAAATCGCCATGAAAGTTATGTAGAAAACTGGCCCCAGCTGAAATTCCGGACGATGACGCACTGCGTTATGATTCCGCGCCCATGTAGCTGAACTCGACTGCCCAGCCGGACGTCGCGTTGAATAATAGGTTGCTGCCATTCCTTCTGTTTGATTCCGTTTTTATTTTTTACTCGCAAAATCTCCACGGGCTCCACACTGCCCGATCGATCTTTTCTAAGCTTTGGCGGTGGGCTAGGCGACAAGAGAAAACGCCTAGCTCCTACCAAAGAAGGTCAAATATTTTTTACACACTCCGCAAAAACTTCACCTAATGGTACCCCCGGTCAAAAGGGGCATATATTAGATAAGTCTCATTACGTCAAAATTAGCGGAAGTGAACTTTTACCTGTTGTGCGCGGCTGCGGTTGGTCACAATGATTTTTGCCATTTTAGGCTCCTTTTTGTTTTTATTTTTTACGATAGCGCCCGTTCCACTCCACTGCGGGGCACCATCAAGATCAAATCTTCTCGGCCACCCTCAGCTTCGCGCTACGTGCGCGTGGGTTATTAACATTCTCAATATTGTCCGCAACAATCGGTTTTTTCGTAATAATCTTCAACTCCGACTCGATACCATTCTCGCTTGCTTCCCGGAAATAATCTTTCACGAGTCGATCTTCCAAACTATGGAAAGAAATAATCGCGACCCTACCACCCGGCTTTAATAATTTCGGCAACAACGGCAAAGTGCGCTGAATTATCCCCAATTCATCATTCACAACAATGCGTATTGCTTGAAAAATCCGCGTCGCAGGATGCGTATGTGTGTGCGGCGAATGCGACTTAATTAACTCGGCGAGCTCAGTAGTTGTGTTGATAGGCCGATGTTTGCAAATTTCGCGGGCTAGCAATTCAGCACGGCCACGTCGTTCCTCTGCATAAGTTTCAAAAATCTCCGCGAGTTCTCGTTCGCTCCATCGATTAACAATGGTCCAAGCATCTAATTCTTGCGACTCGTCCATTCGCATATCGAGCCGTGCTTCTTTAGAGAACGAAAAACCTCTTTCCTGTTGGTCTAGTTGCGGTGAAGAAACGCCAAAGTCCGCCAAAATCATATCGAAGCAAATTCCACTCTCCACTAACCGTAGCGCAGTATTATAAAAATCGTCGTGCATCAATTTCGGCTTCACCTTTTGGTACTTCGCTTGCAAGAAATTTATAGCATTCTGATCACGGTCATTCAGGACCGCACCATTATAGTTCTGCGTTACTTCCAAAATTTTATCTGCGTGCCCACCGTATCCAGCCGTCAGGTCTAAATATGTTTCACCTGCTCGCGGCCGAAGATACTTTAATACGCTCGATAATAACACTGGAATATGAACTTCATTCATTTCTTCATTATATCTTGTTCGAACCCGAACATCTAGAAATTTCAGGTGTTTGTTTTTATCGCAATGTTTATTTTATCCTTACACTTTTTAAGAACCACGATTTGCTATTAGCGTATAGCCAACTCATGATCATGGCGTTGAGAGACTTAATTTGTGTGAGGTGGAGTTATATGTTTGGGAGGTGTGTATTTCTTGAAGAACAGAGCGGATTCGATTTCGCGTATCCTAAACGCGCCCAAAACTCCTAGATGACCGGATTCGAACGATGTCAATGTGCAGAAAATAACACTCTAGCGTTTCGACAGAGTAATAATTTGATAATCCGATTGGACTACAATTGCTTTTTTCTTGATCATTTTTCCAATCGTTCCTAGTGTTTATTTTCTTTTCGTGGTGTTTGTTTTCATGTTTGCCACTTGTCCCTAGTTTAAGCAACTTTTCAGTAATTTGCAAGACCTATTTTTCTCAACTTTTCCACATTTTCGCGAAAAACTGATCATTACAACAGAGGTAAAACCGAACAAAATATTATTCCGCTCATGGCTTTTTCACAATTGACTTTTTACACTGTACATATTATAAAAACCGAACAAATCTACTCTTGCTTTTTGGCAAAAATATTTCAGAATATATACACCCTTCTCTCTTGACAAATAATCACGTTTATGCTAATATAAAAATATCCGAGTGGAGTCCCGGATTTCTTTTGAGTCCCCTACCCCGCTCATCGCACTTTATAGTTTTCGATATCCATAAAGGAGGTAAAACTTTGACTACTGCAGTAAAGACGCGGCGCGGCTACGTTGCCACTCCTAAACCCGTAGAGGATGAATATTGCGAGTGCTCGCGCTGTGGCACCATCTACCCCACTATTCATTACCCCACCAACTGCCCCGGCTGCGACAAGCGGCGCACCCGCAACGATCAGCATTTCGCGCACAACCCCTTCGAGTTCAGTATGCCCACCATCGTCGTCCCGCCGCATCCAATACCCAACTAAATATCGAAAGTCACAAAAATCCCCGGAGCACCACGCCCCGGGGATTTCTCGTAGTTACGCGAAGTCCAGCATCTCAAATCCAGTATTGTCTAGAACATCTAGCACCAGATAGCGCTTATCCAGCGGCGGACGTTCTTCTGGGTTATTCCACCATGATAAATCCACTTCGAAATCATCACAGTAAGTCCCCCTAAAATAACCCATACCGTTCTCGTCGATGCGTATTAAGCGCCCAATTTGCGCCACATGCACATATTCGATAATGACATTCATCACCAGATTCAGTACTAGGCCAATCATGATGCCAATCTTAATTGCTAGCCCAGACACCACCCAAAACGAGTACTTATACGGCACGAACAACAAAGCCGCTACCACCCAGGCCAGTTGATAAGCCAGCGTCAACGCAATGCGTACGGCCCATTCCTCGCTTAGCGCATCCATATTTTTATCTTCAAAGAAACCGCGCCCGTTTTCCGACAGAAAATCCCCCGCTCGGGTCATCGTGTAAGTATAGATCTTTAACACGATACATTTCTCAAAGATAAAATCCGCCAGCAGATAGGCGAACAAAGCCGCTACCGCCGCAACTACTAGAGAACAAAAAGTACTAAGCACGGGACATCACCCCTTTCGAAAAGTATTTGCCTCTATAGCTATTCTTTCAGAATTGCTTACCGAAAGCAATCATAAGCACCAAACTATTTTTCAACCTTTTCTTCTTTGTCGCGCCCAGTCAGCAGGCTACCCACCACCAAAATCACAACAATCACCGCCGACACAGCCCAACCTTGCCAGGATTGGATAAATTCAATCATAAAGCCCAGCTTAGGCACCATATACACATCTTTCCCTACGAAATTATTCGCCGTCACGTAGCCAACATCTGGAACCTTATTTGCGTCACCCTTCGTAATTACCTTATCGCCATCCACCTCATAAACACGGTGTGTTACCGTGGCATCACCGCTGCGAAAAGTAATTACGTCGTCTTTTTTCAACTCTGCAAATGATGCATGCTGGTTTACAAATACCACGCTACCCGTGCCAATCTTTGGCTCCATCGAACCAGACAATACCACATAAGGTCGAATCCCAATCACGAACAATACCAACGATATAATACCAAGCGCAATTAATATAAAAATCACGGCATTAATTAATTTATTCAATACAAAAACTGGGTCATCCCATCTGTTTTCAGTACTATGCTTTTTCATCTTGCTCGCGTTTCTCAAAAAGTGACACAATAATTAAACCCGCAAACGACACCAAGAACAACAATACCGCCACCCCAATACTATCCTCTGTGTTTGGCCCCACCGGAACCGGCTCTTCTTCGGCATCCACGCGGAATTTCCAATTAATCGAGCTATGGATACTTCCCACACCATTACCCGTGTCTATCGGCAAACCAAGCGCAATCTCGATTGCGCCCATTGCGCCAGGAGCAAATTTGCCCAACGACGTCTCAGACAAGCCGGCTAGTGGCCCTTCATACAATACTACGCCATCCTTCATAATACGCACCGTTAATGCACTCGCTAAATCTGCGTCTGGCACTTCTACGGACACCCAAACCTCATGTTCTTCGTCATCGGAGTTATTAACCGTAATCTCGCCATCGACCGCATCGCCCGGAGCTAAGACATTCAACTGCGCCAAGAAGTTTTCCGGTACACTTACGTACTGCTCAGCTACACCATCATAGGACACTGTTACGGCTGAAGCGTGCGATTCGGAATCAATCTGATAACCCTCATCGGCAAAATCCTCAATCGCTATCGCGCCCCACGGCGTATCGCTCGTAAAATCTGGATTAAAGTGTACTGCTTGAATCGCATCAGCCTGTAGCACCATCACAATCTGGCGATTATTATCGTCCCAACTCGCCGGCGCCGTAATGCCTTGGAATACATCAAATTCCTCGCCAGCCGCCGCTTCGCGCGTGAGATAGTAATAATCACCTTTCTGCGTCCAATCGGCGCCTAAATCGTTTTCTACGGCGCGCTCCGCCGCATCGCCAGCCTCATCATAATAATGCACGGACAAACGGATATAACTCGATATACCTAAGTTCTTAATATGCGGCACCGATGTAATCGTAGCGCCACTCGTAATATCTTCGTTTTCATAAACGCCTTCAATCTGGGAGCCATCCTTTTCGCGATAATGTGTAAGCGAGATATTCACTGCACCCACCGATATTTCATTATTGACATCGGCAATTGATCCGACGGCCGCATAAACACCCGTCCCAATCATTGCGAGAATCAATATGGCGTTAATAATGACGTAAATCTTATTCCGTTGCGTCTTCTTCGCCATCTTGGACTTCCTCTATTCCACCCGTTTCTGTTTCTTGTTCTTGCTTCTCGAGCTCAACTGCTTTTTCTTCTTCTGGTGCTGATTGCATGGACTTTTGATTAATTTCATATTGCCAGCGCGCCGTCAATACCAAATCGCCCGACTGACGACCAGAAAATGCGCTATATACACCAGTATTGCTAACGCTCGAAAGACTATTTGACCAGCTTCCCGTCGCATTACTGTAAGTATGTAGATTATTGTTCTGGTCCTCCCAACCCAACAAAGTATTGCCATTCACTTCCATCGTTGGCACGTCTTGGCATCGGATAGAGTTTGTATTCAAAATCGTACAATACCATAAACTTTCAAATCCAGAATATGGATCTACTGAATCTGCCTCATACGGAATATTAATCATATCAAAGACCGTATAAGTGCTCTGAAGCGGCGTCTGCGAGAACGTAATATCGCTCTCATTGTAGCCATTAAAGTCGTAAGTAATTGTATAAGTAATTGGTTCAAAATACACATTTACTTGCGTATTATTCTGATCTGGCTGCAAGAAGCTGCTACCCGCATTTACGCGCGTGTTTGCCACAGTCACGTAAGCTAACCTAAAACCATTCGGTGGCGTCTTAATGTTCGTGTTAGATGAATTTACATAAACGCGCTCATTCGCCCGATAAGTCCATGTGTTATTTGTATAGCCATTATCGCGAATTTGCGTAGATGTGCCATTTGCATTTATGTAGTAATAATTTACCCTATCCGTACGATTCCGCCCCAGCGG
>CAMZJD010000024.1 GCA_947307445.1 uncultured Candidatus Saccharibacteria bacterium | reverse complement strand
TTCTTAAGCTCGTTAACTTCGAGGACGGTGAGCTTAACCAATTCCTCTGCGATTTTCTTCACATCAGCAGCCATGTTAGACTCCTTTATTAAATTTAGCGGTTAGTAATTAATTGGTTGCTTTTTCGGCAACACCGTCAAGCAAAGCGTGCAAATTGCCAGAAAGACCATTGGTAACTTCGTTGACTGGGCTGAGGAGCATGTCCACAACTTGGCCAATGAGTTGTTCCTTGCTTGGAAGCGCGGATAGGTTTTTGACGTCTTGCTCGGAAAGGTTTGCACCTTCCCCGCTGAAGGCACCTTTGAGTTCAAGCGCTTCGTGCTCTTTGGCGAATTTCGCCAAAACTTGGGCTGGTGCCACTTCGTCATCGTTGGAGATGGCGTAAAGTAGCTGGCCTTCGAGGGCGCTAGTATCGGTGTCTTTGTAGACCGCAATATTGCCCATGGCGACACGGACGAGGCGGTTCTTGACGATTTTAATTTTGACGTTGTTCTCGCGCGCAGCTTTGCGGAGTTCTTGCATTTCCGCGACCGTGAGGCCTTGGTATTTTGCAAAAACTACCATCTTAGCATCGCTGAGAAGCTCGTTTAAGTCGGCAACCAATTGTTGTTTCTTATCTTTGCTAATTGCCATAGATAGAAATCTCCTTTTGGTATTAATTGTTTATAGCCAGAAAATGTTAAGAGGCGTCACCAATATAAATTGCAAGAAATAAATCTCCTCGGCGGCATAATTAAACCCTTATGGGTCGCCGCTGTCTTTGGTAACTGTTCTGTATTATAGCAAATTTTGCGCCTTGCGTCAATGAAATATTCGCAGTAGAGGATCCGTGAGGGCACGGCTTGTCTTTTCGAACATATGGCTAACGTTAAGCGTCTGCATCTTAAAATGTGCAGTTTTTGTGTCAATTTGAGCAAGTTATTTATGGTAATTGACGATAGAAAACAGAAATATAGATGAGCGGGTTTAATGTTAGCCATATGATTTAAAAGAGGTGTGGAGGCTAACCTGAGATGGGGGGTGATATAATTTAGGCATGATTAAGATTATCGCAGGTGGCAAAAAGCACGCCAGTTGGCTAAAAGAGGCGGCGGACGAGTATGAGAAGCGACTAAGGAAGCCGTGGAATATAGAGTGGCAGTTTGTGGACGAGGAGCGTTTGCCGGAGCGGGTGGCGAAGTTAGATGCGCAGGATTATATGATTTTGCTGGATGAGCACGGCCAGATTTTTAGTTCGCCGGAATTGAGCCAAAAGCTCAGAATGCCATTAGAAAATGGCCGTGATGTAGTTTTGGTGATTGGCGGAGCTTTTGGGCATTTCCCGCCAGAGATGACGCAACGGGCGAACTTGATTTGGAGTTTATCGAATTTAGTTTTGCCGCATCAGATTTGTAGATTGATAGTGGCGGAACAGGTCTATCGGGCGCAAGAAATTGCGCACGGCGGTAAATATCATCACGCATAAAAAAGGCGCCGGGGTAAACCGGCGCCAGGTGCAGGGGTGTTCGGCTTGTGGCGAGCCGAACCGATGGTGAGGTGAGTGAGAGTGTGTATTACAACGTTGCGAGCACGCGGTTGAGGTGTGAGGCCGCGTCCACGGCGTTGTTTGTTTTGTATTCCGCCGGAGCGGCGGCAACGGCGTCAATCAGACGCTGGGCATGAGCCTTGATGCTGTCGGTACTGGAAGGGTCGATAGCTTCAGCTGCGCGCAAAGCGTCGCTGAGCTCGCCAGTGCGAAACTGGACCGGGATCCCTCTCACCGCGCGGACGAGGCGTTCCACGTCCACCATGATCTCTTCTCTCTTCTGTTTGTATCTGTGGTTAACACAATCCATCATTCCCATGGTTGTATCCCCTTTCTTAATATACTTATGCCTCTTTCTCTCATTGGGCATACGACGAGAAGCATAGGCGTGGCAAAAACCAGCCTATATTCTTATTATATCACAGATACGTAAAAATGTCAATAGAGTATAATAGAAATATGAGTTTTAGTTTTACGGACGAATCTGGACACGATCCAGTGCACGATTCGGCAAGATTTATTATTAGCGATGTATTTGAAATAATCGGCAAAGGTGTTGTGGCGACTGGTTTGGTGGATTACGGCGTTTTTAATGTTGGAGACCATGTTATTTTAATGAAACAAGACGGTAGCGGTATCAAGAGTACGATTACTGGCATTGAGGCTTTTCGCAAGGAACTAGATGCGGCAGAACCAGGCCAAAATGTCGGCTTGCTTCTTAATGGCGTAAAGCGCATTGATGTGTCTACGAGCAAAGAAATAGTTAAAGTTTAGCTATGACAAATGTTTTGGATTATGTCGCCAAATACGGCGGGCTGACTTTTAAACAGAAGCCTTTTAATGAGGTGGATAATCTGGTTTTTTCTCTGCTTGCTTATTTGAATTATAAAAAGACTCGTATTAACGAAAATACTCATACACTGCAAGAAATTGGTCGTGAATATGTTCGCATGCATTCTTACCGAGAAATCGCAAAACTTGGTATCGCCATGGGGGGCGCCTATAAGATGCTCGAAGCAGCCATAGAGGCGCCGCGTTATCGCGATGTCATATTGTCGGATTTTATTTATGATACGGCGCGCAATAAACAATTCTGCGTATTAACTTTTCATTTGACGCCGAATTTAGATTACATTGCATTTGAGGGTACCGATCAGCTGATTTCGGGTTGGCGCGAGGATTTTGAATTGGCTTGCTCCTTCCCTGTTCCGTCACATATTGAGGCAGTTAAGTATTTGAATGCGCATGTGCACTTGTTTGGGCCAAAAGTGATTATTGGTGGTCATTCCAAAGGCGGCAATTTAGCTTTAGTTGGCGCGATGTATATGAAACGCCATAAACTTTTGAAGGTAAAGACTATCTATAATAACGACGGTCCGGGCTTGCGCAAAGCGGAGTTTGATTCGCTAGAATATGACCGCATTAAGCCGAAATATGTGCATATTGTGCCACATTGTTCGATTGTGGGTATGATGATGCGCAATGATGTCTATAAGGTAGTAAAGTCAGACCGCGACAATATCGTGGGGCATTCAATTATGACTTGGGAAATCACTGATGATCATTTACACCGCGCGGCGCGCTCGGAGATGAGTAAAGAGGTGGAGCGTCGTTTGTGGCGCTGGCTTGATGATCATGACGATGCGGAACGCAAAAAGGTGCTTGAGGCGGTATTTGGCACGATTGAGGGTTGCGACATTCTTGACACGATGTCTTTATTTAAATTTAGGAATTTAGTTAAAGTATTTCGTCAGTCTAAAGAGCTGGACAAAGAAAGCAAAGATTTAGTGCTTGGCCTATTTAAAATGGTGGCCGTGGGCAAGAAATAGAAAGCGCCCGAGCGGTCACGCTCGGGCTTATGTTGAAGTTATCGGTTAATCATTATGATACTTTTTGCGGACCCAAACTAGGTCTTTCCAGTTGCCAACCCTGATCAGACGTTTGGCGACCATTACGTCGAGTAACAAGCCAAACTCTTGGGTATTAAAGACGAAGTGAACAGGATCGAGCGCGAGGTATCTGCGCGCGAGCGGCTGGGCGTTAGCCTCAAGCACCAATGCAACATCAAACGGCATGCAGAGATTGTAGATGCGCACTTTGACGATGCGTTTGCGGCAGAGATGTCCAATCTTACCCAATTTGCTAGCATTTTCCATGATGACGTCGATGGCCCATTCTTCGGGCGTATTCAACAAGTTCCAGTGACCGCGATCGTCGATGCCAATGACGACCATTTCCCCTCTTGGTTCACGGATGAACTCGCGTTTACGCAGAAATTTGGCGCAACGATTTAACACTTCCTCCATAGTGTCATGGTTTGCATTTTCCTCCGGTTCGTCGTACGAGAAGTGATACAAATTGCCACATGTATCCTCCGCCTGCAAAAATTCCGATATTTTCTTCATAAAGAACCACACTCCTTTCTCGGAATCGTCTGTAGATTTTGCTATTATATCACAAAAAGCCGACCTTTGCAAGAGGTCGGCTTGGATATACCGCAATTAATCTAGGTGTTTACAATCTTTCCACTGGAAGCCGATACCAACCGCGGCCAAAGCGACTAAGATTATGAGTGGCCATGGTGATGGGATTGTAAAGACGGTGGCGAGTAATGTAGATAGCATTTGGGCGCCTTTGATGCCGGAAGCGATGATGAACATCGGCTTGATGGCCCAGACGGATATGACGCCTGCTACGACACCTACTGCAATAGAGATACTAATGTGCGCCATTGGGTCTGCGATAGCGACGGCGTTAAAGAAAGATGAACCGATTGCAAGCGCAACGATAGCAAAGATTGCAAGGCGTTCAATCGTGGTAGCAAGAATAGCTAGTAAAGCGCCGCAGGCAATTTTAATGATAAATTGCCAGAATGGGTCGGCGATCATGTTTGGCGCAAACTGAGAGGCAATGCTCCAACCAACAACAAAGCCGATAATAATCATGGCGATACGCTTGAGGCGATAGCCAAATAATAATAGCAGCACGCCAAGCACCAATACGATGATGTTTTGTGGCACACCGGTGATAAAATTAATAAAACCTTCCATAAGCTTATTGTAGAATAATGACGCCGATTACCGCAAGTACTGTCGCGAGGAGGTGAGCGATGATGATGTGGCGGTGGATTTGCTCGCGCCCAAATTTAGGCCAAATAATTGAAAGAATGATGCCGAGTACAAAGGTAATGATTAGCTCGGCGGTATTAGCTACCACGCTTGCCAGCGCGGCAACGCCAAGAATCATGGCGGCACGATAGGCAAATTCGGCAACCGTATGGAGCGCTTGGTCGGTAATGGCGGATAAGAGAAATTGTTTACGTTTGCGCCGCCAAATATATTGAAAACGTTCACGCCATGAGCCGTTAATTGCAAATAAGATGACATCGCAGCAACCGCGACCGATGAGATACCAGAAGAACATCGTAAAGAAGCTAATATTATAGCTGAAGTGTGTTGAAAAGAGGCCTGAAGCTACTGTAATTATTGCGTACAGAATGAATAATAGCGCGGCGGCCATTTCGTTGCGGCGGCTTTTTGGACGCTTGCGCGAGAAAATGACTATGACGGGCGCGGCAAAAATAATAAAGAATCCGAGGATTTGTTGGCCGCTAATTTGTTGACGGAAAAAGATCCAGTCGGCAACTAAATAGAAAACTGGGATGAGCTGATAATAAATCGCCGCGCCCGTTGCTTCTTCGTGTTTGAGCGCATTGTAATATGGGATAGAACCAACCGAACTTAGCGCGCCAGATAGCATGAGCATTGCAATTTGGAGCGGCTCAGTGGCTTCAAGACCAGCAAATAGCGCGATGGCGCCCGCGATTAGCAAATAGAACGGTCCATTGATTGCCTTGAGGGCTTGAGGGGTTTTATTCTTAAAAATAACGTCGGCGATGTAGTTGTCGATAAAAGCACCAATTGCCCACGCGGAGGCCGCGACAATACATAGAATTATCCAGGTCATTTTATATTATTGTAGCAAAATGCTTGCGGTTTTGTGATACAATTAGATTATGTTAATGAGGAACGATCGTGGGCTTCTTCGGTGACTTTTTTAAAAAGCCAAAAACCGATGCAATGTATGAGATTAAATCTCCAAACAATCGGGTAGTTGCTACATTTATGCTCGACCATGGGCAGATTTCTTATTTTGTGAAGAAAGATGAAAAGATTTTGTTGCGCAAGTCGCGTTTGGGCATAGCTTTGAAGGAGGCTTCTCCACTAGCTGATGGTTTTGCCGTAGTACGTGCTTACTCTCGTGCAATTGATGATACTTGGAAGGCTGAATGGGGTGAGCAACATACGATCCGCAATAACTGCAATGAAACCGCTATTTATCTTGAAGAAGTTGAAAAGCCGAGTCGTTTGCTGACGATTCGTTTTCGCGTCTATGATGATGGCGTAGCTTTCCGTTATGAGATTCCAGCGCAGCCGGAAATGGAGCGCATGGTGATTTCTGATGAATTGACTGAGTTTTCGGTGGACACTAACTCGCGTTCTTGGAGTATTCCAGCCTATCAGCCGGATCGTTACGAGTATGATTATATAGAACATCCAGTCCATACTTTGACCGAATCGGTGCATACGCCAATTACTATTCAAACGCCAACCAACCATTTCTTGGCGATTCATGAGGCGGCGCTATATAACTATGGCGGCATGACATTGAAATTGAACGGCACCTCCCTAAAGACGGATATTACGCCTTTGTCGGATGGCATGAAGGCCTATGTTGAGCTGCCATTCTCTACGCCTTGGCGCATGATTATTATTGGTGGTAATGAGCTTGATTTAACGACGTCTCGCATGATGTTGAACTTGAATGACCCACCGCGTGAGGATTTCTCATGGGTGGAGCCAACTAAATTCTTGGGTATTTGGTGGGCGATGTATGTGGGTGAATGGACTTGGGCGCCAGGTGAACGCCATGGTGCTACCACTGAACATGCCATGCAATATATTGATAGTTGTAAGAACCTTGGCATACACGCGCTTTTGGTCGAAGGTTGGAATGATGGTTGGGAGGGTGACTGGCTCGAAAATGGTGTTTCGAATAAGTTTATGCAGCCAACGCCGGACTTCGATATACAAGTGGTGGCAGATTATGGTCACGCAAATGGCGTGGAATTAGTTGGCCATCATGAAACGGTAGGTTTTATTGATAACTATGAGTCGCAACTAGAAGATTCTTATAAATATCTGAAACGTTTTGGTATTCGTTACATAAAATCTGGCTATGCTGGCTCAAAGATGACGATTAATGGTCGTCGCGAGTATCACCATTCACAATTAGGCGTATTGCATTATCAGCGCGCGCTCGAATTGGCTGCGAAGTACCGGATTATGCTTGATGTGCACGAGCCGATTAAATCGACTGGTATTGAACGCACTTGGCCGAATTTGATGACACGTGAAGGTGCGCGCGGCCAAGAGTATGAAGGCGGTGCGTTGGCGCCATCCCATGCGTGCTACTTGCCATTTACGCGCTTGTTGGCGGGTGGTATGGATTATACTTCCGGCATCCTTGATGTGGCGAACTTCTCGAAACGCATGGCAACTACTATTGTGCGTCAATTGGCTTATTATGTGACTATTTATTCTTCGATGCAAATGGCGGCCGATCGCCCGCAGTTCTATGAGGTACAATATCCAGATTTGTGGGAGTTCATTCGCGATGTGCCAGTTCGTTGGGAACGTACTGTGCCATTACTAGGCGAGATTGGCAAGTATTATGTAGTGGCGCGCCAAGAGTGGGACGGCAAAGATTGGTATATTGGCGGCGTCACGAATGAAGAAGGCCGCAAAGTTGAGCTTTATATTGATTTTCTTGAACCGCAATCTAACTATACCGCCACAATTTACCGCGATTCCGAAGATGCGCATTATCGTGATCATCAACTTGGTTATGTGATAGAAGAAAAAGTCTTGCGCCAGGGCGATCGCCTTGAGATGTATATTGCGCCAGGTGGCGGTTTTGCGATTAAATTACACAAACAATAAGATGAATGCCTCCGCTCCATGCGGGGGTATTTTTTAGTTGATGTATTGTTCCGGTTTGGCAAAGCGATGGTCTATAATGCGCTGATTGTCGATGCTGGTAAAATTGAAGTTTTTGAGCACGTCGGCGATTTTTTCGGAGTTTAGGTTGGTAATCATGGTGGTAAGTTGTTTCATGGCCGAAAGGTCGTAATAGCGAACTTTACGCATGCGTTGTTTGCCATAATAATCGCAATATAAATGTGGGGCTTCGAAGTATTTTTCGGCGGTATGTTTGAGGTATTTGCTGATAGTTTGTTTGCTAACGCCGAAGTATTCGGCGAGCGCGCGCTGCGTGAATACATAACGCTTGGTAGCGTACTCGATGTTTTCGATTGGTGGCACTCTGGTAGGTTGGATTTTGGGTATATTTTGTTTCATGTAGATAGTATTGCTATCAATTTAGGGTTTGAAAAGCATGATTACAATGTTTTTCGTGTCCCGTCGTCTCGCACTTTTATATGTTTTTGAAGTATATGGCTAACGTTAAGTGTTCGTCTCTGTGATAATGAAAAATAGCGTCAATCGGCGACAAAAAGTTGCTCAAATTGACGAAAGACCAAGGGAAAAACAGATGAGACGGCTTAACGTTAGCCATATTGTAGAAAGAAGATGTGTGGGTGGCTAGGTGATGAAGTGATGGTGGGTATTTACCTGGCGATTTTTAGCGAAACAATTGTGTCGTAGCCAAAGCGGGCGCGGACTTCGTACCCGGCGGCGATGAGCTTGGCTTTTTCGTCGGCGAGTAGAGTGTGCCGGCCGGAATTTTTGACTGAAAGTTTAATGAAGTCGGCATTATCTGATTCGGAGAGCGTGATTTTATCGCCAGCAGTACAATTGCGCAAAGCGCGGCGGATTTCGGTGCGCAAGAACTTCTCTGTCGGTTCGGGATCGGCGATGCCGATGGTTAAATCTTGCACATCTAAATTGACGGAGATTTTGCGGCGCTCGCAAGATTTGAGCAGGTCTTGGTAAATTGGGCTAATAATATCAATTAAATGTGTCATTAGCTTCATTATAGCATGAGCGTTTAAACGCCTGGCGAAAACTGTTGGAGTTGCTTGCGGTGGCGTTTGTAGAGTGGATCATGTGAGCCCACTTCGGCCCAAAATTCGGCAGAGTGGTCCATATGGTTAATGTGAGCAAGCTCGTGAATTATTACATAGTCGCGAAGCGGTTCTGGTACTTTCATGAGGCCGATATTCAGCGAAATCGTGCCAGACGATGAGCGCGAGCCCCAGCGCGTATTGGCATGTGAGAGGCGAATGCCGGAATACTCGTAGCCATATTTCGTGGCCCAAAATTCAAGCCGGTAAGGTAAATATTCGCGGGCTTTTTTCATTAAAATCTTCTTTTGCGCATCGCGGGCGCGTTGTGTAGTTGGGTCTTTAATGGGTAGATTCTTACGAATTAGTTCGCGGTTTGTTTTAAGTAGGCGTTTTGCAAGAAAATCTGAGGTGTGGGAAGGCACGGTGATTGTGAGTTTGCCAGAAGTGGCGACGGAAAATTTTGGTCGCGTAGACCAAGCAGAGCGACGAATAACTACTTCGCCAAATTCGGGGTCAGTAAAACTAGACATCTTTTTTGTCGGAAATACCCATCAAGACATTTTTGCACTGGGTTTGGAAAGTGTGTTTACCGGAGATAACGAGCGGTTTTTCGTCATCGCTTGGGGCCTCAATAGTTTTGAGTGCTGCTTCGAGCATAGCTTTAGCATCAGTGACTTTTTTATATTTGCGACGCATGCGGTGCTTTATCTCGTTAAGATCGGTTTGTACCCAAACTAGCACGGGCTGATAGCCGGCTTTTTCGACGATGGCGCGTACTTCATTGCGCTGACGTTCATTATCGAGGGCGCCTTCGATAACTATAGTGCTCTTACATTTGGCAATTTGCTCAATGAGAGCAAGGGCGACTTTGCGGCTGATATGATGTTGTTCGTGGAGGGCGGCAAGGTTCAAGAACGGCGCATTGAAGCGAGTGCTAAACTGCTCCGCGAAAACAGTTTTACCGCTCATAGGCGCGCCGAAAACTAGGATTGCGTAAGGTTTTGACTTCCCATTCATAAGATTAGTGTATCTTATTTAAGATTTTTTGACAAATTGACGTCCAGTGCTGCTATTTGCGATGAGGACTTGTGAAGGATAATAAAAGACCCAGATTAAGAAGGCGACTAGCGGTAAGATTTCGATTGGCAAGAAACCGTCAAGGGTTAAATGGCGCAAAGCCACACAGAGATCGCAGGCGATAAAGGCGGCAAAACCGTACAGTGCGCAGCGGGCACGGAAATCTTTGGGGTTCTTGCGATACCGGCGATTAGCGAGCACGAGGTTGCAAATTAATTCCAGCCCATACACCGTACAGATAGCATACAGTGGGTTAAGTCCAGAGATGATACTGAAAGCGGCAAATAAACCAAGGGCGGCCGCGTACGCGCCGATAATTTCTGGTTTGGCCTTTGAGAGGCGAAGTAGGTGCATGAGCTGTGCAAAGCAAAATACATATACGCCGGCGATTTCCCAAGGCGTCCATACTAAAATAGTGTCGGCGAGGAATGTCAAAAACAGTGCTAAGATGAGCATGTTGTCGTTGTGGTATTTTTGGTAGGCATAAATGGTGCACAAAAAGATGCCCACGTATTTGAGGACACTAGTGCCCCAAAAACCTGGGAAGAAAATATCAAGCGTGAGAAAAGCGAGGTAGATTGTGACCCAGGTGGTGAGCCATTTAGCATCGATATATGATATGCGCTTAAAATCGTCCCACCAGTTGGAGATAAAGAGTCTAACTTCGCGCCATTTAATCATAAGGGCCTCTGGTTCTATTTTCTCATGATTGGCAACTTGGCGCAAACAAGGAAAAGCCCCCGGGCGTGAGCGCGGGGGCTTAGATACTACTTAGGCAACGGCAGTGTGATACTGATAGGTGACATGCCCATTTTCCATGCGTTGCCATTGTGGGATGATATAATCATCGATCCCTTCGGCGGGGCGCACGATATAAGTGCGCCATTCGTTGTGGTTGTGGCTGAAGTTGTCCTCATCCACAAAGTGCGATTGCAGCTTGCGATCGAGCACCATGGCTTTCAGCAGACTTGTCAGCACGAAGCTGACATAGTCGAGATTGCCGAGGTGGCATTTTTCTGGATCATCGGGCATCTTTACGCGGGCATCTTCACCTAAGGTGATGCAGGTGATGAGTTCGCCGTTGACGAAGGCGAAGTCAATCTGAGTGTTGTCCTCATGCTGCCGAACGAAAATACCCTCATGCTGATTGGTGCCAGCGATGACGCCTAAATCGAGGAAAAAGGTTTTAAACGGCAGGATGAAGTCTTGCGGGCTGCATTTAATTTCGCCCCGTTCTTGGAAGATTTCGTCCAGTAGGGGCGCCGTAATGAGGTAGGTCTGCGCAATGCGCTTCCAGTACTCCACGGTGCGGTAGGTGATCATGGTGTAGGCCAGCTTGACCGCATCTTTGGGGTGAAGGGTTCCGCTTTGCTGGAGCAAGCCGCCGTAGCGTTCGATGGTGCCCACGGCGGGATCGCTTTTGATTTGCTCGAACAGCTCGTAGAAGCCGCGCGGATCGCGTAGATGCTCCCGCAGGGCTTTGTTCTGTTGGGCGATAGCGATGGCGACCGAGTCGCCGGGGATATACGCATAGGAATCGCGCACGTCTTTATCAACTTTAGTGCGCTGCTTTTCTTTGGGCGTTTGCTGGGCGTGGCGTTTGTGGTTTTTACCGCGATTGCGAGTCTTACTTACCGGCATTAATAAATCACACTCCTTTGAAAGTAGTATGGAAAGTTGCGTTCGGATATCAAGGTTTGGCGCTGGGCGTCAAAAAACCGAATATATCTTTATATTATAGCACAGATAATATAAAAAGTCAATGTTAACAGAGGTAG
>CAMZJD010000023.1 GCA_947307445.1 uncultured Candidatus Saccharibacteria bacterium | reverse complement strand
GGGTCGGAGTGGGTTCCGGCGTCGGCGTAGGTGTCGGCGTCGGAGTTGGGGTCGGAGTGGGTTCCGGCGTCGGCGTAGGTGTCGGCGTCGGAGTTGGGGTCGGTTCGGGCTCCGGCGGATCGGGTGCCGGCCAATACGGAATATCGATTGGCTGGTAGCCACACTCCAAACGGAGACGAATCTTGCCCGGTTTCCCCAAGTCAAACTGAATGTAATGTCCACCCAAGTTGTGACTATTCTTGACTATAACGGATGGCTTATTGCCATCCAAGCCATTGTGCCACTGGTACATGGAGGAGGTATACTCTTTCAGTTCGCCAACCGTGATCTCTCCACTCGTCAAGAACTGCTTGATTAAATCGACGGCTCTGGCCCAGTACTCTTGGTCATCGAGAAAATGCTTGTGGGCTTCGTTCGCACGCTGCCCGATCAGTACATTCTGCTCATCGACCAGAATGGTTTCCGGTAGATTCATTGCCTCATCCATATGCAGCGCAATCGCCGCGCAGAGCGCGGGGTCGACTGCAATTGAATCAAACAAATCCCCGGTGCCATCTTTCGAGGCTATCCATTCCTGAACGGTGGGTACTTTAACAACTGTGGTGCTTCCGGATGCTTGAGCTTTCTTGGCATCATCTTCCAACTGCGCAATAGCTTCTTCGGCCCACTTATAACGGTCTGGGCCGAAATTGAAATTATTCTTGTCGTTGCCGTCACTCTGGACGTCGTCATTAAAATAATGGACGGCGATACCCTGGGCGGCATAAACGGCCTGCGCAATTGCTCCCCTAACTAACGGGGAAACCATCAAGGCGGCGACGATGAGCGTCATGAGCGAGAGGATTGCGCCTCTCTTTGCAGTTTTCGCTCTCATACAATCACTTCCTTCCTTTCGGACTTTGCTGCACGAAGGCAGTTAAAATGGATGTGCTACAGGTGTATCTAACTGGCTAAAAGCCTATATGAACACCTCATTACCCGGAGGCGATAATCGGGGCTCGGTAACCTTCTTCTTACTGCGATTGTACGCAGTAATAATTCAACTATTAAGCTGCGTAATTGCTACCTCCCAAGATAACAACTTACAATTACTATTGTATCACACTTTCTCTAAAAAGTCAATAGGCATAAGGGGTTTTCGGGGCTATTTCTTGCATTTCGGGCTAATCTTTGCTAAAATCTAAATATACAGATACAGACCGGCTCGAAAAGAGGCGGTGTTTTTAAGTTAAAAACCGGGTCAAAATGCCCGAAGAAAGGATAAATATGGATCTAGACCTCAAGCAGATGGTGGCCATGGTGGACATCATCGCCGAAGAGAAGAACCTACCAAAAGAGACCGTGATTGACGTGATCCAGCAGGCCATTGCCGCCGCTTGGCGCAAAGATAACGGCGACAAAGATATGGATGTGCGCTGTGAGCTCGACCTCAATACTGGCGAAGCTGATGTGTTCGTTATCCGCGAAGTTATCGAAAACGACGTTGCTTATAACCCTGCAACCGAAATCCCGCTCGCTGATGCCAAAGGTAAAAAGATTGGCGATCATGTTGAAGAGAAGCATAAAGTTACCGGTTTTGGCCGTGTGGCCTCTCAAACCGCTAAACAGGTAGTAATTCAGCGCCTCCGCGAAGCCGAGCGTGATGCTGTTTTGGCCATCTTTGAAGATAAGATTGGCACCGTCATGAACGGTACGGTAGTCCGTGTTGAGCCGCGCGTTGTCCGTATTGACCTCGGTAAAGCCACTGGTATTATGCCAAAATCTGAGCAAATTGACGGCGAATATTACACGGTTGGCTCACGTCTCAAGGTGTTTATCAAAGAAATCGAGCGCAACGAGCGTGGCGCTCAGCTTATCTTGAGCCGCGGCTGTACGCAGTTTATTGAATACCTCTTCCGCCAAGAAGTGCCAGAAATCGAGAATGGCTCTGTTGAAATCAAGGCCATCGCCCGCGAAGCGGGCCGCCGCACTAAGATTGCGGTTGCTGCTACCATGCCAGGTATTGACCCAGTTGGTACTTTTGTCGGTGGTCGCGGTGTGCGTGTTCAGGCCGTCATGAACGAAATTGGCGATCGCGAGAAAATCGATATCGTTAACTGGAGCGACAATAATTCCGAATATATTCGTGAAGCTCTCAGTCCAGCTGAAATCCAAAAGGTGGAAATTGCCGGCAAGAAGGCTACGGTTTACGTTGCTAAAGACCAGCAATCGATTGCGATTGGTCGCATTGGCCAAAACGTCCGCCTCGCTTCCGAGCTAACCGGTTTTGAGATTGATGTCGAAGTTGCAAAGGCTCCAGAGAAGAAAAAGAAGAAAAACGTTGAGGATTCACTCCTCTCCGCGCTCGAAGAAGCCGACGAAGAATAATCAAAAGCCCCCCGAAACGGGGGCTTTTTGTTGACTTTTTCCGCAGAAAATGCTAATGTTTTCTTGAGCGTATAAGAGAAAAATAAACATGAAAAAACTCAAATCCATCTTGGTCGCCATCTTAGCCGTATTGGCGCTGGCGCCAAACACTTTTGCGACTGGCGTCTCGTCACGCGCCGTCGAGATTAAATCAATTGAACCAGAGATTATGGCGGGGAATCCGACCGTTTCAGAACCGACTTTTGATGGCCTTGAAATGAGCCTAAATGTTTCCTTCTCGGCGCCCAATGATAGTGTGAAGTATAAAATAACTATTCAAAATAATACTGATACAGAGTATGAGCTTTCTGAAGAAACGCCATTTGACGATTCGGAATATGTCACTTTCGATTACGAATTAGAGAACGATACGCTCGTCGCGCAGGGAGAGGCTGTTGTCTATCTGACGCTGACATACGCTAGTGCCGTTCCGGCCAGCGAAATCGGCGATAGTGGGTATGCGGTCAATAATAAAGCTACCATCAAATTTACGGATCAAAACGGCGAAACTATCAATCCAAATACGGCCGATACGAGTCGCAACTTTATAATTATCGCCTTGGTCGTCGCAACTATCCTGTTTGCCTTTATCTTGCTGTTCTCTAGGCGCCGCAGCTTCGCCAAACGCGGTATTTTTGGTTTAATTTTAGCCCTCTGTGTAATCCCATTCATCGCCTCCGCCGCCGAAAAGCTCTCACTAGACGTAAATGTACACATATCAATCGACCTACCAAAATATGAGGTATCGTACCGTGGTGACTATAGTTATGACTGGTACAGTGTGACCAAATACAAGTTCGCTGAAGGCGATTGTATGGACAACTATTCTGGCGTAACGGCGATTTATGTTGACTCAAAAACCGAAAGCAATAAATATCAGTATTGTCATTATCCAACCCTCAAAAAAGGTACATATAAATCTGGCGCAACTGTTCCAGTTGAAGAAATAACCTTTACTTATATTGGTATGGCTGACCCCGCTTATTGCACCGATGAGGCGGACGGCTCCATCGTCTGCCCAACTGACCAAATTATGAATCATCAATATTCGGAGACATACTGGTTATATACATTTATTGATCCTAGTGATGAGAATGTCATGAATTTTAGCGACGCATGGGACTATGAAAACGGAGTAGGCTTAGTAACTCCTGCGTCATCGTCTTTTACGATGCCGAGCCACAATATCATCTTTGGAATAATAAACAAATAAAAAATACCCCCGGTCTGTGCCGGGGGTTATTTTATAGATTATCGTAAATTTGGCGCATTTTTTCTTTCGTGCTCGGTTCTTTCGGTTTACACTTTGTTACATCGCCAATTCCTACATCGTCAAGGCTGCTCATACCTTCTTCGTTGCTACAAACAACATCTTGGGTAGTACTACCATGAAATAGGCCATTTTCTACCTTGTCTACCACAAAAAAGATACATACGCCAATAATGAAAACAACCGTGATAATTACAAAGTTATGGATTATTTTGCCTGCGGCTCTGCCTTGATGTTCTTCGTACATAACCTCATTGTCGCACTATTTGCCAAAATGCTCAAGGTTTTCTCACTGCGCCACCACCTACAACTTAAATCATATGGCTAACATTAAGCGCACCTATCTGTTAAAGCCCATTTTAATTGTCAATTTGAATAATAGTTTTTTACTAATTGACGCATAAAACTCCAAAATACAGATGATAAGGCTTAACGTTAGCCATATGATTGGAAGATGGTTTGTAGTGCGGCCCACCTCTTATAACCATTGACTTTTTAAACTACTTGTGCTATAATAAAGACATATGGTTTAGATTCCATAAGGACGTTCAAATAGATCGACACACAAACTCCCACGTGGGGTGAAAGGATGGTGATGTGAGTTGTCGAGAAAACAAATTAGGTATTTCTACAATCCTGCATACGTAGGGTACTTGCGTGAACTCAAGAAGTTGGCCGAGCACGGCGGTGGCATTAGCCGTGAAAAGGCCTTGCTGGCTGACATCAAATCTGGGGTGGACCTTTCCCCGGACCAGATCAGGTTGTTCCATGATCCCAAGTACTACGGCGGAAGCCTTCGCGCCCTTCAGAGTTCGGTTGACTACAAGGAATACAACATGCGCCAAGCATGGATGCGATTTCTGACCGCATCTGATGCCGCTGGCATCGAGCGCACGCACGGCCGAAATTCCGCGGACTATCCTCTGTACAAGAGGTTCTATGACCTACTCGGCGCCCTTGAGGTTGACTGTGACCTGCGCGCCAAAGTTCACGCCTGGATCAGCGACGCGCAAGCAAAAATCAAAAAAGGCGTGGCGGTCGTATCGCCCGAACCGGATGATCTGGATCCTACCTACAAATGGAAAAAGCTGGAAATGCTCAGCGTGCCGGTCATCATGGCCCGTTACGACAAGCTGCTTCAGCAACGCAAGAAGAAATAACCGCAAACAGCATGCCTCCCCGGCGAACGGGGAGGCCTTTTTCTTATTTTTTGACAATCCGGCTGTTTTTTGCTAGAATAAGGGTACTAAGTTATTACTTTTAGCGCAACAATCTCTGTTTTCTGCAATTTTCTGTGGCAGAAAGTGCGCCTTAAGTGTGGGAATTTTAATATCAACTCTTTAATTAAAAGGAATAAATGAACGAAAAAAACACAGCTGAGGAGCAGCGCCGCGCGAAACTCTTGAAAATGCGCGCCGAACGGCTCCCGGATATCAAAAAAGCTTTTGAAGAAAATCAAAAACGCAACTTTAATGCCAATTTTGCCCCTGGTGGCAAAGACGAAAAACTCGTCCGCAAGAAGACTACTACCAAGGCTGCGGCCACTAAAACGGTCAAAAAGGCGGCTAAGCCAGCTGCGAATAAAACTGCGACCAAAAAATCTAATACCGCCCGCAATTCCAAAGCGACCAAGCAGGCCCCGAGCAACACCGATAAAAAACGCGATGTGAATCTAATGGTTTCTACCCGCAAGGGTGAAATGGTGCATCACCAGCGTATGCTCAGCCAAGACGTCAACGCTCAGGCTACTCAGCATATCATCGGCATTCCAGTCAATAAATCTCGCTACAACGGTTACAATGGCGAACAGGTTACCATGGCTCAGATTAAGGCCGCCCGTCCGCACCGCGATGCCGTCCGCATTATCCCAATTGGCGGTCTCGGTGAATTCGGTATCGGCAAGAACATGACTGCTATTGAATATCAGGGCGAAATTATCCTGATTGATATGGGTACGTTATTTGCCAGCGAAGATTATCCTGGCGTCAACTATATGGTGCCAGATGCCAAATGGCTCGATGATAACCGTGATAGAGTAAAAGCGATTCTCTTTACGCACGCGCACCTTGATCACATTGGTGCTTGCCGCCATCTCTTGCCATATTTTGGTCCCTATGTGCCAATTTACGGCACGCCATTCACGATTGGTATGATTAAGAAGCAGATGTCAGAACTCGCTGATGTGCCAGACTTGAATTACAACGAAATTAATCCGCTTGATCATAAAAATATTAAGCTGTCCGAGCATCTTTCTTGTGAGTTTATCCATACTTTGCACTCTATTCCGGGCAACACTTCTATCGTAGTTCGTACGCCAAACGGCAACATTTTGCTATCAGGCGACTGGCGCTTCGAGAAAAACCCCATGGATACGCCGGCCGACTACGACCGTTTGCTCGAAATTCGCGACAAAGAAGGCTACGCCTTACTTTTGAACGAATCCACTAACATTGACACCCCAGGCACACATCCGCACTCTGAATATGACGTGGGCGAAAATATGGGCCGCGTTATGGATCATTATGCCAATGGTCGCGTAATTATCTCTTGTTTCTCATCACAAGTTAAGCGTATTGAGCTCGTCTTGAAAGAGGCTGCCGCGCGTGGTCGCAAAGTTGCTTTTGCCGGTTATTCAATGATTAACAACGTCGAGGTCGCTTTGCGCGCTAAATCCATCAAAGTGCCAAAAGATACCATTATGAAGATGGAAGATATCATCAAACTTCCAGATGAAAAAGTTACTATCGTCTGTACCGGTTCGCAAGGTGAAATGAATGCCGTACTCAATCGCATGGTCACTGGCTCGCATCGTTTTATCAAGATCAAAGCTACCGATACAATTGTCTTTAGCTCTAATCCAATTCCCGGTAATGAGCCAAAAGTCACTGGTACGGTTGGCGGCTTGCTTCGCGAGGGCGCACAAGTGATTCAGAATGGCAAAACCCATCTTACTAATATCGGTCCGCTTCATCTTTCCGGCCACGCCTATTTTGAAGATCACGTTAAATTCGTCACCGATATGCAACCGAAAAACTACATGCCATATCACGGTGAGTTCTACATGCTCCAGCACAATGCTGAGATGGCCGAAAATGTAGTTGGCATTCCAAAAGATCGCATTATTGTGGCGGATGATGGTGACATTGTTGAGCTGATGCCAGATCAGACTATCCATAAGAACGGCCGCATCCATGTTGGCAATAAACTTTACGATGATGCCGATCAGCAGGTTAACGAAGCTGTCGTGAAGGATCGCATCCATATTTCGCGCGAAGGCATTTTCGTAGTAATTCTGACGCTCAGTAAAAAGACTGGCCGCCTAATTAAGACGCCAGACATTGTGTCGCGCGCTTTCATCTATCTTGATAATTCTGAAGAATTGATTGGTAAAATTCGCCATTATCTCCGCGCTAAAACTGACCATACACTCAATACCGAGTCAGACATTAAGGCGCTCAAGGAAGAAATCAAAGAGGACGTTACGCACATTCTTTATGACGCTACCGGCCACACACCGATCGTGATTCCGGTCATCAATAAAGTTTAAATTCAGAAAACGTCCTCGCGGGCGTTTTCTTTGTGGTATAATAAGCATAAGTAAAAAGGGAATAGGGTTAATAAACTTATGAGTGACAAAAAATCTAGCGCCAAAAAGTGCACTTGCGAAGATTGCAACTGTGGCCGCAGTGTGTTGCCAATTTGTTTTTTGGTTTGCGCTTTGACGGCGGTTTTGGTAGCTTTAGTCTTTGCAATTAGCTTTACGGCTATCTTTACTACTGAACTTCGTCATAAATATGGCAACAAATACAGTGGCGATTTCTTAACTGAATATCGTAATAATACCGGTTCTACCGTTATGCCACTTTCAGCTGGCGCAACTATTGATATGTTTGAGAGCGGCGCGACTGGCTTCTTGATGATTGGCGAGTACAATAATGAGCGCTCTAACAGCTTCTATGCAGCATATTCTAAGATGATTGAGACGGTTGGTAATTCTAACGAATTCTTCGTCTTTAACTATGGTGCTGAAAATGCCGATGAAAAAGCCGAGCAATACGCCCTCAGCATCACACTTGATACCGAATCTGCCCCAGCTCTGCTTTATGTGCGCAATGGCAAGATTCATGATCGTCTAGATTCCATTTATGACGAAAGTATTCTCAATACCTTCATCATGAAATATCGCACCAGCGTAGCGAAATAATTAGCCCACGAAAATGCCGCCCCGGGTGGGGCGGCTTTTTGGTTGAATATCATCTTAGGGCGACGCTACGGCTGGTAATCTGCTTAATAACTTTGTTGAACTTTTCGTCCGTGTCGGTCAGCTCGCGGGGAATCCCGCAATTGCTCAGCGAATCCGCGAGCATATCTTTCTGAACCACGTTCAGAGCCTCTACGCCAAAGGTGGCAGCTCTGGAGAAGTCCTTTCTTGCGCCGATATCGCAAATGAACTTGTTGAAGAATTCTTTGCGCGACATCGCCTCGATGACATCGAGGTCCTTAGTATTCGCCATATCAACCACCTCCCCTGGTAATTATTCTTTACGGCTCAAAAAGCCTGACGAAATACTATAATTCTATTATATCACATCAAGCAAAAAATGTCAATAGCCACGGTCGGCTCGCTCGCGACGGCGGGCATATTGCTGTTCTTTATCTGAAAAAGCAATTGCATAATATTCTTCGACTACATCGCGATCATAGCGCATCCTCGTCGATTCAGCTGGTGTCTGCGATTTCATATCTTTGTAGCTAGTCCAAAAATTGCGTGGCGTAAATGGCGTCGTGCCGAATCGGCGCGCTAAATCGTTGATGCGGTTTAGGGCTGTAATCGTGTTGTTATGTGCCGCCGTGCGACCACGATCATAAGACGCGTAATCGCCACCATATTCATATTCAAGATCATCGTGCGACATATATTTGAATCTCAAATGTTCGTTGACTTGCATATAAAAGTCAGAAAGTGGCTTCATTACTTCTTCTGGATCTTCTACACCACTCGCGGCAATTGCTTCGCGTAATTCCTTGGCGCGTTTATGGTAATAATTGCCAGCTTGTGCCTCAATGGTTTCATGTAAAACTCTTTCATCGCGCGTAAAAAACATTGGTTCCTCTATGTCGGCTTCTTGCTCCGAACTGCTAATTTCTCCCTTGCGCAAGTATTCTTGTAAACGTTCCCAATCGCCCGCAAAATCTTCTTCCCAAAGCAAGAACTCTTCTTCGCTCATTTCCTTGCCTTTGGCGCGGTTTCGCTCGCGGTTAGCAATAAACGCACGGTTGGTTTCGCGCAGAGTTTCTGCTTGGGCTCTAGCGCGTTCTGGAGACGCTGCCTTCTCGGCCTCGCGGTATTTTTTATAAGATTCGCGCATGGCTTGCAGTTCTTCTGGCGTGGCTTGAACTACCACTTCAGTTTCAGAGCTACTCGGCGAAAAAGATTCTTTCATACTTAAAGCATAACATATTTACACTTGGTATAATAAGCGCATGGAAGAAATCATTTTTGTCGATAAACCCGCCGGTATGAGCAGCTTTGGTGCTGTAGCGCGGGTGCGTCGGATTTTGTCTGAGCGCGAAGGGCACAAAGTAAAAGTTGGCCACACTGGCACGCTCGACCCATTTGCGACTGGTTTGTTAATTCTTTTGGCCGGCAAAGCTACTAAAAAAGCCCCCGAACTCTCCAAAAAAGACAAAGTTTATGAAGCTACTTTACGTCTTGGTGCCGTTTCTACTACTGGCGATCCGGAAGGCGAAATTACGATTAACGACGAAGCACCGGCATTTACGCTGGATGAAATCGACGTGGTGGCGCGTCAATTTGTGGGCGAAATTGAGCAAACGCCGCCAGCTTTTTCGGCTATCAAAATCAACGGCCAACGTGCGTATCGTTTAGCACGTGCGGGCAAGGAAGTCGAAATGCCCAAGCGCAAAGTGCAGATTTTTAGTCTAGAAGTGTTGGATTATCAAGCGCCATATCTTAAAATTCGCACCCATGTGAGCAGTGGTACTTATATCCGTTCGCTCGCCGAAGATCTTGGACGCGCGCTCGGTTGTGGCGCCTATACGACCGAGCTTCGCCGCACCAAAATCGCTGATTACGATATTTCCAAACTACCGTTATTTGATTTGCCTAAATAATTAATCGAGCTGGCGTTTTAGGGCGGCACGTCTGCCGGTTAACCCCGCCTTTTTAATAAATGATCCGTTAAAACTTGGACTGTTGCGGTATTTTATAAATTGTGAACCATTCGTTCTGGCTCTAGTTACAGCAATGTCTGTGTATGATGCGCTGTCACAAGTTTGGAGGGCCAACTCAAGCTGCGCAAAACCGCGCACGTCATCGCGATTAGGCGCTGAGCCCAAGAAGTCTCTCACCGTGCGTTCACAATAATCGTAGAATTTTGAACTTGATCCGTTATGGATTGCCCACTCAGAAGAAGCACTTAGTCCATCGCCGATCATTGAAACGATTAATTTGCGCATATCGTCGTCCACGCCATTCTTTTTCAAGAAATCTTCCGCATAGGCAACATTGTATGCTTTTTGGCGCCTTCCTTCACCTCGGCTTGCCGCTACGCCCTTACCGATATCATGAGTGACGATCGCTAGGCGTAATAATGGCAATGTGCCAGACGGCAATTTATCGGCGTAGTTATCATCAAAGAATTGAAGCGCAGTTTCGGTATGCTGCTGAACAGTAAAACCTTCCCAGACGCCAGATTTTGCCTCAAAAACACCTTTGTATCCAGGCGTTTTCTTGGCGGCTTCAATAATATCTTGCGGTGAGGCATATAAATTCTCAGACAAGAGCTGTACGACCTCACTCTTTTTTGGCGTTTCTGGTTCAGCCGAGGCGACTTTTTCGCCGCGTTCTTGCTTGACTGCGTTCAATAATCTTTGCAATTGGTCTGGGTCGGTCCATTCGCTAGTGTCCATGGCGTTTTCCAGCTTAAAGCCAGCCTTTTTAGCGGCACGGACAATTTCTGAACAAAAGTACTGATCAAGCTCTTGATTTAGTTTGCTGCAACGTTCTTGTTTTTCGGCTTCTGTCATTTCGGCGCCAGCCATGGCTTCATTGCGTGATGGGCGATTGAGTTTTTCGGCCACACGTAGGGCAACTTTACCCATGCGCTGCTTAAGTTTTTCGCGGTTTTGTTCAAGTTTTTCTTCAGTGTTAATATCGTCGAGCTCGAATAATAAGTAGTTATTAACAGTTCGCCCTAATGTGGCGGAATCAACTATAATATCTGCCCCCACGACATCCATATTCTTCAGCCAGTTGCCGATATATTCACGATCAATTGGGACAGTTTTTTTCCCGTCTTCAAAATCAACTGAAACGTAATCGCGATCGGCGATAAAGGCATGCAGTATTTTTCGCATGTAAACTGGATAATTGCCAAGCAACCTTCTGACGTTACGTGCACCACATAGTTTCTTGGCCATTTCTGGCGGGACTTGCATGCGCCTCGCGATAGCATCAATATCATTCGATAGCGTAAAATCGCCATATTTTTTGCCAGACGACATATCGTTTGGCGATATTACCCGGCCCAAACCCACGTCACGATCTTTAAAATCTATAGTAATGCCTTCAAGTTCGTCGGGCAACGTTTTGCGAATGGCGCGTCTGGCATCATCATACTGGAGCTTCGAAAGCGAGCCCCAATCGAAATCAACTTCCGCTATCCTTGCATCCGGATTTGACGATTTAATCCGGTATATTTCTGTAGCTGCACCACCTTGTCGCCGCGCCCGTGCCGTAGCAAAATCCCGTGCAGTAGTCTCCGTACTTGTGTTCAAGGCGGGAACTTTATTAATATTATGATTGCCGGTTTCGTTGCCAGAATTATTAAAATCTGCTCGGACTTGCCAATCTGTTTTGCCGTCACCGGCGCGCCCATGGAATAAATCAATGTCGCCCATTCGCGTCAAAATGCCTAGCTGTCTCAAGGTCTCTGCGCCTTTATAAGCTTCGGTTTGCTCGATTGAACGATCAACTTCTCGTCGCGTTTCGAGAGGCGATGACTCAGATTTATTCATAACTATTATTATAACATTAGTGTTTTTCGGTTTGTTATAATGATGGCCTAGGAGTTTATATGAATCGTCAAGAAGTTGAAAAATTTATCGCCGATGAATATGGCGTCAAACCAGATTATCTATGGGAGGGCGACTACGTTAGTGCCGCCTTGCGTCATCCAGACACTAAAAAATGGTTCGGTGTTCTGATGCGCGTGCAAGCGACTAAGCTCAACATTTTTAACGAAGGCGAAGCGGATATTTTAGACATCAAACTTGACCCGGACTTGATATTGCAACTTCAGAAAAACTTACCTAAGCAATATTTTGAGGCTTACCATATGAATAAAAAACATTGGGTTACAGTATTGCTTAGCGACCAGACCGATCGCAAACTTTTAGAATCTCTAATTCGCGAAAGTTATTCCATTACGGCTTAATAGATTGATTCGATAATCCAGTCGCGTTTTGCGAA
>CAMZJD010000022.1 GCA_947307445.1 uncultured Candidatus Saccharibacteria bacterium | reverse complement strand
GCTAAACGCATTGAAGCCGAAGAAGGCATGAAGATATTTAGTGCTGAATTTGGTGAAGGCATAGATGTGAGTGGAGACGAAACTGCTGGTGAGCAGGCTGAGGCTGAAACGGATCCTTCTGTTGGTGGCGGTGCAGCCGAAGCGGCTGGTGCTACTGATGCGGAAGCACCAACTGCGGGAGAAACCACTAAGGATGCCGACAAGGATGCAACCAAAACTGGCGAAGAAGCTGGTGATGAGAGCGCGCCTGATAAGATAGATAGTAAAGAGTCTTCAGCTGAAGATGATGAGGAACGCAGGAAGCAACTTTTGAGCATGTTGTCTACTGAAGATGTAATTTATTTCCTTGATAGCTATACAGAATATGATGCCGATCATTTGGACAGTTTATCGACCGAAGAATTGGAGCAAGCAGCACAGCTATATAAAGACGATTTAAAGCGGCAAGAAGAATTAGCAAAGGCTTTGACTGGAGAAAAGGACGGCGAAGAAGGCAGTGGGGAATCTTCAGTAGAGGATGCCGAGAAAGAAACACATCAAGCGCTATTGAGGGCTCTTGCTGATGAAGCGCATGGCGATTGGCTACAAGGCAAGAATATCAATCGTGAAGCACTTAGAAATATGAGTATTGATGAACTGAGGGCTTTGCGTGATGAATATGATGCCGAAAACGCGCATCCTGAGGATGGTGCTGAACCGGCAGCAAGTGGCGAGACTGATACGTCGGCAGCGGCTGATGTTGAGATTAGCACTGAAACGGAGCCCGAAACTGCAGAAGAGAAAGCTGCTACAAAGAAAGACATAATTCGTGGCATGTTTGAGATGGCTGGGTTTAGGGTAGTGGAACGAAAGATTGCGCCGAAGAAAGAAGTAATGTCTGCGGAAGAAAAAAATGAGAAAAAACCAACCACGGATCCGTTATTAGCCAAGATTGAGGCCGGTGCAAGCACGTCGGAAGTGATTGGCGACGTTGATAAGAGTCTTGATAAAGCTTTCAAGTATGAAGATATTGCTAGGGCGTGGAAGAATATAGCGACAGTAGTCGAACATTCTAACGATACTGTGAAAGCGCACGTGAGCTTTGATAAATTGACAAAAGATATTGAGTCGTTACAGACAAGCATAAGTGGTATGCGAGCTGAATTAAGAAAAATGCCACGCTTTACTTTCCCAAATTCTGAAGCTCGTTACAATAAGGAATTTTTGCAGAAACGAATTGCGGATGCAGAAAAGCAATTAAAGGATCGCATAAGTGCGCAGCAAGAGGCAGGGAAGATATTGCCGGAAATTACAGACGAGACCGACCGAAAAGATATTGCTGGCATATTGCATCTCCAGGCACGTGTAGATTTGTTGCATAAAGAATCAAATATTCGTGAAAGCGATTCGAGAAGTAAATATTACGAGGCTAAAGGATATCACGAGACGAGTCGTGAAGATATGCGAGCTGCCAGCCCGGTTCAGCGGGGTATTTGGGAACAAAATCACAGAGATTATCTGAGCATGCGAAAACAAGTCGATGATTATCAGGCAGAGCATCCAGACTTCGTGCTGGAACCGAATGAAGATTCCGTTACGCCGGATGTGCCATTTGCGGAATACACTCCGCCAGTAATTGAGTCTGCGGCTGCTGAGATTGAGGATGTTGAAGATGGTGGTACTGGCGAGGATCTTGATGCGGAAGTTGAAACCAGAACACCAGCTGAGCAAGCCTTAGCGGAATATGAGGTGGCAAGAAGTGCTTACGAATCATTAAATGCTGCTGTAGATAAGAAGTTGGATAGGATGCTTAGTAAGAGGAGGCGCAAAAAATACTGGTCTAGTGTTCGTGACGAATTGACTAGCTTGAGAAGAAAGAGAGATGATGCTGAAAAATCATACGTCTTAGAAGATGGCCTTGAGATTATACCTGAAGAATTGAGGGATGAATGGACAAAGATGGTTGATGGTGCCGACAATCCATTTAGTATGAGACGTTTGTCGCAAACGCATGAAGCTCTTAGGACTATTAGGACGGGCGATAGTGATGCAACGCATGCATTCATGGACGGCGCAAATGAAAGAGGTTATCAGTTTAAGGCTTTGCTTGCTGACATTAAAAAATTCGGTGGTGAAGATGGCAAGAAGGTGGCCGAAGAATATGGCTACACTGAAGCCGTTGAAGACGCTGAGCGAGCGGCAAAGGACTTTTATGATGCGCGTAGAGCTTATACTCGATTTAGCGAAGAAACAGCTGCAAAAGCGGATGCAACCAAGGATGTTGACGCACGAAATGCTATATTGAGTGAAGCTATGGAGCAGTTGGAAACGTTGAAGCAGCGAATGGAAGAAGCGGAGAGGATTTATTCAGAAAAGGTTGGCCCAGCCGAAGAATCTTTGGAAAAGGCATGGAAAAAGCGTATAGAATCCATAGTTCCGGACATGATGCCTGAGCCTGAAGAAGCCGAAGCTGCGTAGTATACTAGATTAGATGAGAATTTACCTAGTACGGCACGGACAAACGGATTGGAATCTGCGCGGGATTGTGCAAGGCCAGACTAATATCCCATTGAATGAGACTGGAATTTTGCAAGCTCAAAAACTGCGCGATAAGATACAGAATATTCATTTTGATGTTTGCTATGCATCGCCATTAAGGCGGGCGGCCGAAACGGCAGCAATTGTGGTGAATCGTTGTTGCGAGATTCGTTACGAAGATCTGCTGAAAGAACGGAGTTTTGGCGAATTTGAGGGGCGGCCTGGAAAAGAATTGTTTAAACAGGCACCAAATATTGGCGATTTTCGCATTAATACGGATTATGGCGGGATTGAGCCGGTAAAAGATTTATTGGCGCGCGCAGAATCGTTTTTGGCAAAGATAAGACGCGAATGCGCCGGCATGGATAAAGTCTTAGTGGTGGGGCATGGCTCAATGCTCAAAGCGATTCATTTTGCGGTGATTGGCTGGGATGAAGATACGGATTTTTGGAGTTGGCACCTCGATAATAGCGAGATTTGCGATTATGAGCTATCCGAAGGGCGTGTAGAGCGCGTGTTAACGGACATAGAACATCAGTTATACGTAAATCTTAAGGGTGAAACGCTGAAATTCTATCGTGATGGCGCTACGGCCTCGACGGTGTTTAGTGTAGGTAATCGCTATTTAGTAAAGATTGAGAATTTTGCTACACTGGGGAAACAATTGGAGTTTTTGCATGAGTACCCGGAAAGTCGTTTCCAGAAGGTGATGTGCTTTAACGAAGAGTTAAATTACATATGTTTTGAATTTATTGATGGACAGAAGTTTGGTGAGAGTGAGATAGAGCCGCGTGATGCGATCGAACAGATTTGCGAGATAGTGTGTAGCTATGAGATGTATAAATACGATGGCTATGGTTTTCTGGGCGAGCAAAAAACAAGTTGGCATGATTTCTTGCTGGATGAAATTGAATATGCAGAGCAGCGCATCCCAGAAGTATCTAAAGATAAAGTTATGGCAGCATTAGAACGGGCGGGGCAGGAAGAGCCAGAGCAATATCTGCTACATGGGGATTTTGGCACGCATAATTTCTTAGTAGAAAATGGTTTAATTCGAGTAATTGATCCGATGCCGGCAGTGGGTGATTATCTGTACGACTTTTATTTCGCTGTACTATCGAATGTGAAGATTTTTGGTGATTTGGGGGAAGATTATATTTTTAGTTTCTTTGAGCGAGATATAGATTATAAAAAAGCGCTACTGATTGTAGCGTTGTACGTGCGAATGAGTCGAGCAGCAGTCTACGACAAGGATAATTTGCAGGCCTATAAAGATTTATACGCGAGTATTTAGTGGTTTTGAGAGTAGGCAGTTGATTGGTTGATTTCGGATAGTAGTTGGTGGTGTTGGTGCCAAATAGCGAGTGCAAGAGCTATAATGACGGCCACTACGACGAAAACCATTGTAATAACCCAAGTGTTTGATTCTTTTTTGTTGGTGTTTGATGTTTTTGCCATGATTTTATTGTACAACAAAATAGAAGCGAGAGGGTACACAACTTGATTTGTGGATGGTAATGGTACTGTGGATGAACCGTGGGTGGAGTATTAGAGTTAACAAAAAATACCCAATGGGTATTAATTCTTGAACTGGTGGGTCGCGAGGGGCTCGAACCCCCGACCTCCTCGGTGTAAACGAGGCGCTCTAGCCAACTGAGCTAGCAACCCACATCGGATAGAGGTATCATAGCATACTTTTTGGGAAAAGAAAACCGCCCAGACGAGCCGGGCGGTAGGTAGAAGAGATGAATTTAGCGGGCAGTAGCGAGATTGAGCGCCGGATACTTAGGATTCCTCAAATCGACGTTAATGCTGCTGAGAGCAGTTATTTCATCGAGCGTAAGGGTGGCAAAGTCGAGTATATAGGGCGCGCTCTCAGCGATTTCGCGGGCAATACGATAGCCGGCGAAATAGGCATAGTCTTTGGTGAAGGCATAGCCTCCAGTTGTGTGGGTCGCTCCACGCATAACGCGATAAACAGTAGTCCAGGTGTTTTTCGCAACGACTTTCGGCGATTCGCCGGCTTCCAGACGGAGGCCGTAGATATATTCGCCGATTTCGGCAAACGATTTGCCGCTGAGTGCCAGATCAATGGCGATGGTGTAATACGGCGCAGGTATAGCCTGAGAGCCGTTTACGGCGACGTCAGAGAGTTTAGCGTGACCTTCATAGAGCATTTCATCATCGGATTTAGCCAGCAGCGGGACGAGTGCTGCGAGCGGAGTACGACTGAGTAGCTCAGTAAAGGCGGCCTCAGCATTGGCCGAATCGCGCAGATGGCATTCGATTTCGTGACCGATAAGCTCGGCGAGCTTAAGGCCGTTCACTTCGCGTGTGGTTGGAATAACGACCTGAGGACGGCCACTGGATGTCTTGTTGCGCACGTCAATAGAGGACGCTTGGTCGGTAACAACGACGTCCCAGTTGTCGATCTGATAACGGTAGATAGCGTTTTGGAAAGCGGTGCTTATGCTCGCGGCATTATGAACTTCTGCTTTGAGTTCGGCTTGCTTTTCTTTTGTGAAACTGGATTCGATTTTTGGCTCGGCCAATTCGGGTATGCGAGCGGCACGTTGGCAAGCCAAGACCAACATTTGATCAGGAACACCATATTTCTCTTGGACATACTTCGTGGTAGCGGCATCATTGCCAAGCAAGATGCTGGCGGCAATGTTGGCCGTTAGCAAAGCATCATCGATGCGATGTCGAAGGATACGCATGATGACCTCATCGGTGTTGGTACGCGGGCTGCAAATGTGCTGCAGGGTGCGCGCGGCGGATGCGACGCGGTTGCCGGTCTCTACGGCAGAGACAAGTTTCTGGTGATCGTATTCGAATCGAGGATTAGTAAAAACGCCGTGGTTTTCTACTTGGTCAATCCAGAGTTTTTTCTCTTGAGCGAGATTGATAGGAGTGACCAGTTCGACGGGGTTGAGTGACATAGCCGCTTCGGTTAGTTGCTCGGCGGTATCTTGTACTGCCTGATTGCAGTTACGGTATAAGAACAACAATTCATATCCCTCCTTCTAATGTGCAAGTCCGGTAATAACGGCATAAAAAACCCGCAATCACACTCTTCTGTTGTAATTATAGCATAATCTGTTTAAAAAGTCAATTAGAGAGGCAGAGGTAGGGCGGATCGGTGTAAACTATTGACTTTTTAAAGCACTTGTGTTATAATAGTAAGATGGGTTTGCGATAAAACCCAAATAACGCATCATAGGGGGGCAAATTGATGGGTACCTTCATGTCGGTCTTCGGATATCTGGGAACAATCGTAGTGGGGGTGTTCGCCCTCGCGATTATTACCTTAATTCTGGTTGAGATTGGTATCTGGATTCTCCGTTGGCTGTAAAAAATGCGGCGCTCGCAAGGGCGCCGCTTTTCCATGTCGTGGATTAACGTCGTTTATGGGCGAGGACGGCACCAATGGCGACTAGCGCAGCGGCAAACATAGCGCCGTAAAGATAGATATTATCGGCGGTATTCGGGTTGTCGGAGCCACCGCTAGTGTAGCGGTTGACGAAATTATAATCGTCGTCGACATTGGACGTGTAGAGCGGGACGTCGTCTTGAGTGATAGTGTAGGTATATTCGTTGCCTTGCTCGTCGTATTTAGGGAGATCGCCGAAAGAGAAGCGCCAGACGTCTTCGTCGTCATCTTTTTCGACTTCGATGGAAGCGATTTCAACATCATTGCGCAAGAGGCGGATAGTGGATAGAGTTGGGCGGACGTTGGAAGCGTTTTGGTTATCTTCCCAGCGGATGGTGCCGTTGATGTCGAAAACTGGATTAAGTTGGAAGCGACTGGAAGACATTGTAATGACTGGGCGGATGCCGGCCGGAATGATCATGTTGCCGCAATATCCCATGACACTACAGAGGTCAGCACGCGTGTTGACGAAGAATTGGTAGATGTTGGATAGGCGATAAACCTCATTACCATAATTATCCGTAGTGTGGCCGTAGGATGAGTTATCTGCTGTGTACCAACCATTAGAGAGCCAGTAAGTGGAATCATAAATCCACTTATATTCGTCGGGGATGTATTCTGCCATATTGGCGAACCAATAAGAGTAACCACGTGGGTCACCTTCATCGAAGGTTTGTTCCTGCCAGTTGAAGTGACCTTCATCTTCGATTAAGTAGTTATCGTCGGCGAAAGTGATGTTGTACGGGTTAATATCGTTCAAGATGTGCATGAGGTCGTTGTAGGACATAAGATCAACGTCATTAATGAGAGAATCGCCGCCTAGATAATCGACGTATTCGTAGAGGTAATAGCTGATAGTGTTATGAGTTTCGAATGTTCTATTTTCGTTTATATACTCGTCATGATAATTGCGAGAGAGGGCAATATTGTAGTCGGTGTCGAAGTAAGTGTCGTTGAAGTAGACATTGCCGCGCATTGGGAAAATAAGTTTGCCGCTAGCGTCATTATGGGCGCTAAGCATTTCGGGATCTTGTTTAACGGTAATATCTTTATGAGCCGTGGTATAGCATGCGTATGGCGTATATACACTTTGGCCATTAATGTAATCGACTTTATCACTACAATAGAAATCGTCTGTACCTAACGCGTCTGCGACGGCGGTTCGGTCTATGTTCCCCCCATCATCAAGAAGGTCAGTGCGTTCGGAGAGATCCACGGATTTGATAGCAGCATCATATCGTTGGTAGCAGCGCGTCGCATGGGCGGTTTCGCTTCCATTTTCGCCGGACCAAGTCCAGTTACAAGATTCGTAGCCATTGAGGTATTGGATTGCTTCGGTTTCTTGCCAGCTGGTGATGTTTTGGAACTTCGGGTCATTTGAAACATCATAAGTGTCACCGCCAGCGTAGAGATTATATTTACTGATGGCGCGAATGGCGTCGTCCGTGCTTTCAATGATATAAAAACATTCTTCGCCGAGACAAAATTCGTCGCCAACAGAGAAGTTAGAACTACGGTCATGGTCGGTAACCATGATTGGGGCGGCTGCGGCGTGCGCTGGAGAAATCAGTGCGCTAACGGCTGATGCGGTTAGCAACAGGAGCGCAACAAGAACTAGGGATATTTTTATGTTTGACTTATTTGTTTTGACCATTTGAGTTGCCTTTGCTTATTTTTGCGGACAACTCCACACTTAAAATCATTTTAGCGTTAATGCTTTAATTTGTCAAGAATTATGGTAAAATAACAGATATATTAATTAATTGAAAGGGCAGCGATGTCAGATATACAAGATTTAGAAAAAATGCGTCATTCGCTTAGCCACATTATGGCTGCAGCGGTTAAGAATTTGTATGCTGGCACAACAACAATCCAATTTGGGATTGGCCCAGCCATTGATAATGGGTTCTATTACGATATAGACTTTGGTGGCCAAAAGGTTTCTGAAGACGATTTCAAGAAGATCGAAAAAGAAATGCGCAAAATAATTGCGCAAAAGTTGCCGATTGTGCGTAGCGAAAAAACGCGCGCCGAGGCTCTAAAGTGGGCAAAAGACAATAGCCAAAAATTCAAGGAAGAATTGATTAATGATTTGCCGGAAGGCGAGACGATTTCGTTCTATACTTTGGGCGATTTTGAGGATTTGTGTCGCGGACCACACGTTGATAATACTGGTGAAGTAGGAGTCTTCAAGCTCGACAAGGTAGCTGGTGCTTACTGGCGTGGCGATGAAAAGCGCGAAATGCTAACGCGCATTTATGGCTTAGCTTTTGCGACTGAAGCCGATTTGGCGGCTTACGAAAAACAGCAAGAGGAAGCCAAAAAGCGCGATCATCGCAAACTTGGTAAAGAGCTTGGTCTATTTTGTTATTCAGATTTAGTGGGTGCAGGTTTGCCACTCTTTACGCCACGTGGCACGATTTTGCGCGATATGTTGGCGGCCTTTGCGAATAGCTACCGCGAGAAGCGTGGCTATAAAAAAGTTTGCATTCCACATATTGCAAGTATCGACCTATACAAGACTTCTGGGCATTTCGAGAAGTTCCCAGAGATGATGCGCTTTACGAGTGTGGAATCAGGTGATGAATTAGCTTTAAAGCCAGTAAACTGTCCGCACCACAGCCAGATTTTTGCTAGCGTGCCACGCTCATATAAGGAATTACCGGTTAAGTTCCTTGAGACGACGATGGTATATCGCGATGAGCGCAAAGGTGAATTGGGTGGTTTGTCACGCGTGCGTGCCATTACGCAAGATGATTCACATGTATTCTGTACGGAGGACCAGGTGGCCGATGTATTTGCTGAATTAATTGAGTCGGCAAAGGATTTGTATGCTCGTGTAGATATGAAACTCAAACTGCGTTTGTCATTTAAGGATGACAGTGATGGCTATATTGGTACGCCAGAGATGTGGGAGAAGGCGCAGAACTCTATTAAAGCAATGGCTGAGAAATTTAATATGGATTATTTCATTGGTATCGGCGAGGCGGCAATGTATGGTCCGAAAATGGATTTCATGGCAGTAGATGCTTTGGGTCGCGAGTGGCAACTTGCTACAGTACAGTTGGATTATGCGATGCCAACGCGCTTTGGACTAGAGTATGTAGACGTAGATGGCTCTAAAAAGACGCCAATTATGATTCACTGTGCATTGATTGGTTCAATTGAGCGCTTTATGAGTGTGTTTATTGAGCATACGGCAGGTTGGTTCCCATTCTGGTGCGCTCCAGAGCAGATTCGCATCTTGACGATTAACGATGAAGTTAATGATTATGTCTTGAAGATTCGCGAAATTTTGGATGGCATGGAATTGAATGATCCGATTGAGCACAACAAGATTCGCTATACGATAGATGATCGTAATGAGAGTCTTGGTAAGAAGATTCGCGAGGCAACCAAGATGAAATTGCCGTGCGTAATTATCGTGGGGCCAAAGGATGTTGAAGCGAGCGAAGTTAGCGTACGTTTGCGCGATTCGGAGGAGAAGATTAAACTCGCCGATCTGAAAGCCTTTATCGAAAAGCTATAGAGAAAATCCCCCGTATTAGGGGGATTTTTGATGTGCTAAAATAGAATTAAGCATAAGGAGAATAGTATGGAAGAAAAGGGTGAATTTGAGCAGAGGTCGGAGATGCGGCCGGCTGATTCAGTAGATTTACCAAAGGCAAAAGCGGGCGGAGGCGTAAAAGCTCTGTGTGTGTTTTTGGCCTTGGTAGCGGTTGGTTTAGGCGCATTTATCCTTTACGACAAAGTGATTGGCCCCGCAATTGACGGAAAAGAGCAAAAACCGGCTGAAACCAAAAAAGAAACGGATAAGACTGCCGAAACGATTAAAAAAGTTAAGAAAATTATCGTTGACGAACGCGTCATGCTGATTAAGTTTGCCAATGAAAGCGGCAGCGATTTTGTGCTCGACCAGAGATATGACGACAATCCACCTTCCTATGATTTTGAGGAGGGCTATTCAACTAGTCTAGAGTCGTCATTTGGTCTGAGTTTTCGGATTGAGCCATCTGAGCGTCACTTTGAATTGGAAGAAAAAAATGATTTAGACGACAAAGTTAGGACTATTTTGGAAAACCATGGCCTGAAGAAAACAGCCTCTAGCGCAGCGGGGTATGTGGGTGAGGTAGATTATTATTCAAGTGAAGATGGGTATATTTGTGTATTTACTCCTGAAAGTTCGCCACTCTATTTAGATTGCGGCCATACGAGCTGGTTATCCCAAGCGAAGAAGGATCTCGTAAAGCAGTTGGCTGATGCATATAAAAGAGACGTAGAGACTAGTAATGCAGTAGTGTATGTAGATGCGGATCCTGAAGAGATTGAAACTTCGCCAAACGGTGAATATCAGAGGATATACGGCGGTTTAGATAATGCCGGTGTTTTGTTCTATCGTAAGGGTTCAGACGGTGAATGGAAGTATTTTACGGCTACTCAGCAGGCTTTAGGTTGTGATCAGTATGATACGGACGAGCTGAAAGCAGCCTTTGAGGGTAGGGATTGTTACGATTACGAGAATAACAAGTCATCAACTGTAAAATAATCTGAAAGCGCCCATTGGGCGCTTTTTGGTGCGTGGTAAAATAGAGACATGTCTGATATTTTGTCGGGTTTAAATGATGCACAAAAAGAGGCCGTCGAGACGCTAGAGGGGCCGGTTTTAATTTTGGCGGGGGCCGGTTCGGGTAAGACCAAGACCTTGACGCACCGAATCGCGAATCTGATTGCGAATGGGGTGAGCCCATATGAGATTTTGGCGCTAACTTTTACGAATAAGGCGGCGCGCGAGATGCGGGAGCGTCTGGCGAAACTGCTGGATATGGAAAATAACTTCAGTTTTATGCCGTGGATGGGCACTTTTCATTCAATTTGTGTGAAAATGCTGCGGATAGAAGCGGAAAATGTCGGTTTATCAAAGAATTTTGTGATTTACGATACGGACGATCGTTTGGCGTTGATTAAAAAAGCGATGAAAGAGTTGCGTGTAAATGACAAAACGGTAAAACCGAAAGCTTGTGAAGCGGCGATTTCAAAAGCGAAGAATGAGGGTGAGGGTCCAGAAGAATTGCTAGAAAAGGCATTTTATCCGAATCAAAAGCAAATTGCGGAGGTTTATGAACGCTACGAAGATATGCGCGAGAAAGCGGATGCGGTAGATTTTGATGATTTGCTGGTATATACGGCAAAGATGTTGCGTCAGCGTACGGATATTAGGGCGAAATGGCAACAGAAGTTTCGCCATATCTTGATCGATGAGTATCAGGACACGAACCATATTCAATATGAAATTGTTAGATTATTGGTGAACGAACAGCGGAATATTTGTTGTGTGGGCGATGACTGGCAGTCGATTTATTCGTGGCGGGGTGCGGATTTTACGAATATCTTGAACTTTGAACGTGATTTTCCAGGGGCGAAAGTAATTAAATTGGAGCAAAATTATCGCTCAACGCAGAATATTCTTGATGCGGCGCAAAAAGTGATTACGAAAAACACTCAACGCACGGATAAGGTCTTATTTACGGAGGCCGGGAAGGGTGCGCCGGTGGAGATTCATGCTGCGCGTGATGAGCAGGACGAGGCGCGTTGGGTGGCGATGCAGATAAAGAAAGAGGGGCGGCCATTGTCGGATTTTGCGGTATTATACCGGACGAATGCGCAATCGCAAGCCTTTGAAAAAGCGTTTATGGAGGCGCGTTTGCCATATAAATTGGTCGGTGGGGTGCGCTTTTACGACCGTAAAGAAATTAAAGATGTCGTGGCGTATTTGCATCTTATCGTGAACCCACTAGATGTAGTGGCTTTAGACCGTGTGATTAATGTGCCGACAAGAGGGATTGGTGCGGTCTCGCTGCAGCGAATCATGGCGGGCGAAACGCGACTTTTGACGCCAAAAGTATTGCATGCTTATGAGAAATTCTTAACGATACTAGCGGATTTACGTAAAAAGGCGGCTGAAGGTGTAGGACCAGCGGAGATTATTGAAGAATTATTGCAGCGAATTGACTATCGTAATTATCTGAATGATGGCGATAAGTTGAGAGCTGAGGAACGAAATGAGAATATTACCGCTTTGATTGGTGAAGCTGGCGCGTATGGTACGCTAGACGAATTCTTGGCCGATGCGGCGTTAATGTCGAGCGCGGACGAAGAGGCTGGCGAAAATGCGGTTACCTTGATGACTTTGCATGCCGCCAAAGGCTTGGAATTTCCAGTTGTATTTTTAGTAGGGATGGAGGAAGGTTTGTTGCCGCATACGCGGTCGTTAGATGAGTCGCTAGAAGATGTAGAGGAGGAGCGGCGGTTGGCTTACGTTGGTATGACGCGGGCGATGCGCGAATTATTCATGAGTTATGCGGGGTCGCGCTTTACTTATGGTGGACGAAATTATAATTTTCCATCGCGCTTTTTGCAGGATTTGGGCTATAACCCTTACGGCAATCACGATATGAACGGTGATGGGTTTACAGATGATGATTTTGGCGAGGATGATTTTGATGGTGGTTCGGATGGCTTGTGGACACGTAAGCCGGGGAAACACAGTTTTGAACCAGAGCCAGACGATTTTGACCCGTTCCCGCCGGACTTGCCTTTTTACGAATAATATTGTATATTAATGTGTAACGGAGCCTCGCCGAGGCTCAGTGTTCCTTTTGAGTTTTTCGATCACAATAGAAGGAGGTGATTTCTTGAGTAACTCAAATTATGAAAAGATTCAGAACTACCTTGATTTATGTGACCATAAGGTAATTAGTGCTGCGTTACGAGAAGGTCTTGATGTCGAGTGTTATCATCGGTATCTGCAGGAGATGTATTTCGCCATACCTAAGGATCATTCGTATCGAACGGTCTATGAATGCTCGATTTATGGCGTGAGTGATGCCGCTACAGAGCATGTTGACCTGTCTAAGCCCTCATCATGGGCATTCTCTTATGGCGAAGTCTTCATGAAGCAGCTGAGTATGCTGATGAAGCTGATGGAAAAAATTGAACAACACTGTGGCGATGAGGCGCTGAGGACGATTTGCTTAGCGCAATTAAGATTTGCCAAACAGCTTTTGCTGCAGCAGAGGCGCATATTGGACACGATCCTAGTTTGGTCGCCGTCAAAGACATTGCTGGAGTGTAAAACTGACAGCTCGCGTGAGTATGCCGACGTGCTGGAGACTTTCAAAGAAGTTAAC
>CAMZJD010000021.1 GCA_947307445.1 uncultured Candidatus Saccharibacteria bacterium | reverse complement strand
CCGCTCGATTCTACCTACGAGGATGGAAGCGAAGATTCTGAATCAAGCCCACACGAAAATACTTCTTACGAAGAAGATATGGACGAGTTACAAAAACTCGAAAGCGAAGCCAAAGATCTTAAAGGCAAAATTGACGCTATGGGCGACGATGTAAAACCAGGTTATCAAGGCGCCTACGAAGGCCTCTTAGGCTCAATTGACGCACTTAAAGCCATTATTAAAATTAAAACGGATCAAGTGCCAGGATATCATACCGAAACTCCAGACCAAGCGGAGTAATCAAAAAAATACCCCCGGCGAGGGGGTATTTTTTATCGCGCCAATTTTAAATAGTAAAACCGCTCGACATTTCCAAAACGTCCAGCCAGCTCATTATCTCGCTTCCCCAGCACCACAAAGCCATTCTTTTTCAGCCACACTTCAAAATCACTAATAATATCCCGCCGCATCTTATTATTCTTAATCACGCCATTCACTAATTGATCCTGCCGCGCCTCAAACTGCGGCTTCAACATCACCAAAAAATCCGTCTGTTTCGTCGCAAAAGCCTCTTTCGCATAAGCTAGTACATCACGCAAGCTAACAAAACTCACGTCGGCTAAAATAACGTCCGGTTGTACACCGGAAAATTCGAAAATATCGGTTTTTTCGTGCAGCTCCACCCGCTCATCAAAGCGTAGCGGCACTTTCATCTGATTCGTACCTTTCTCTACCGCAATTACCTTCGCTGCACCAGCGCGCAAGGCCATTTCCGTAAAACCGCCCGTCGATGAACCAATATCCAGCACAGTCTTACCGCGCAAATCCACCCGAAACGCTCTTAAGGCGCCTTCCAATTTATACTCTGCTCTTCCAACTACCATTTATTTCATTATAGCAAGTAGCGGCTTTGACGCTTTACGCACTTCCACCAGCTCTACGCCATCAATCTTCTTGTATTCACCTTCAGCCTGGACCATAATCTTCGCCGGCTTCTTAAACACCAACTGATCATAATCACTTTCCGTACCCGGAATCCGATGGAAAACACTCCTAAACATCATGCTACATAGGCGGAAAAATTTCGTCATTAGCCCGTTATAACTCAAGAATGTCTCGTTCTGGAGGAAATACTTACCACCCTTCATCATCTTCGCTACGGTACGTCCATTCACGGCCATGTAGTCTGAGGTCCTCTTAATTTCTAAATACTCCTCAGAAGAATTACCCAACACGTAATCTGGCAAAGCATGTTTCTTACGCTGTTTCATCCACCAGCGCGCCAATACACCCAAACTAAAGAAAGTGCGCTTGCGTCCACTCTGTAAAGCCTTACGTGTTTTTGGATGGTCAAACACCGCACAAGCTTCTGCAAACATACCTAACGTAAAATAACACATGCCATAACGCCAGTGTTTACCATTAATCGAAAGCTCCAATGGCCATACTTCTTGTGCATCACCTCTCAAAATCTGCTCAAATTTCTGCGCACCAAACGTACGCGCCGTATCATTAAAATTGCCATAACCCAGCACGCCAACCCGCACGTTTTTCGCTTTAGACAGCATAATGCCATTAATCGCAATATTCGCTGTACCATCACCACCGGCGGCAACTACTAAATCATCATCCGACAAAACCTTAGCTAAACGCCCCGCGTTATCATCAACATCCGTATCGGCAACTTCGAACTTCCCCACCATCCAGCCTTCCAGCTGCGTAGTCTTGCTTAGCACATCGCGCTTCACTAGCCGATAATGCGAGCTGCGAGGATTATACACTACAATTAAGCGTTTCCGTTTTACCATGGGTATTATTCTTTATTCTTCAATAAATCTATTGTTTCATAAATCGCCAAGATGTCATCTCTTGACATTTCTAAAATATTTACCAACGTCAATTCGCCATACGCTTCCGCTAGCGCATCGCCCTGTTTCAACAAAGCATCATACGCTGTTTGCATTTCGGTATTTTTACTAGTATCTACCTTGCTATATTTCTCTTTAAAATCCGCAATCTTTGCCCGATAGTCCGCTAAGTCTAGTGCCATCGCTTTCATCTTTACATTATCCGCATCTTTCATCTTTACCAAATCGTCATCACTCAATTCGCCATCCGTCGCCAAACGCAATAATTGCTCGGCCTTATATAGTTGTTCAACTTTCGTCCATTGTTGGGCCAACACTTCTTTTTCATCTCGGGCAAATTCCGCATCTACGACTTCGGCATAATTATCTGCTAACGTCCGATACGCCTGCTCAAAATCATTCCAAATTTTTAGCTCATCATCGCTCAACTCGGCATCTTCACTATCAAAATCTAGATAAGCCACCACTGCCGGTCGCGTTTCTGCCATTTTGGCTGCCTTGGCCTTAAACTCATCCAAAGCCCGAATTCGCCCCACCAACATCATGCTAAATACTACGCCTGCTGCCAAAAAGGCCGCACCAAGCGTTCGCGCTATCATTGCTTTTTTGCTGATTTTCTTCTTTACAGCCCGCTTACCCATAGCTCACTCCCTAGTGGCCATTCGTTTGCTGTGCAACCTCGAAGTCCGGTCGATTGCTGCAGCATCACTGGTGCCACCCCATTTACGCAATTCGTCAAATGATTATGCCCCAAGAAATGCCCAACCTCATGATTAATTACCATCTGCCGATATTTCTTTAGGCTCTGTCCCGCATTATTATAACTATCCGTCGCTAAACGCCACCGCGTATCATTAATTAATACGTACGGCTTTACCGTACAGCTCAAAGTATCTGAACAACCACCCGGTGCCGCCGCACGCACTTGATCCCCAGTAGCTAATACCATATGCAAACGCCCACCTGAGCTCACTTCTTTAAAAGTCACCCCAGCTCGAACCCAACCATTTGGCGAAGACAACGTTTCGCGTACCAGATTTGCAAACTCAGTTTTATCCGCCAAGACTTCACCACGATAACTTATATCGTAGGTCACCGTGTATTTTCGCGTTACCGGTTTAGCAGCCTTTTGCTGTTCCAATAAAATAGCTGCAGCATAGCTATCTCTAGTTTGCTGCAGCTCTACTCTAGTACGGCTTATCTCCGCTGATAACAATAAGCTGAGTAAGCCACTTCCCATAATTATTGTTCTGGAGTTGCTGGCTCGCCACCATCTGGATTATCTGGCGTCTCAGGAGTATCTGGAGCCTTTTGATCTTCCTGAGCCTTCTTCTTTGCCTCTTCGTTCTGTTCGTCGTCGATTTCTTCCTGCAAAGCGGCGCAGTCAATTACGCCCTTCAAAGCCTTTGCCTCGTCTCCCTGGACATTTTCGCATGGTTTCAAGGTATTCAAGTTAAACTTGCCCATCGTCCATTCGCCAGAAGCAATATTGCCGTACATAAACACGCGACGCGTACCGGTAACCTCAATAATACCAAGACTTGCAACCTTAAAGCGGCCGTTATAACGGATAAAGTTGTAGCCCTTATCATCTTCAAAATCAATCTTGTATCCAGCACCAAAGCGTTGAGTAAGCAAACTATTAATCTTGTCTATGTCGCTACCATTCAACTGTTGTTTCTCTTGCGACATCACTTCCTGTGCACCTACTAAATCGGATACATTCATCAGCTGATAGACTTGCGTCAATTCACGCTTCTTTGCCTGCATCTCTTTATCGGAATTCGTCGCTGCATTAATTTGCATAACAGCAATAATTGCCGCAACGACCATACCAACACAAAATACCGCCGACACGCCCATTAAGGCCTTTGCAATGCTCTTCCAAGAAGCATCAACCGTCGGACGACCACTCACTACGCCGTTAGCATTCGTAAGCGAAATCGTCACTTCCTCATGCTTTTTTTCAGAATCAATCTTCGTCTGTTCTTCGGGGGAATTATAACTTTCGTAAGAAATGTTCGGCCCACCGAATCCATCGAAGTTATTCGTAGCACCGTCACTCCCGGCATCCGGATTTGGCGTCACTATGTCATCATTTGGATTCATTTATTTCTCCTACTAGAGTATTACTGGCTACATTTTACCATAAACATAATAAAAAGAAAAATGCCCACATGGGCAATTCTAACAAAAAATGGCGGAGAGATGGGGATTCGAACCCCAGATACGGTTGCCCGCATACACGCTTTCCAAGCGTGCTCCTTCAACCACTCGGACACCTCTCCAGCTCCACCCATTCTAGCATAAATTTCCTCTCTTGTCATCCCGCGCCAAACCTTGACTTTTCGCGCCATCTGTGATATAATAGAAAGATAGACTCTGTCTAAGTTCTTGTAAAGGAGGTACTGCATATGAAGCACCCACGCTGGATTTTTATTCTCACAAAAAACGGCGAAATCCTACCCGAAGAACTCAAGAATAAAATCCTTACCCAAATCCGCATGGATGATCATCCCGATGAGTACGACTACCATATCATGGAAGGAGACGATTGGGTTTTCCCATATCGCATCGGCTACAACATTAAGCCCAACTCCATCGTCGTCTGGCACAACGAAAGCGGATACCACATCTTCTCGGACACTGCTATCATCGAGGAAATCCGCCATGCCATGATGGCCGCCTACGACACTAAAACGTCGTGGGAAGTTCTCCACGAACTGGGCTAATCAACCTACCTACCCCGCCGAGGCCCGCGCCTCGGCATTTTTCTTGCCAAATTCTTAACATATTCATTTTTATTTCTGGATTTTAAGATATATAATTATAAAAGCATGGGAAAAGAAGACAACGAGACGATTATCGAGCTCAAGGCTATTACGAAGCGCTATGGCTTTGGCGACGCAGAATCTTTTGCGCTTCACAATTTTGACCTTACCGTTAAACGCGGTGAATTTATTATGATTATGGGGCCTTCCGGTTGCGGCAAAACCACTTTGCTTAACATTATCGGTCTCCTTGATAAGGCCACATCGGGCGAATACAAACTGGCCGGCAAATCCGTTGATCGCATTTCTGCCCGCAAAAAGGCCCGCTTCCGTGCCAAAGAAATCGGCTTTATCTTCCAAAGCTTCAATCTTATCCCAAATCTTTCCGTCATTGAAAACGTTTCGCTTCCTCTTATTTATAGCGGCTATAGCAAAACTCGCCGTCTCAAAATGGCCGACACTATTCTTGAACATTTTCACTTGCGTGAACGTGAATACTACATGCCATATCAGCTTTCCGGTGGTCAACAACAACGCGTTGCCATCGCCCGCAGCCTCATTGCCAACCCTAGCATCATTCTTGCCGATGAGCCTACCGGCAACCTTGACAGCCGCGCCAGCCATATCATCATGGAAGAACTGCAAGACATTCATGCTCTTGGCAACACCATCATCATGGTCACTCACAACCCTGCCCTCACCACTTACGCCACCCGCGTAATCAACATGCTCGATGGCGAAATTGATACTGATATTAAGACCGTTGCAGACCAAGATTTGCCAAAACCGGGCGACCCAGAAAAGATTTCCGTCCGCGTCCTCTCTAAAAAGAAAAAGCCCGTTGAACTTGAAGTTGATTCTTCTTCCCCAGTCATCGTCTCGGGCAATAATATTACTATCGCCGGCCTCGATGACGACAAGAACGACAAAGCTTCCACGGAAAAAACCGAAGAAAAAGAAAGCGAAAAGCCCGCCCGCACTGGCCGTAGCCGCTTCGGTAGCATCGTCAGCAAAGCCAAAGCCAAAGCCGAAGAAAACAAGGCGAAAAAGAAGTCTAAGCCCAAGAAAATCGAAGTGAAGTCCGAAAAAAGTAAAAAATCTAAAACCACGAAGAAGGAGTCCTAATCATGGCATTACTAATCAATACCCATCTTCATCTCGCCATTGATAGCCTTCGCCAAAATCGTGGCCGCACATTCTTATCTGCCCTTGGTATCGCCATTGGTGTCGCTAGCATCGTATTAATCCTTTCTCTTACCGGCGGCGTCAATCGTTTAATCAGCACGAATACCGATAAAAATAATGCTAACCTCATCCTCGTGCGTCCAAGTAATGGCAAAAACGTCACTGACAATATCATTGACGAGCTCACCTCTAACGCACAATACATTAAATCCAATCTTGCACTTGACGACATTGACGTCCTTAAGCGCATCGATAATGTCTCCGCCGTTGCTCCACTGGCCATTTCCAACGCCCCAGTTACCGTTGGCGAAAAAGTCCACCAATCCATGACCGTTGTCGCTACAAATACCGACTTCGCCCAAATGGCAAACATTCACCTTAAAAACGGCCAGTTTCTTGATTATGATATTCGCGAAGATGTTGCCGTAATCGGCTACAAAGCAGCCCTCCAAATGTATGGCGGTCCCGAAGCAATCACCAAAACCTTTAAATACAATGGTAAACAATTCATGGTCGTTGGCGTACTCGACGAAATTGACGACCCTATTAATTACAATAACGTCGATCTAGACAACGCTCTTCTTATCAATATTGACTTTGCTAGCACCTTTGAGACTTCGCTACAAATTCAGCAAATCGATGTCCGCACCGCCACTACCGACGCTGTCGACCAAGCCGCCAATGACATTAAAGATAAACTCACTCAAATTAAAAATGGCGACCAAAATTTCCAAGTCATTTACGGCGAAAACAACATGCACCCTGCCGGCGGCCTGCTTTCGATCGTCTCTAGTATGCTTACCCTCGTTGCCTCGATTTCCCTAATTGTAGGTGGCGTTGGCATTATGAATATTATGCTCGTATCTGTCTCTGAACGCACTCGCGAAATCGGCATTCGCAAAGCGGTTGGCGCTTCCTCTAGCCATATCCTTTTGCAATTCCTCTTTGAATCACTCATTCTTAGCATCCTTGGCAGCATTATGGGCTTCTTACTCGGCTATATTCTCGCCTTCCTCATCTCGCTCATCACGCCATTCGCACCGCATATCTCTTGGCCAATTCTAGGCATTACTGGCGGCGTATCAGTCGTGGTAGGCATCATCTTTGGCATCTATCCTGCCGTCAAAGCGGCTAGCAAAGATCCAATCACTTCCCTCAAATTCTACCGTTAAAACCCATCAAAAAATATCTCCCTTTACGGGAGATATTTTTTTATTAAGCCGCTGCTCCGCTACTTTCTCCACGACCTCTTCCTGGCCTAAATGGAGATATATTATTTACTCTACGCGGCATACGGACGGCAACTGGAACCGTTTCACCGTTACCCATCCTAATGTCCATATTTGCCAACCTTGGACTTTGACGCTCAATTAAATGGAGATCCTCCATCCTCTTCACGTCAGCCTCCGGAAATGCTTCCGAACGATACCTTGGGTTCTGGATTAATTCGCGTTGCTCCTCATCGAAAAGCAAATTCCAACGCCCAATCAATCCTTGTATGTCTCGTACATCGCCTTCGCTCAATACGGAGCCCCTAGCTATCCTTCTAATCGTATCGTCTGTAGCATAAATACGTAAATCGCCAGTATCATCATACTTTATCGTATCCGTGAATTCTTTTCGGCCACCATCAAACCAAAGCGCATCATCATCAACTTTTTCCAACGCGTCGGCGTGCGCCTCTTGTTCTGGAGCCGCCGTAACGCCAGTTGCTAAATCAATGCTACGACCTGATTTAATTAAGCCTAAGGCTTCCAATGTCTTTGCCACATCAAGTGACGTTGCGTCCATATCCAAACCATCATCGCTATCGGACACTAGATATTCACGCCGCTTCTCGGCCGGAATTGCATTCCATTTGCCAATCACCTCGCGCGCCGTTTCTATCCTTTCGGTCGGCATTAATTTCTCAATATCTTCATCGGAAATATCAATCAAAGTCGAGTGCGAATTCGAATCTATTCTTTCGTACTCCTTAGTTAATACGTCCGGTAATTCCACTTCGCCCGGTTTAACTAATTTCAAAGTCACTGGCGCTGCTTCAACAGTCGGAGCTTCCTCTGCTGCTGGCGGCGTCGTTTCCGCTCCAGATGTTGTAGTTTCTACAACAGTTTCAGCTGGAGATGGCGATTCAGGTTCTGCCGTACCACTCTCGGGTGTTGTAGTTTCTACAACAGTCTCAGCTGGCGGTGGCGTTGAGCCAGTTTCTGGTCCACCTACCGGTGGCTTTTCATCTGTCTCGTCCGGAATCGTTTCCGTCGTAATCCGTGTTTTGTATGGCGTCCTAACTTCTACCTTATCGGTCGGATTAATCTTACCACGACGTAGATTCTTTCTACCTGCCGCACCAATTGCTGGGAAGGCCGCCACGGCTTGTTCGACGGTCTTGTTAAAGCCAATTACATTCACCGTCTCATAACTCTTTTGAATCGCACGTGTCACTTCAGCCGGTAACTGACCGGTACCGCCAAATGTTGCAACCGATGAGAAAGTTTCCATGCCATCTTTTATGCCAGTTGGAATACCAATTTGTGCCTGGTAATAACCCCCGGCCCGTAGCAATTCCATCGTCGCATCATCAGTGAGCGCAGGATCAACCTGAATTTCACTACCAACTCTCATCGTATCCAAAGCAATTAGGTCACTGTCACGAGTTGGGCGAATGTAAATCTTAATCTTATCGCCCATCTGACTCAAATCATACGATTCGCCCGTAGCAGGATTCGTGGCCACACCACGCGCAACCGTAAATGGACCTTCGCCTTGCCTAAAGTAGCCCTGCAATTCAGTGCCATCCGACTTCGTAGTACCATTATTCAGCCAGCTTGTGCACTCAGCATTACCACGTTCCCTAAAGTATTGTTCGCCCGATACCGTTTCATAGTCCGTTTCATATTGCGTATCGCCCTTTGTAATCGTATAACCCTCAGACCTCAATCTCGCTTGTTCTTCTGGCGATAACCTCACATTTGAAGCCGCCTCGGCATTTACCGGAATCACCCTCTTATTCAAGCCAAGCGCACCTGCCAATAATGTAGACTGTGCATCTGGATTATCTTGCATGCCTAAGGCGCGATCAAGCACACCCGACATATTTCTACTGACTAAGGCTACAGCCTCTTGTGCGCCTACGCTCACTACGCCAGTCACGGCCGCCGCTTTAGCGCTCTGCTTCATTACCTTCCAAATCTTCTGTCTTGCAAAGGCCGCGTCTTTCGCTTTAATGTCTTTCTCAAATACCGCCGTTGCACCCTCAATCGCTTTCGTCATCACTTCGCTATCGAATGAAATGCCCTGCTCTTTCAAAGTCGCTTTCGCTTGCGCCCTCAAAATAGCCAACGATTGTGTGTTCTGCTCACGCGCTTCCGTCGTGTCACCATAGTCTATCAACCGTTTGCCACTATCCGTAAACGATATGGCCGCCTCAACCGTCGCCAAAGCCGCCTTAATATCATCGGCATTTCCACTATCAATCGCCTTCTGTAAATTACCTTCATAGGTTTTTGAAGTCTCAACAGTATATGCAGTCTTTTTCAACGCTTGGCTATATGCATCAGCACCAACTTCTTCGCCACGCGCTAAACGCTCCATCATAATATCGCGATCGACATTTACGCGGTGGTTCTCCTTCACTGCCGAGCCTGCACCAGCCACGAGCATACCAGCCACGATAGGCACCACCGCTGGCGCCACTGTTGCGCCCACTACTGCCGTACCAGCGCCAATCAAAGCCGTACGCAAACCGCTCTTACCAAATGTCATCGCCAAGCTCGTTGCCGTACCTAGTACTTCTGGCGGAATATAGCGTCCAATTCTGCTCTCTGTCAAAGCTTCTGTGATTTTATTAATGGCACCACGATGCTTCGGCGTCATCCTATCACGGCGTTCACCGTTAATGAACGTAAAGCCATCCATTACATCATCGATGCTCTTTGAATGATCGTAGCTTTCGCGTGCCGCCTCAGCAACATTCATATAGTTACTGATCATCAAATCCAAGTTCGCTTCCGTACCATTCAAATTTTGCTGCGCCAAGTGCATTGCGCCTTCAAACTGCTCTTTACTCAATTTCCCCTGAGCGTAATCCGCAATCGCATCACGAATATCTTTTGTCGCCTTAGCTTCAGCCGAATTCTCATCTAGCATCTCGCGCGTACGGTTACCATCCTCGTCTACACCAAAACGATAAGCATGCTCAACGCCATCGTCATCTTTTTCCATGCCAAAGACGTCCATGCTTTCGCCTCTCTTACGCGAAATCATTTCTTCTTGCATGCCAGTCACATAAGCGGTCACAAAACGCTCAATGCCCGCTTTGCTGCCGCCCCACTGCGCATCGCTCAAATCTGTCGCTTCGCCTTTTTGCTTGGCAACAATCATTTCCATCGCTTGCTTCTGATAACGCTGCAATACGCCTTCGCGGAACATATTACCCCAAATCACACCTTTTACAATCTGAGCAAACTTGCCGCCAGTGTGCAATGTTTCATCTAGCATATCTTCCGCAATCGCGCGTGCAGCAATCTTAGCATCCTTTTCAATATCGATAGTAGCCAAAATTAGCTTTTCACGTGTCTCACTCTTAGGTTCGCTACCAACATGTTCACCATATTCATCAATCAAGGCCTTCAACTCTGCTGGAGACATCTTGTCAATATCACCACGCGTTAAGCCTTTTTTCTCCATGATCCAAATTGCCAGCTGACCAGTGGCCAATTCACGCTTTAAGCGTTTTGCTTCTTCCTCGGCACTCTTTTCTTTCTCTTTATTGTACTCATCAATCAAAGCCTGCAATTCTTCTGGCGTTTTACCATTCAAATCACCACGAGTTAAGCCCTTTTCTTTTTCAATCCAATCCGCCAAATCACCACTAGCTAATTCACGCAATAAATCTTGTTTGAGCTTCTCAGCGTCTTTTTCACTCTCGGCAGTTTTATCACCCTTATCATCTTTATCTTCAGCACCTTCACTTGCGCCCTCATCCGTCTTTTCGCCGCTGCCTTCACTATCATCTTTCGCAGCCTCGTCTGTCTTTTCGCTGTCATCTTTGCCGCCTTCTTTATCAGCCGAACCTTCATCGGAAGATCCTTCGCCAGCAGCTGCTCCGCCAGCAACTCCCCCATCAGGCGCGCCCTCATCACCGGCTTCTACGCCAGTATCAGATTCATCTGTGCCAGCTACATCGCCAGCTGTTCCAGTCTCAGTAGTATCGCCTGGCGTATCATCACCACCATCGCCGGCCGCTTCACCGGTATCATCACCACCACCTTCTTCAGCACCACCAAATTCAGCACTAAATATCTTCATGCCTTCTTCGGCTTCAATGCGTTTAGCCCAATCTTCGGTCTTTTCACCATGATGGCGACGATGTCGATGGATTAAGTCTCGACGTTCTTCTTTGCTTAGTTTGCTCCAAAGGGATTTACCTGGATCATCTTCGGCACCTTCTTCGCTTTCTGGAGCCGATTCAGTGTCTTCTTCAATGCCATGTTTCTTTTTGAAATCAGAGAGGTATTCTTCATAGCTAGGCAGACCCACTTTCTCGCGCCAAATCTTTTCTTTGGCGGCAGCCCGTTCTGCACTGACAGCTGTGAGGTATTGTTGGGTGCCTTCTTCGCCTTCAGGATAATCTTCGCGGTTGATGCTGCTTTCGAAATCTTCCAGTTCAATTTCACTCTTGGGCGATTCTTCGTTCTTTTCGGCCGCTAGATTCATCCATTCAAGTCTGGCTTTGTATTCGATGTCTGCGTGTTCACCTTTTTGGATGGGGGTGTATTCGAAAGTATTACCAAAGGCAGCCCGTTTGCGCATTACGGGATTGCCTTCTTCGTCCAATACAACCTTACCCCGCTTCATGGTGTAGGTTTCGTTCTTTTCGCCTTCAAAATCTTCTTTGGCAACGCCCTCACTACGTTTCTTGAGCCATTCTTCATAGCCCAAATCGTCTTCTGTTTTTTCAACATCTGGTGCGGCTAGATTTTGCCATTCTTCACCTAAAGGCTCACCATCCCCACCTATTTTCTTTTCTTCCTCTGCCATTGCTCTCTATCTCTCTTATGTTTATCTTAATTATAACATATAAAAAATCCAGGTCGTCCCTGGATATTCTCTAGCATAAATACTCTGGAATAATATTCGATTCAATCTTCGCCGTAAAGCATTTTTTGTCTCGCTCGCGCAGTTTGTCGTAAAGGCCACTATTAAATACTCTAATTACACCATCCTCATCAATCATCCCGCCCTCGATAAAGAAATCATCCTCGTCTGGATTAATGAAATACGCAACAATACGTTCCTCAGCGGTCTTAAAAGTTGGACGCAAAAGCGGCATGCAAACATCGTAGCAAATTGCCATCATCATGTCGGTGTAACCATTGTAAAAACCCTTCAAACTCATACTGCACATTTGCAATCCGCACACATGATTCCTCACCAATGTCCGGTAATACGCTTGTTTCCCCGGCATCGTGTCAGCATAGGCCTTACATACACCTAAGACATAGGCCTCGCTATAGCGAACATTCTTGGAACCAATACGTTCTTGTAAATGTTCCAGCAAAAATCTCGTCTGCAAAGCATTCTCAGCTAAATTAAAGATCATGTTCCCTCCCGTGGCTTGGTGACCACAATACAATAAAATATTATATCATACTTTTGCGTGGTGTCAATGAAAAACCCCGGCACGCGGCCGAGGCAATTCGTAGTTTCTCAGTTATTCATTCATGTAATAGTGCCACTCGCGGTAAGACTCTTGCATCCCGCTTAGCACTCGCACCAACTGCGCAACCTGTTCGGCGCACAGCTCAATTCCGCCAAATTCATCGCAGCGATACTTTCGCGACCACTGCCTGAACGGCAAAGATTGATGTTTTTCGGTGCGCACAATCGCCAGAGCGCCACCCGATTTCTCCAAACTCCGGTAATCAATCGTCAAATCCGCCGGTGCGTATGGCCGCTTTTCGGATAACGCAGCTCTGAATTTTACTTCATAGACGTCATAAAAGACAAAAGTTCCCACGACCTCGTTCTGGCCTTCATAATATATCTCCGACGACGTCGCACTACGCCCATAATGGTCCAGCAATTCACCAAAATCCAGTTGGTTTTTGCCCTTCACGAATCCCAACGTATGCAAAAACAATAAAGCCGAATCCGTACGGCTTAGGTTTATCTGCCATGACTGCATAACCTATTCCCCCTTGTTTAATGTACTCTGAGAAACTCCTCTCATGATAGCACTTTTTCACCTTTTAGTGGTATAATTTATCCACATGGGGTGCTAGCTCATCTGGTAGAGCGCGACATTCGCATTGTCGAGGTGAGGAGTTCGAGTCTCCTGCACTCCACCACGAACATAAAAAATGGCCCACAAGAGGCCATATTTTTATTCCAGATTTTTAGTACCTTGTTGGTAGCTCACGCGAGAAGACTGTCGTTAAGATACGATTACGTTGCGACTGATAGAAGGACCAGTAGAAGGCGTCAGCGCGGAGGTTAAAGACCT
>CAMZJD010000020.1 GCA_947307445.1 uncultured Candidatus Saccharibacteria bacterium | reverse complement strand
AATGACGTGGCCAGAACAGACATTACTAGTATTGCCACGCTCAACGGCGCCAATCTTGCCATTAGAAGTAGTCTCAAAACCAACGAAAATTAGGCCGTCTGGAAGCGGATCGGAAACTTCAATTTGACCACTCTTGATATTAGCCGTAGTGCTGTCGCTAGACTGAACACCGGCGCGATCAACGCCATCATATTTAACCTTAAGATAGTAGCGAAGTTCAGATTCTGGCTCTACACGGGTGTCATTCTCGAGAATATCGGCCACAACAAAATAACCTATTACAGAAACGGTTGCTAAGATAAGAGCACCAACAAGGCTGGCGATAATTACTGAACGCCGCTTTCCTCTTGGTGATTTAGCAAAGATTGATTTCATTGAACCTCAAAACAATTAGTTGTTAAATCAACCCACACATTCCACTTGTGGTTATTGTAGCGCGTTTTAATTTTCTCGACAAGCATTTCAGGCTCCTTAATACCAGCTTGGGCGCGGGACGGAACTATTAATAGCATCAAACATGCCAGTTTTATTAGTAAGGCTAGACGTGTCCCAGTTATTTAATGGCGTAAAACTAGAGACTGCGGTGTCATTATAGAACATATAACTCATATTCGTCACTTGTGAAGTGTTCCAACCGGAAAGAGCGGAAACATCCGTAAGAGAGCGAGCATTATAGAACATGTAGCTCATATTCGTCACTTGCGACATGTTCCAGCCAGAAAGCGCAGAGATATTAGTGAGAGAGGTAGCATCATAGAACATTCCGCCCATATCTGTCACACTAGAAGTGTTCCAGCCAGAAAGCGCAGAAACACTAATAATGGCCGTGTTGCGGAACATATTGTTCATATTCGTCACGCCCGAGATATTCCAGCCAGAAAGCGCAGAAACATTAGTAATACCCGTGCTATAAAACATGCCATACATATCTGTCACACTAGAAGTGTTCCAGCCAGAAAGCGCAGAGATATCAGAAAGAGAGCTGGCGTTGTAGAACATATATCTCATATTCGTCACTTGCGAAGTGTCCCAGCCCGAAAGCCCAGAAACGCTGGTGATAGCCGTGCTGTAGAACATGTTATCCATAGTCGTGACGCTCGAAGTGTCCCAACCCGAAAGCGCGGAGATATCAGAGAGAGATCTGGCGCCAGAGAACATACTACTCATACCCGTTACTTGCGAAGTGTCCCAACCCGAAAGCGCGGAAACACTAGTGATAGCCGTAAGGCCGAACATGTATCTCATATCCGTCACTTGCGAGGTATCCCAACCCGAAAGTGCAGATATATCAGAGAGGGATTTGGCGTTGTAGAACAAATATATCATATCCGTCACTTGCGAAGTATCCCAGCCAGAGAGCCCAGAAACACTGGTGATAGCCGAACCGCAGAACATGTTTCCCATGTCTGTCACTTGCGAGGTATCCCAGCCAGAGAGCGCGGAAACACTAGTAATAGATGCGTTATGGAACATATAGGCCATTTCCGTCACTTGCGAGGTGTTCCAGTTCGAAAGTGGGGATACATCAGAGAGAGATCTGGCGTTGTGGAACATACCGCCCATCTTCGTCACTTGCGAGGTATCCCAGCCAGAGAGCACGGAAACACTAGTGATAGCTGTACCGCTGAACATATATCTCATGTTCGTCACGTTGGAAGTGTTCCAGCTCGCTAGTGCGGAAATATCAGAAAGAGAGTTAGCCTCATCGAACATACCACTCATATCCGTCACTTGCGAAGTGTCCCAGCCAGAGAGCGCGGAAATGTCAGAAATGGCTGTACTAGAAAACATGTAGCCCATGTTAGTCACGTTGGAAGTGTCCCAACCAGAGAGCACGGAAACACTAGTGATAGCTGTACCGCTGAACATATATCTCATGTTCGTCACGTTGGAAGTGTTCCAGCTCGCTAGTGCGGAAATATCAGAAAGAGCTTTAGCGTCATTGAATGCATAGCTCATATTAGTAGCACTAGAAGTGTCCCAGCTCGCTAGTGCGGAAATATCGGAGATAGATTTAGCACCATCGAAAAGATCATAAAAATCAGTCACACTGGCCGTATCTATATCTGCGAGACCAGAAATATCGGTGAGTGATTTCATATACCTGAATAAGAACCTAAAGTTATACGCAGCAACATTCTCAGCATCTGTATAATAGTAGATTGTGCCATCATTGTCGTCGAACCAACCATAGATTGGCGCCTGGGAGTCGGATTTAGATAATATATAGGCACTATCATTTATATCAACATCTCCAGACAATAAATTTGCTCGCTTGAATGCCGTTATATTCGTATTAGTCGTATTATAATTGCCACCGCTCTGCCCAGCTAATTGTTTCATTTTTGAGTTTAAAGTACCCCCACCATCAAATGTTGCCGTCTTTGTCTCATAAACTGTGCCATCCATACTCTTTTCCATGGAGACTTTAGTCCAGGTAGCACGGATTGTGACATTTTTTTCTGGCATGATGAAATAATCATCATTTAACCATTTCACATCTGTGTCCGATGTGTCAAATCCAGTAAAGTTATACCCAGCGCAAGTCGGTTCTGCGTCGGTAAGTGCGACCGTTTCAAATACTCGATGCTGTTCAGTAAGCGTCGCTGGCATGCCAGTAACCACACATCCACTTGGTGTATTTGGATCGTAGATAACGTCATAATCGTTCTTAAGCACTGGCGTATTATCCGTTACGATGTTTTCACTAGGCGTGTCAGTTAAAGTAGTCTTCGCTGTGGTACTTTTATTCGTTGGGTAGAGTCTATCTTCGGCATATTGGCCATCTTTAAGTGTAATATCTATCGTCATTTTGACCTTACTGCCGGAGCGCAAGCCACTGAGATCCCAAGTTACTTTGGGAGTGTCGCCGTCGTAAGAAAGCGTAACTTCACCCTTGTCTACCCTCACATCATTAACATCTCTTAAACTGAAATATCCATCATTAATAAAATCGGTTAAAATAAATTCATCATAAGCATATGGCACCACGGAGGCCTCAAAAAGAACGTTATTAAGGTCGTTCATCGTAGCGATGTACTGGTAATCCGAAACAGCCTTAATTGGATCTAGTACCTCGGTACCCATTTCATATTGAATGCCATTTATGATCATATATGGATATTTGGCTTTCAATAATTCATACTGCCCAACTTCATTTGGAGTATCAGCATTCGGATAACCATCGGTTAAGAACAGCAAGATTAATTCGCGATTTGGCTGTTGAGTGTAGCCTTCTAGAACTTCCTCAGCCTTAACTAGGCCATCGTAATAATTGGTGGAACCAGCGTCAGAAAGGTTATTTATTTTTTGTAACATTAAGTTTCTATCTGACGTAAAACCAGATACAATTTGCGCCGTGGATTCAAAGCTAACCAATGCAATGCGATTTCCAGTACCACCGAGTAGAGATTCGGTCAGCTCAGATGCATCAGCCTTAACTTGAGCAAGTTTGTCTCCAGCCATAGAGCCACTAATGTCGGCTACAAATACGATATCGTAATTCATGTTTTCTGATATTTTCGTAATCGTATCTACTTCAAATGTAATCTTAGCCGTATTTGCGCTCGTCCATTTGGCAGATTTAGACACATTCCAAGCGCCAGGCGTATCACTGGCATAGCTGCTATGTTGCGATGTGAGGCTAATGGATGGTACTGGCACGGTCGGGGCAGCGGAAACCAGATGAGGAACTAGCGAAATACCGCCGGCGATCAGGCCGACACCCAAAAATGCGCCCGCAAAAACTAAGGTTAGCGTGCGCCAATTCTTATGAGCCAAAAACAGTTTTCGTTTGAGTTTTACCATCGTTGCAAAAAGTATTTCTTTTTAGCAACTCACACATTCCACTTGTGGTTATTATATGTCGTTCAGTACTAAACGTCAATGAAGGGAACGCTTTGTGGTTTTTCCCTTCGCAACAGCGACTTCCCGGCTCAGCCACCACATGGCAAGCGAGCCGATAAAGTTGCCGGCCACGGCGAGCACGAGCGTCCAGCTGAAGGTGGCCGCAACGCCGAGCGTGATAACGTTGGCAATACAGTGCTGAAAGCCACAGAAAATGAAAAGTGGCACGCCGAATAGAATGCCAAGCTTGGAACCTTTGCGGAAAATCGCGACGGCGAGATACATGATCGCGCCACACATTATGGAACGGATAAAGAAGCTCCAATCGAAGGTCCAGCTGGCAACTTTGTCTTGCGCGACGGCGACGATGCCGGCATCACAAGCGCTGAAGAGTAGACCAATCAGGTAGCCAGCAAGTAAATTGACGACCAAAATCAGCAGCAAATTGAGCGGCTTGATTTTATCTTCAATCAGAAAGCCGCATTTGCCGGTAAAGAGGTTGGCGCCCATCACGCAAACGCCGAGCAGGCCAAAGGCGAAGAGAAATGGCCCGAGGGGATTGCCGAGTTTGAGCAAGACGTAATTGCCGAGGCCGATGAGGACGCTGGCGGCGATGGATTTGCGGATGAGGTTTGAATATTCAGCGTACAAAACGCTTTTGCTTGACTTTTTTGCCATAGTGTGATATAATAGACAGATATAGTTATTCTTGTGAGGTGATTTTACCGTGGTCGAGATGGAGGATGCGCTGATTGCGCGAGCCGCGGAATTTAAGCGTTAAATCGCGCTGGCTTTGGATGAAGGGGCCATCGATCAGGGCATCGAGCTCGCAGACAAAATCCCAGACTGGACCCTCGTGCGGCAGCTGTTCAAGAACGAGGCCAGTGAAGGACCAAACGTTCCAGCCCAGCTCTTCGTGGCAGAATTTGGCAATTTCATAGCAGGCTTTGGCCTGGAGCAGGGGTTCGCCACCGCAGAAGGTGAGGCCGCTTTGCCCTTTGAGTTGGCGCAGCTCATCCTTGACCTTCTCAATTTTGACCAGAGCGCCAACATCAGGGTCTTCGGTCCAAGTTTCTGGATTTTGGCAACCAGGGCAGTGCTGGCGACAACCTTGCGTCCAGATGACGGCGCGTAGGCCAGGGCCATTGACGATATTGTCGTGCTCGAGGTCGCCGGAGAGGCGAATGTAGCCGTCCGGCACGTCCATCTGCGGTTCGCAAAGATGGTTGACTCGGCGTTTTTTGGAGTCAGAAATAGTCTCTGGGTTTAAATCACCTTTGGCTGGCATTATTTTTTCCCTACGGCAGCTTTCTGCTTAGCTTTCTTGGCTTCGCGTTCGCACTTGGTATCAACGTCATATTGGCCGACGGAAACGTTGTGTTTGACGCGGGCAGCTTCTTCGGCTTTCTTACCATCATTCCAGCGTTCGAGTGAGCCAACGAGATAACCGGTGATGCGGCGGAGGCGTTCAAAGCCAAATTCGCCATCGGATTCGTGACGACCACAGCCAGGGCAGACGTCACCAGCGATGATGCCGGAGAAGCCACAGACTGGATCGCGGTCAACTGGATGGTTGACGGAACCGTAACCGATGCCGGCTTCTTTCATGTGGCGGATAACAGCTTCAAAGGCTTCAATGTTGTCGGAAGGATCGCCGTCCATCTCAATGTAGGTGATATGACCAGCGTTGCAGAGGGCGTGATATGGCGCCTCGATGTCAATCTTATCAAAGGCAGAGATAGGGTAGTAGACCGGTACGTGGAAGGAATTGGTGTAGAAATCGCGGTCAGTGACACCTTTAATCTTGCCGTATTCTTTGCGATCCATGCGAGTGAAGCGGCCAGACAAACCTTCAGCTGGGGTAGCGAGCAGGGAGAAGTTAAGATGATGCTTCTTGGTGCGGGCATCGCAGAATTCGCGCATGTGGCTGACGATATCTAGACCAAGCTCTTGGCTTTCTTCGCTTTCACCGTGGTGTTTGCCAGTCATGGCAACCAAGGTTTCGGCAAGGCCAATGAAGCCAATGGAAAGGGTACCGTGCTTGATGACGTCGCGCAGCTTGTCGTTTGGACCGAGCTTTTCGCTGCCAACCCAGTTGCCTTGGCCCATGAGGAATGGGAAGTTCTTGACCTTTTGGTTGGCCTGGAATTCAAAGCGCTGGAGCAATTGTTCGGCGCAAAGGTTGAGCTTCTCGTCAAGTTCCTTGTAGAAACCATCCCAGTCGGCTTCTTTGCGTTCGCCGAGACAAATACCGTGCTTAATACCAATGCGGACGAGGTTGAGGGTAGTGAAGGACAGGTTACCACGACCAGAAACGTGACCGTCGGTTTCAGGGAAGCAGGAGCTAAACACGCGAGTGCGGCAGCCCATGGTAGCGATTTCGGTATCTGGATCACCTGGCTTGTAATATTGGAGGTTGAATGGGGCATCGATGAAGGTGAAGTTCGGGAAGAGGCGCTTAGCGGAAACTTCCATCGAGCGCTTAAAGAGATCATAGTTTGGATCTTCTGGGTTATAGTTGACGCCTTCCTTAACCTTAAAGATGGAAATCGGGAAGATTGGCGTTTCGTGATGGCCAAGACCATTCATGGTAGCCTCAAGCAACATCTTGGAAACGAGGCGGCCCTCCGGGGAAGTATCGGTACCGAAGTTAATGGAGGTAAATGGCACCTGAGCACCAGCGCGGCTGTGCATAGTGTTGAGATTGTGCACGAAGCCTTCCATAGCTTGGAGGGTTTGATGTTCGGTGTCTTTATGAGACTCTTCAATGACGATGTCTGGAATTTTGGCTTTCTTGAGCTTTTTGTCATCGCCAAGGGTGATGTCGTCTTTAATATCAATCTTTAAATCTTTGCCGGTGAATTCGTTGTATTTTTTGAGGTTTTCCTTGAGGGACTTGCGGAAAGTTTTGTTGACAGACGGGGCAAGGCAGAAATCGAAGAATGGAATGGACTGACCGCCGTGTTGTTCGTTCTGGTTGGCCTGGAGGATGATGGCAGCGAGAGCGGCAGCAGTACCGATGGACTGTGGAGTGCGGAGGAAGCCGTGGCCGGTGTTAAAGCCTTTTTCAAAGAGTTTGCGCACGTCGGTCTGGCAGCAGGTAAGTGTACCGGTAGCTAAGAAATCAAGGTCGTGAATGTGGATATCGCCGTGATCGTGCGCCCAGCTGAATTCTGGTTTGAGAATACAAATCTTGGCGTATTCCTTGGAACCTTCAGCGCCGAACTGGAGCATTTTGCCCATGGCGGAGTTGCCGTCAACGTTGGCGTTACCCCGTTTGACGTCGGAATCTTCTTCGGCATCAAGCTGGGAAATGGTGTCGTAGGTCTGCATAAGCTTAGTTTTGGCTTCGCGAATGCGAGTGCGCTCGGCACGGTATTCAATATAAGCTTTGGCGGTATTTTTAAAAGCGGATTCCATCAAGACTTCTTCTACAATGTCTTGGATTTGTTCAACCGTTGGAATGCGACTTTTGATTTTTTCTTGGGCGACGCGAACTACCTTTTCGGCAATATTAGCGGCCCGATCGTGGCCAAATTCGCCGGTGGCAGCGCCAGCTTTGGCGATGGCCTCGGTGATTTTATCTTGATTAAAAGACACGACTTTTCCGTCGCGCTTTCGAATTGACTTGAACATTTTTACCTCCGTCGTTCTGATCAATTGCTGTTTGTCTGTTGTACTGAAACACCACATCTAGTGTTCGTTGTCATAATACTAACGCTATATATAGTGGATTTGCAATAGAAAATGTAAATAATACAACGTTAACAGATGAAGATTTTTGACATCAACACGCTATATATAGCGTCTTTGGGGTGATTTGGGACACTATTTGCTTATTTTTTACAACATCTTCCCTGAGTTTTCCACAGCTCGGATAACATTTTTATGCAAAATATGCATTACGTGATATATTTAAAATATGAATAAGCAAGCGAATTACATGGTGGAAATTGGCGAATTAATTTCTGAGATTCGCTCCCGCCAGGATATGACCCAAGCGGAATTGGCCAAGAAAATTGGCACCAGTCAATCCGCCATTAACCGTATCGAGCACGGCAAGCAGAACGCTTCCCTCGAGATGATTAGCAAAATTAGCAAGGCTTTGCGCACCCAAATTGTGACCGTTAATGATGGCGCTACGATGGGTTATCGGATTCGGGGCGGCAAAAAATTGCATGGTAGCGTAACGATTAATACGTCTAAGAACGCCGCCGTTGGCTTGCTTTGCGCTTCTCTGTTAAATAGCGGTAAGACAAAATTTATTCATCTGGCGCATATTGAAGAAGTTTATCGCATCATTGAGGTGCTTGAATCGATTGGCGTTAAGACGGAATGGGTAAATGATGGGCGTGATCTAGAGATTACCCCACCAAAACGTCTAGAGCTTGAGAATCTCAATATTGAGGCCGCACGCAAAACGCGCTCTGTGATTATGATGATGGGCCCACTTATGCACCGCTTGAAAGATTTTCGCTTGCCATACGCTGGTGGCTGTTCGCTAGGTTCCCGCACGGTAGAGCCGCATCTGCATGCACTAAAGACCTTCGGTTTGGATGTTGATGCAAAGACGGAATCCGGTTTCTATTTGGCGCACGTCAAAGATATTCGCGTGGCCGATAAAAAGATTGTGTTAATTGAGCGTGGCGACACGGTAACCGAAAACGCTATTATGGCGGCGGCGCTTTACCCTGGTAAAACCACCATTGTGGGCGCCAGTCCAAACTACATGGTGCAAGATGTTTGCTTCTACCTGCAGAAGTTGGGTGTTCAAATTGAGGGTGTAGGCACCACTAACTTGGTCGTACATGGCGTGAAAAAACTAGATGCCGACGTAGACTATGCGCCGTCCGAAGATCCAATTGAGGCCATCAGCTTTATCGCGGCTGGCATTGCGACACATTCGGAAATCGAAATCAAACGCGTGCCAATTGAGTTCTTGGAAATTGAGCTCGAAGTACTCCGTAGCATGGGCCAAAAAATGAAGATTAGCGAGGAATATTTGTCCACAAATGGCATTTCGCGCTTAGTTGACATTACGTTAGTAAAGTCCGAGTTGAAAGCGCCGGTTGATAAAATCCACCCGATGCCATTCCCTGGCTTGAACATTGATAGCTTGCCATTCTTCTCGTTAATTGCGGCAACCGCAACTGGGCGAACATTGATCCATGACTGGGTATTTGAAAATCGCGCCATTTACTCGACGGAATTATCGAATTTGAATGCCAAAGTTGAGCTGCTAGACGCGCACCGCATTTTCATTAATGGCCCAACTAACTGGCGTCCAGCCGAAATGATGGCGCCCCCTGCCCTGCGCCCAGCCGTGGTTGTAATGCTCGCAATGCTGGCCGCACCGGGCGAATCTATCTTGCGTAACACCTATTCAATTGCGCGTGGCTACGAAGATTTTGCGAATCGCCTAAAAAAGATGGGTGCGGATATAGAACCTCTGTCTCAGATTTAGTTTATTTGTTATAATTTATCTATGGCTATTACAAGAGAAGACGTCTTGCATTTGGCAAAACTGTCAAATATTTCGCTCAGCGAAGAGCAGATTGAACCTCTGATGAAGGATCTCGATAGCATTGTCGGTTATATTTCTCAGCTTGATGAGTTGGATACCGAAGGCGTCGAGCCGACTTACCAGTGTTTTGATATGCAAAACGTTTGGCGCGAGGACGTGATAGAAGAATTTGAAGCAAACCGTGAAGATCTTTTGAACCTGACAACGGAATCTGAAGATCACCAGATAAAGGTGCCAAAAGTATTATGAAGATAGCAGATAAGAATACCAAAGCCATCGACCTTGTACGCGAAGCGCTCGAAAAAGCCAAGTCGTACGAGCAGTACCATTGTTTTATTTCAATGAATGAAGCCCGTGCACTTGAAAAGGCACGCGAAATTGATGAAAAAATCGCCCGGGGCGAGAAAGTTGGGCGTTTAGCTGGCGTACCATATGCTCTGAAAGATAACTATTTGAGCCGCGAGGGTGTCACCACCGCCGCTGCCCGCATGTTAGACAACTTCCCTTCACCGATTACTTCTACTGCGGTAGCAAAATTGGAAGCTGAGGGCGCAATCATGATTGGCCGCACCAACCTTGACGCCTATGCACATGGTTCTAGCACCGAGAACTCCTATTTTGGTCCAACACACAACGCGTTTGATATGGAACGCGTAGCGGGTGGTTCGTCTGGTGGTTCGGCAGTAGCTGTAGCACTAGATATTGTGCCGTTTGCGCTTGGCTCAGATACGGGCGGTTCGATTCGCCAGCCGGCTAGCTACAATGGTGTCTGGGGCGTAAAACCTACTTATGGTGCCGTTAGCCGTTATGGCGTAGTGGCGATGGCCTCCTCTACCGACACAATGGGTGTGTTGGCCCAAACGGCCGATGATGCCGACCTTGTGATGAGCATTATTGCTGGTAAGGATCCAAAAGATTCCACCACGATTGATGATTTCTGGTACCGCGAATTGGATGATGCAAAACCAAAGAAGAAGAAAATTGGCCTGATTAAGGATTTCTTGGGTGGTGGCGTGGACGCTGAGGTTGTCAAAGCAATCCGCGATTACGCTGAGCGCGCCAAGAAAGCCGGTTTTGAAGTTGAAGAAATTGAAATTCCAATTATGAAATACGGCCTTGCAATTTATTATATTGTGCAGCCGGCTGAAGTGGCTTCAAACTTGAGCCGTTATGATGGTGTACGTTATGGCCATCGGGCGGCGGACGTAACAGACCTTGATAGTGTCTACAGTAAGACGCGCGATGAAGGTTTTATGCCAGAAAACAAGCGCCGCATTATGATTGGCAACTTCGTACTGAGCTCGGGCTTCTTCGATGCTTACTATTTGAAGGCGCAAAAAGCGCGTACGCTGCTAATTAATGCCTACAACGAGGCATTCGAAAAATACGATGCCCTGCTCTGCGCGGTTGCCCCAGCGCCAGCTTTCAAACTAGGCGAAAAGACCAATGACCCACTTCAGATGTACATGGAAGATATGATGAGCGTACTGCCAAGTCTTGCTGGTTTGCCAGCAATTTCAGCACCGGCAACTATGAGTAAAAGTGGTTTGCCAATTGGCGCACAGCTAGTTGGCCCTCGCAAGAGCGACCAGGTTTTGCTGAATATCGCCAAAACCGTGGAGGGTGTAAAGTAAATGGATCCTTCACTGCTTATCTTTCTCTTGGCGGTGGTAATAATTGGTATCTTTATCTTGATTGCAATTTCAGCAACCAAGAAGCATGGACCAGCTTTCGACAAAGAGAACTATCAGATCGATTTTCTGCGGATTGAAAACTCTTTGCAAAAAGGCAACGAAGCGTCCTACGCAATGGCAATTATCCAAGGCGACAAGTTGCTCGATAAAGCACTATGCGAAATGGGCATACCGGGACGCACGATGGGTGATCGCCTAAAGAAAATCGGCAAAGAAAAATTTTCTCAGCTGAATGCCGTTTGGTATGCGCATAAGCTGCGTAATCAAATCGCCCACGAAAATGATTTTCAGCCAGATTACAATCAAGCTAAGCACGCACTTGAGACTTTTAAGCAGGCATTAAAGGATTTAGGAGCAATCTAATGGAAGAATACAAGACGACTATCGGTATTGAATGCCATGTGCAGCTCAATACGAAAACAAAATTATTTAGCGCCGTTGATAACGATGCTGTAGACAAAGAACCAAATGCTTGCGTCAGCCCGATTGATTATGCGCTGCCGGGCATGCTGCCAGTTTTGAATAAGGCGGCCGTAGAAAAAGCCGTGCGCGCGGGTCTGGCGATGAACTGCAAGATTAATTTGGTTAGCCGCTTTGATCGTAAACATTATTACTATCCGGATTTACCAAAGGGTTATCAGATTTCGCAGATGTACCAGCCGATTATTGGGGCCGGCGTTGTGCATCTGCCAGATGGCTCAGATGTACACATTGAGCATGCCCATCTTGAAGAAGATGCTGGTAAGCTGACACATTTTGGCACTTATTCCCTCGTGGATCTCAACCGTGCCGGTACGCCACTAATTGAAATTGTATCGATGCCAGACATTCACTCCCCCGCCCAGGCTCGTGCCTATTGCGAAGAATTACATCGCCTTATGATGTACGCCGATGTGACGAATGGCGATTTATATCAAGGTAATATGCGCTTTGACGTGAACGTCTCGGTGTCTAAGACTGATAAGCTCGGCACGCGTACCGAAACGAAGAACTTGAACTCATTCCGCTCGGTGGAGCGCGCCGTAGAATACGAAGTAAAACGCCAAATTGATATTCTTGAAAAAGGTGGCACAATCAAGCAAGAAACGCGTGGCTGGAATGACACAACTGGTAAAACTACTCCGCAGCGCAGTAAGGAAGAGGCACAAGATTACCGCTACATGCCAGAGCCAGATGTACCGCCAATTGTCTTAGAGCAGTCCTATGTCGATAAAATTGAGGCCGGCATGCCAATGATGCCAGATGAATATCGTTCAAAATTTGGCTTGCTTAATCTTGACGCAAGCGAACAGGAAGCAATTTTGAACTACCCTGTGCTTGCCGAGCGCCTAAACGAAGTGTGCGATAAAAATATTCAACTCGCACCGCGCGTTGCGCACTGGTTCTCCGGCGTTCTATTATCTGAAGAAAACCAGGATAAGAACTTTGCGCTGGCTACCGCCGATGAGCTAGCCGAATTATCTGAAATGGTCGAAAAGAAAGAACTCTCTTCGACTGGCGCAAAGGCCGTCTTGATGGAAATGTATGACCGCAAGAATACCGCCAAAACACCACATACTTTAGCGAAAGAAATGAATTTATTGCAAGAAAATGACGAAGGCGCACTGGAGGCAATTATTGATGAAGTCTTGCAAGCTCCAGAGTGCGCAAAAGCAGCTGACGATGTCCGTAATGGCGAAATGAAAGCCATTGGCTTCCTAGTTGGCCAAGTAATGAAGAAATCCAAGGGTAAAGCAAACCCAGCTACCGTTAACGAGTTAATAAAAAAGAAACTGTCCTAAAACAAAGGAGGAGAATACAAATGTCATATAAAACACCAACAAAGGCCGTCATTACAGACGCCGGTTTCGCTAGTCGTTTCTTGCCAATTACTAAGACCATTCCAAAGGCAATGATTCCACTTGGTGCAAAGCCAATTATGCAATACGTCGTAGAAGAATGTGTGGCGGGTGGCATTAAAGAAATTATCATCGTGGCTACCCATGACGGCAAGCCAATTTACGAAGATTACTTCAATAATCCATGCGAAAAGGTTTATAAACAGCTCGAGTCGCAAGGCAAACTTGATCGTTTTGAATGTGTACGCGATGTGCTTTCAATGGCTGACATCACCGTCATTGAGCAGGACCCGAGTTTCCCTTACGGTAATGGTTCACCTATCGCTTCCGCAAAACCATATTTGAATGACGATGAAGCCTTTATCGCACTATATAGCGATGACCTGATTTTCGGCGAAGGTGACGTAAAGACTTTGATTGAGGCCTACAAGAAACACCCAGAAG
>CAMZJD010000019.1 GCA_947307445.1 uncultured Candidatus Saccharibacteria bacterium | reverse complement strand
GTCCTTAAGGACGAATACGGCATTGAGCCAGCTGCTGCTGTCGCTGCCGTTGCTGCTGCACCTGCCGATGGTGCTGCTGCCGCTGCTGAAGAAAAGAGTGAATACAACGTTGTCTTGAAAGACGCCGGTGCTCAAAAGATCGCCGTCATCAAGGCCGTTAAGGAAGCTACCGGTCTCGGCCTTGGCGAAGCTAAGGCTATCGTAGACGGTGCTCCTGCTACCGTTAAGGAAAAGGTTGCCAAAGACGAAGCCGAAGCTATGAAGAAAGCTTTGGAAGACGCCGGTGCAACCGTCGAACTCGCTTAAGTTTAAGCAATTTAGCCAGAAATGTTAACAAAAATCGACCTCATAGGAGGTCGTTTTTTGTTGCAAAATATAAAAATAAGCATAATTACTATTGACAAAATCATAGATATTTGATATAATATAAACATACTATGTTGCACATTACTAGGGAGGTACGGAAAGAATGAAGTATTCCTATGATGAACTGATTGCTCTGTCCAAAACCACTGGCGTAAAACGCTACGCAACGATTGACAAATACGCCATCCTGCCGATTCAGGCCGGTGGTAAGTATCACATCACCTTCGTCGAGGAAGACGCCAATAAATACGAGCACATGCTCTTCGTGGCGCAGGAGCAAATCAAGCTCTTCTGCGGTAATTTCTATCTGCCGGTGATCCATGTCATCCGCAGCTCGTATCGCGAAGAAGTCACCGAATTCTTCCTGCGTGCCAACGCCATCGTGTTCACCGATGGGCACTGTCTTCTCGACCAGACCATCACCCCAATCAGCGCCAACGCAGACATGCTCCTTGGGCGCGACCACGCTTCTGAGGAATATCTGCGCCGACACTTCGAACAGCAATATTATAGTCTGCTGCGCAATCATCCCGAAGAATTCGAGAAGGCCTGGGCGAAAATGCCCAAAACGCTCCCTGAGGTTGATCTCGGCATTAAGTAACTCCCACCAAGCCAGCCCCCGTCGCTCGCCGCACGGGGGCTTTTTCCTTTTCTTAAAAATACGCTATACTAAGCATATGGGAGATCATTCATTAGCCATACCAGATAGCCAAACGCCAGAGGGCGGCACATCAATCACGCCACTGGATCATAATGTTGTCGTCACTGAGGCCGAGCCTCAAACCGAGCAAGAAAAAACTCAACTCCAACGCGACGATGAATATCACACATTAAGCATGGGTGAGTCTCAGCGCATGCGCGAAGCTGAAGAAATGGACCAACTCACCACTTATAATCGCGGAAGCGCCGGCATCCTTTCGTCTGGTGGCGGAGATGCTACTAGCCGCGGCAAACTCCAAGTCAGTGCCGATTTCGAAGCCGAAATTCACGCCCGTGAAGAAGCTGAGCGCAAAGCTAAAGAAGAAGCCGAGCGCCGCAAACAAGAAGAAGAATTCCGCAAACTTACCACTACTGATAGCCATAATTTCTAATTCGTCATTGAATAAACCATAAGCATTCTGTCAATGGTAAAAAATACAACACTTTGCGGCCTACCTCTGTAATTTCTGTGGAAAAACCCCGAAAAGTCGCATTGACAATACCTGTGCAAAAATATATCATATAATTAATAAACATATAAACAGGCAGGATGCGAGGTATGTCTGAGATTTCAGAAAAACAAATAAAAAGGCTGCGCAGCCTCTTGACCGAGGCCGAAACTAACCTTTCTGCAGCAAAGGAATTATTAACGTCAATGCTTGGCGATGGCGATATTATTACCGCCCCCGCTAGTACTGTTATTGATAGCCCTGATGGCAAAATTATCGAAGGCGTTTTTGACGGTCAAATTATGATTGGCCCAGATGGCAAAAATTATCCAGTTCCAGCCAACTATGCGTCCAAGTCCAAACTCGTTGAAGGCGACATTTTGAAACTTACGATTGGTGAAAGTGGCAAATTCCTCTACAAGCAAATTGGCCCAGTTGAGCGTAAAACCGTAATTGGCACCCTTACTAGCCACGATGATCAATATTTCGTAGAAGTAAATGGCAAAGAGTTCAAGATTCTCTATGCTTCCGTCACTTATTTCCGCCTCAAGGTCGGCGATCAAGTTACGGTCGTCATTCCGGCCGACAATGACGACGCCACTTGGGCCGCCGTTGAAGCCAGCTTGTAACTAGATAGTCAAAAAACTCCCGCCGCATCCGGGAGTTTTTTAAATGCCACTAAAAACTGCCGCTGAATTGATAACAGAGACAGTAAAGAATAATATTGCCGATAGCCCCAATATAGCAAGCGGCGCAATTAACTCATAATTTTGGGCACGATATTTTGCGATATTAATGCCCGCAATCAACAGCGCCACACCCGCCACGATTGGCGCAATAAATATCGCTGACATGCTCAAATCATCCCAACTGCCACTAACCGCTAAGGTGAAATTAAAGAATACAAACAAAAAGGCTAACGCCGCAAAGAATGCCGTCCACAAACGCAAACGTCGGCGCTTGGACTGTTCTTGCTTTTTGGTTAGAACTTTGGTTTTACGATGTTTGTTTTGCTTTTTGAGCATCAATCATATTTTACCATAACCACCTTCATTTCCGCAAGACTAGCGCAAAAACATCATACATGATATATCAGAAGTATATAGTAATTAAGAGGTATATATGAGAAATAATCTCAAAAAATATATCGCCGAATGTATTGGCACCGCCGTTCTAGTCCTCTTTGGCTGCGGCACAGCCATTATTTCTGGTGATATTCTCACTACCGCCATGGCCTTTGGCCTCTCAATTGTGGCGGTCGCCTACGCCATTGGCGACATTTCTGGCGCGCACGTCAACCCAGCCGTATCCTTTGCGATGTGGATTCGCGGCAAGCTTAGTGCCAAAGATCTTGGCTGCTACGTTTTGTTCCAGGTTATTGGCGCATTCTTTGGTTCATTACTACTTTGGGCCATCGTTGCCTTCACGGGCACCGACAAAGCCGTAGCTGGACTTGGCGCTAACACTACTTCCAATCTCGGCATCTGGGGTTCGTTGCTAGTCGAAGTCATCCTAACCTTCGTCTTTGTTTATACGATCCTCGGCGTCACCGCCAACAAAGAGAAGAGCCATCTAGCCGGTATCGTAATCGGCTTAACGTTAGCCTTTGTACATATCCTTGGTATTCGTCTCACCGGTACCAGCGTAAATCCAGCCCGCAGCTTAGCTCCAGCTATCATCATGGGTGGAGAAGCTCTAAGCCAAGTATGGGTCTTTATTATCGCCCCATTCATTGGCTCTGCAATTGCTGCTCTCACTTACGGCGCGCTCAACGTTGAAAAAGTGAAGAAAATCACCCGCGTCAAAAGCAAATAACCATCACCAATAAAATAGCGCCCAGCTTCACGCCGGGCGCTTTTTGTATGCTCTGGAATCGCCACTTATTTGTGGCTGCGACGCTTCATGTCAACAACAAGGTACAGGATGATGATAGCGGAACAAATAATATTGACCATTTCGTGCATTTTTCTCGTAACCTCCTTGGGGTACGACCAGGGCCTAAAGGTACAATGGTTTTTCCGTTAGTCAATGCGCAACCAGAAGAAGGCCAATATCATCAAAACGATAATGCCCACACAGATGCGAACGCCCATGTTTTACACCTCCCAACACGGGAACGAAAAAAACGAAAGGAACAAGTTGACTGAAGCCAACTCTTTAATTGTAGCATAAACATTATTATTTGTCAATAGGACATATCACCGACGTCAAGATATGATAAAATAGAAATAAATGAAGGCGTTGTATCGTAGATATCGTCCAAAAACGCTGAGTGAGGTAGTTGGACAAGAGCAGATTACTACAGTGCTCGAAAAAGCCATCGCAAATGGCAAAATTGCGCACGCTTATCTTTTCATCGGCCCACGCGGCACCGGCAAAACTTCCGTCGCCCGCATCTTAGCCCACCAAATCAACGGTTTCCCATATGAGCTTGAGGACGATTATCTAGACATTATCGAGATTGACGCCGCTTCCAATACTGGCGTTGACAATATCCGCGACCTCCGCGAAAAGGCCATCATCGCGCCAAGCAAAGGGAAGTACAAAGTCTACATTATTGACGAAGTTCACATGCTATCCAAATCAGCCTTTAATGCGCTGCTTAAAACACTCGAGGAGCCGCCAGAGCACGTGATTTTTATCATGGCGACCACCGATGCCTACAAAGTCCCGGTTACTATTACCTCGCGCTCACAGGTTTTTACTTTCAAGCTCGCTAACCCGAGCGTCATGCTGGAACATCTCAAGAAAATTGCCAAAGCCGAAAAAATCAATATCACCGACGAGGCGCTCGAAATCGTCGTTCGCCGCGGTGGTGGTTCTTTCCGTGATTCGCTTAGTCTACTCGATCAAGTTTCAACGCTTTCTGACGACAAAATTGACGCCGAACTACTCAATAAGGCCCTCGGTTTGCCAGCCCAAGACGCGCTCATTAGTATCTTAAACGGCTATGCCGCCAGCGATGCCACACGTGTTCGTGAACAACTTGCCAGTCTACTTGATTCCGGTATTAAGCCTGAAGTAATTGCCGATAATCTCATCACAGCCATTCTAGACAACCCGCAACCTATTTGGTTGGGATTGATGGATAAACTTACCGAAGTCAGCCGCAACGCTTATCCAAATGTCAAGTTGTTATTAGCTCTCACGGCGCCAGCCGCACCAGTAACACCCGCTTTTCCGGTCGCCCCGGCGCCTAAACCACGTGCAGTTATAGCCGCCGCGCCCAAACCAAAACCTATGCCCACACCAGCGCCAGAGCCAGAAATAGAGCCTCAGCCTACACCAGAACCAGCACCGAGTACCCCACAAGTTAGCAGCAGCGCCGATGCCGCCGAAGTATGGAATCAAATTATCTTGCATTGTGAAGATGCCTCACCCGGTATCGTTAAATACTTGCAAGATGCCGATTACACTTTTGCCGATCATAAACTAACAATTTACGCCAAAAAAACTTTCAACCAAAAACAAATCGACAAACGTCGTAGTATTATCGCCGAAGTTCTGCCAGAAGGTTGTACAATTGAAGTAAATAATCAGGTTTTGACGCAAGATGCAGATCTCGCGGCAATTGCAGAATTAATGGGTGGTGGAGAGGAGGTCACAATCGATGAGTAATGAAAAGAAAAACAGCGCCGAACGCATTCCGCCGCAAAATCTTGATGCCGAAAAATCCCTTCTTGGAGCCATCTTAATTTCCGAAGAATCCTTGCCCGATGTTACGGAAATTGTTTCACCAAAAGATTTCTATGACGAACGTCACCGCCACATTTATAACGCCATGTGGAATCTTTACGAAAAACATCGCCCAGTTGATATTTTGACCGTCCGTGACGAACTCAAAAAGAAAAAGCTTACCGAAAAAGCCGGCGGTTCCGCTTATCTTTCTGAACTCGCTAGCTTCGTGCCGACTGCCGCTCATGCCACTGCTTATGCCGAAATCGTCAATAAAGCCGCTGTGCGCCGCCGCCTCATTTCCGCCGCTGCGAATATTACCGAAAACGCCTACGACGAAAACTCCGAAACACTCGAATTGCTCGGCGAGGCTGAACATGCACTCTTTGAGGTTTCTGAACAAAACGTCCACAATGATCTAGTTTCAATCTCAGATTTACTTTCAGAAACATTTGATCGTTTGGAAGATTTGCATCAAAACAAAGGCTCAATTGCCGGATACAAAACCGGATACCCAGATCTCGACCGCATGACCGCCGGTTTCCATAAGTCCGATCTCATCATTCTAGCTGCCCGCCCAGCCATGGGTAAAACCGCTCTCGCGCTAAATTTCGCCAGCAACGTTGCCACCATTAATAAAAAAGCTGTGTTAGTATTCTCGCTCGAGATGGGCCGCCAACAATTAATTAACCGCATGCTCGCCGACGCATCCGGCATAGATTCCTTTAAGCTCGAAACTGGCAACTTTAGCGGGGAGGATTTCTCGCAAATTTCCGAAGCCATGGCCGAACTTTCCGAAGCCCCAATTTATATCGATGATACGCCGGGCCTCACCGTGATGGAAATGCGCACCAAAGCCCGTCGTGCCGCCCACGAACATGAAATCGGTCTCATTATCGTAGACTATCTCCAGCTCATGTCCGGCTCCAGCAAACGCGCCATGGACAACCGCGTTCAAGAAATCTCCGAAATCTCTCGTGGGTTAAAGTTAATTGCGCGCGAACTTGACGTCCCCGTAATCGCGCTTTCGCAGCTCTCCCGCACAGTTGAATCACGCAGTCCACAAATTCCAATGCTATCCGACCTTCGTGAATCTGGTTCCATTGAGCAAGACGCCGACATCGTAATGTTCCTCTACCGCGAAGATTACTATAACCCCGATACCGAACGCCAAAATATCACGGATTTGCTTATTTCCAAACATCGTCGCGGCGCCACCGGTGCAGTTGAACTCTACTTCGACAAAGCCCGTGTCCGCTTTATGTCACTTGATTCAAAACATGAGTAAAACTTGCGGCTGACATCGCGCTCGTGATAAAATACGATGTAGTGAAAGCATTAAATAATCCTTTTTTATATCGCTATCGCTTCCAAATTGGTTATACCGCATTAATGTTGGTATTTTTTGCTTTGCTATGCTTTTTACCAAGCATCGCGCCAGGTGGTATTAGCCAAAACGAGATGGATTCTGTTGTTGCCGCTAACGAGATTAGCTTCACGAACCCTACGAACGAAAAAGTCGTCAATTTACCATATTACCTACTCCAGAAAATCAGCATCTCCATCTTCGGACTATCACTTTATTCTATTAAGTTGCCGTCTATCATTATTTCCGTCTTTGCAGCATTATTCATCATCCTATTGCTTAACCGTTGGTTTAAATCAGACGTTGCAATCGTGGGATCCATTCTTACTACTCTGTCGACCGCCTTCTTATTTTTAGCTGGCTCCGGTACACCGGTTATTATGTATATTTTCTGGTTAGCGTTAATCTTATGGATTGGTTCCAAAATTGTTGGCAACGAGCACACTTCGCCAATTCTCGTAGTTTCTTTCGTATTGGCGTTAGCATTTTCTATGTATACACCACATCTTATTTATGTCTCGATCTGCATCGGCATCGCTGGCCTCATTCACCCGCATCTGCGTTTCGCGCTTAAGCAGCTCAAATTATACCAACTTATTATCTGTTTTTCAGCCTTCGCGATCGCGCTATTGCCACTCGTCATTGGCTGCATTATGTCGCCAGACAACATCCGCACGCTAACCTTAATGCCAGATTTTAATATTGGCAACTATTTCAATAATATCGCCATTGCTTTTGCGCCATTCTTTTCTTTTAGTATGGCCTATGACAGCATTTATCTAGCGCCACTATTCGGACTTGCCACGGTCGCACTAATCATTATCGGTGCGCTAGCCTCAATGAACCAGCTTTTTACTTCGCGCAATACGGTAGTTAGCCTACTTGTTATTTTCGCAATTCTAGCATCCGGCCTCAATCAAGATATTGCTATCACGATTATTATTCCAATTTCCATTTTGGCCGCCGCCGGCCTAGAGTCTATCATCGATAAATGGCATTCGCTATTCCCAGAAAACCCATACGCGCACTTCTTGGGCACTACGCCAGTAATCGTTGTAGTGTTAATGATTGTCGTATCTGGCCTCACGCATTTCATCTTTGGCTATCACTATACGCCAAGTGTTGCCAAACACTTTAATAACGATATATCCATTATTAAAGACAACTTGCATGCCGGCGATGTATTGATAATCGATGAGGCAGACAAAGATTATCAGTTCTATAAGCTTCTTGAGCGCTACAATAGCGTCACAATCATGAGTAGTATTCCCGAACGCAACGAGGATGTCAAAGTGGCGGTGCTAGGCAAGCCATACGCCGACAATAATCTTGAGCTAAAACAGATTATCACATCGCCAAAGAGTCAAAACTCTGATAGACTATATATATATTCTAAAATCACTGAAAACAAGGGAGAGTAATATGGGTGCCACTATGGACCAAATGAAGATGATTAATCAGCTTCGCAAAGCGCAAAAAGATCTTAAGAACGAAATCGTCGAAGTTGAAGCTGGCGATGGTGCTGTCGTTATTCAAATAACCGGCGAACTCAAAATCAAAAAAGTCGAGCTCGATCCAGAAAAAATCGATTTTGACGACATCCATGAGCTCGAGCGCTGGATTGAAAACGCTATGCGCGATGGTTATGCTAAGGCTCAGGAAATTGCTACCGACAAGATGAAGCCACTTATGGGCTCACTTGGCAATCTTGGACTATAAAACATGCTGCCCGCAGCGCTGAATGATGTAATTGATGCTCTTGGGCGTCTACCCGGCGTCGGCTCGCGTACAGCCGAACGTTATGCCTACTTTTTGTTAAAATCCGACGCTAACGTCTCTGAAAATATCGCCGAGGCATTATCTGCGCTACACACTGGCGTCAAGACTTGCCCCAAAACTTTTGCCATCATGGATGCCTCCGAATCAATTTCGCCGCTCTACGATGACCCCACGCGCGACAAAAATATAGTATTAGTCGTAGAGGAGCCACTAGATATTTATGCCATTGAGCGTACAAGATCATTTACAGGCACCTACCACGTACTCGGCGGTGCCATTTCGCCTATGGACGGCATTACCGCCGACAAACTTCATATCCGCGAGCTAATCGAGCGCGTAGCGGAAGATTCCGTTACTGAAATCATTATCGCCACCAATCCTTCAGTTGAGGGCGAATCTACTGCAGTCTTACTCGAAAAACTACTCCACGAAAAGTATCCAGATTTACGCATTACGCGCCTCGCCCGCGGCCTACCGCTTGGCGTCTCACTTGAATATGCCGACCAAATTACACTCACCTCGGCGCTCAATAACCGTACGAATTTATAGCCGTTTTGCCCCCATTTCGGGACCCTCGACATACTATTTTAAACATCTGGCTAACATTAAACATAGCCATCCGTTGTTTTCATTTTCGTTCGTCAATCAGCGTAATACATTTATTCGAATTGACAACAAAAAATCATATTTCAAGATATAGACGCTTAACGTTAGCCATATGATTGAAAGAGGATAAAAAGTAGCGAGGTTGCAGCTCCGACATTTTAACGCCAAATTTCGTGCTGAAAAAATCTTTCTTGAAATTCCGTCAATGCTTCAATTGCATCATCGGAATATTCGCGCGTGGCCAAAACTAACTTATCATCATCGTCATCCGTGCGATGAATGACCGCAATACATTCACCAGAAAACTCCTCGACCGGCTCAAATACGCCAAGAATATAACAATCTAACTCTTCACCATCGCCAGAAGTTGTACCGGGCACAAAACCGTAATTAACAGGATAAATAAAGCCATGCTTTGGATGCTTCGAGCCAAACGGCCGATCGATTTTAGCCGTCACGGTCTGGCCAATATATTCGCGTATAGTCGAAAATGAAAAACTCATCCTTTAAACTCCTTCGCTACACTATCAATTTTTTGCAATTCAAAGCGATATTTCTGTTTCACATGCGGATATTTCGCATGGTCCACCTCACTTAAAAACATTTCAAGTGGCCGCGCCCACAGTGAGCCATCGCCATACAGCTTCCGATAAATTACCAAATCACTTTCATCTTCAGAAAATTTTGCCACTGCTTCAACTAAATAATAATCACCCTTAAAATGCCGATAGACTCGGTTAATATGCAACTTTCTCATATTTTAAGTATATATAAAAACTCCCCCGCAGGGGAGTTTTTAGCGATACATATTTTCGTGCTTTTCTTCGGACGGTAACGGGAAGCGTAGCGCCAAAGCACGCACTTCCTCGCGCAAAGTATCCAATTCGGACTCATCACGTTTACCAGCGCAAACTTCGGCAGTTTCCTGCATCCAGTCCGCAATTTGAATCATCTCGTCTACGCCCAGACCACGCGTGGTGATTGCCGGCGTGCCCAAACGCACCCCAGATGGTTCAAACGGACGACGCGTATCGTTCGGAATTGCATTCGCATTTAATGTTAAACCGATGCGATCCAATGCGCGCTCGTAAGTCTTGCCGTCAATACCATAAGAATCAATAATATTGACCAAAATCAAATGGTTCTCGGTACCATCGCCAATCAACTTGAAACCACGTTCTTTCAGCGCCTCAGCTAAAGTCTTAGCATTCTTCACGATTCTTGCCGCGTAATCACGGAATTCTGGCTGCAATGCCTCGTAGAAAGCCACCGCCTTTGCTGCAATCACGTGCTCCAGTGGGCCGCCTTGCGTGCCAGGGAAGACCGAACGGTCAATCAAAGTCGGAATATTCTCCAGCGTGTGCTCCGGCTTCTTTAGTGGGCTACCCACGTGTCCCATACTCAAGATTAAACCACCGCGCGGACCACGCAGAGTTTTATGCGTAGTCGTGGTCATCACATGGAATCCGTGTTCGAGCGGATTCGGATGTACACCACCAGCAATCAAACCAGCTACGTGCGCCATATCGGCCATCAGTAAACAGCCCGGAATCTCGCGACCAATTTTCGCCACACGATCAAAATCCGGAATCTTCATGAAAGCCGAGTAGCCAACCAAGATGATTTTTGGTTGATGCTCACGCGCCAAGCGCTCTAATTCATCGTAGTCGATATCGCCAGTTTCAAGGTTCGTACCATAGGCGATAAAGTTATAGATTTTCGCACTCTGGGTTACCGGCGAACCATGCGTTAAATGACCACCATGGCCAAGGTTCATGCCAAGTACCGTATCGCCCGGCTGTAACCAAGCATTATACACGGCATTATTAGCCTGCGCGCCCGAGTGTGGCTGTACGTTCGCGTGATCCGCATGGAATAAACGACGTGCACGCGCAATGGCTAAACGTTCCATCTTATCGACATTCTGTTGACCACCATAGTAACGAAAATCTTCCGAAGTAGTTTTCAGCACTTGATCGTCATCGCCATCCAAACCGTCGAAATTCGGATAGCCCTCTGAGTACTTATTGGTAAACACCGAGCCCATGCTGTCCAGGACTTGGCGAGAAACATAGTTTTCGCTCGGAATTAGCTCCAAGCCTTCACTTTGACGGCGGGTTTCCGCAACGATGAGGTCAAAGATTTTAGTGTCCATCAAAATTCTCCTTTACTTAGATATTTACCGAAAGAGAATAGTACTAGATCATAATGTATGCTCCAAACGAGCGACTGCCTTATATTATCCCCCTCAGTATATCTTATAATTTATCATTTTTCCAGGCACCTTCAAGCATAAGCAATATGATAAAATTAAATTATAAATAGGAGATATTATGCAAATATTTACTAAGGGCGAAGCCCGGCGTGATTTCGCGCCAGATCAAATTGTAGCTTCCGTCAGTTTTAGCACACATGCCGCTAGTTACGATGAGGCTCTCCAAAAAGGCGTTGAACGCGTGAAGGAATACCTACAATTCATCGCCGACAATACCGACTTTACTTTTGAAGATTTCAAAACTAGTTCCTATAGCGTTCATGAAGAGTTCCACACTAATCGCATCGACCCTCAAACCGAAGCCGACCTCAGCAAAAATCTCACTAAACGCGTATCAGACGGCTTTTTCTTTAATCAATATGCCTCACTTGAATTTGATTTTGATAAAGAACGCCTCGCCAAACTACTTGTATTAACCTCAAAGACGGAAGGTGCGCCACGTTTTCATATCGATTTTAGCCTCAAAGATCCAAAATCTTGCGAACGTGAGCTCCTAGCAGACGCCTATAATGATGCCAAACTCAAGGCTGAGACTCTTGTTTTAGCAGCTGGGAAGCACCTACGTGATTGTATCCGCGTAGACATTGATATGCCGCCACATCATGAATCAATGCACGAAGGTGCCATGTTACGCAAATCCGCCATCCGCGGCGATTTTGGTGGTATCGAATCCGAAATCCGCAATATCGACGACACTTTCCGTCCTGACGACATTACTATTAGCAAAACTATTAATTGTATCTGGGAAACCAGCGATTAAGCATAAGCTACTATTGACTTTTTATCAAAAGTGTGCTATAATGAAAGGTGAATTGTTCGAAAGGAGGGTAGTCGCTATGACTGGAACAATCGCTCTTTCACCCAATGTGATGTTTTTTGGCCCAGGGGGAGGCCCAGGCGGCCCAGGCGGTGGTCCTGGCGGACCCGGGGGCGGCGGTTTCGGCGGTGGCGGCTTCTTTGGCGGCCCCGGCGGACCCGGACGCGGACGCGGACCTGGTGGCTTCGGCCCCGGTCCTGGCGGTGGCTGGTTTGGTCGCCATGGCGGCCCCGGTCCATGGGGACACGGAATGTTTGGCCCCGGTCCTGGCATGTATGGCCCAATGGGGTATCATGCCCCAATGATGGGTCCCGGCATGATGAGACCCGGCATGATGGGTCCCAGAAGCTTCTATGGTCCTTACGGACCCGGCCCATGGGGATTCGGCGCTGGTCGCGGTCCTGGTGGCTGCTTCGGCTGGGGGCATTTCGGGCATCCACGTGGCTGGTTCGGCGGCTGGTTTGGTCGCTACCCTAGCTATATGTGGTATCCCGGATACTACCATATGAGGCCGCTTTCCAGCGGTGTAGAACGCGCCACGCCAAATGGCACCAATACCACAGTCAATCCAACCAAAACCGGTCCGATGGCCAAACTCCGCAGCTGGTGGTACACCAACTTCTGGTATTAACATCACGCATCACGCAGCCCGCGACGCTCACGCACCGCGGGCTTTTTCCTTGACAAGAACATAAAGATTATGCATAATAAAGAAAAAAGGACGCTATGGGCAAAGCATCTCCAAAAACCAAAACCAATAATCAAAAACCAAAGAAAACTATCAAAATCGGCAAAACCGAAATCGAACTCGGCCCTCTAGTCTCTACGGTCGTTTTTATTTTATTAATAATCTTCTATTTCATTTCACCGCGCGTATATTCCATCACCACCGCGCTTTATGGCAAAGGTAGCGCCGAAGATCAAGCCAACGTTACTACCGCTATGGGTAGCGAAAACACCGAGAAACGCTTTCGCCTTTATTTCCAATGGTACAATGTCATTCACGAATTAGGTCATGGCCTACTTTATTACAACAACGGGAATAAACTCAGTTTTGTTGACGAAGAACAGCTTGCCAACGATTTCGCCGTTGCCTACTGGAAGTATTATGGCGAAGAGGAAAAACTGACCGAACTTCATGATATTGTTAATTATGCTGTCGAGCACGTTGGTACTAACACCCAGAATGGCATCGATTATATGCAGCTCGGCCGCGAAAATTCCACCGGCCGCAGTGTTAACGATGATTTCTTTAACTTTAACGATTACGGCTGGTTCCAATTTAGTAGCGTCAAGCACGCCATTGAAACCGATAAAGACCTTGAAACCGTACTCAAAGAAATGGGCTTCACAAACTTTAAGCTCACCGAGCCAAAAACGCTGAAATACGAAAGTATTGACGAAGATACTAGCACCCAGATTATTAACGATGCCGCCGAAAATTTCCGCGCCTGGGGTCTCAAATATCCAGAAACTACTCACCATTTCAGTAACGATCCAAACATGAATTCATCAAAATCCGCCGTCAAATATCTCTGGCTGTTTGAATTCGCCGATTATAAATATATATTTACTTGGATGATATAAAAAAGAAAGGAAAGAAAATGGCAAACAAAAAATCAACCAAAAAGAAAGGTAAGCTCGAAATTGAACTCGCCGATGAGGTCGAAGAAAATGCCTTAAACACCTGGCTACCAATTGGCGTCTGTCTTGGCGTCACCTTCGGCACTTGCTTCTCTATAATTAACGAAGGGAACTGGGAATATTTCACCGATTTTATCGTCGCCGGTCTACTATTCGGTATCATCGCTTCCGCTATCGCAACCGGGAAACAGAAAAAAGCTAAAAAATCCAAGAAAGCAAAA
>CAMZJD010000018.1 GCA_947307445.1 uncultured Candidatus Saccharibacteria bacterium | reverse complement strand
TGGTACACCCGAGAGGACTCGAACCTCCGACACCTGGTACCGGAAACCAGTGCTCTAATCCACTGAGCTACGGGTGCGCCTGTGCGTATTATAGCATGCTCGAGTATAATAGATGAGAATCGTAGTTAGCACATTTATGGAGGTGATTGTTATGTATCGACCAACATCTGCTGAAAGAATGGCGTTACTAAACATTGAGCTAGAGGACCCTATCTGCAAGTTACCCGTCTCAAGCTACAGTCATGACGTGATGCGCACGCGCGGCATAGAGACCGTAGAAGATTTCGTGGCGCTGGACTGGTTCGGCATGAATGCAATTGCGCAAGATAGTCCGTACGATGGCGCACGGATTGAATCTTTCTACCACCACCTACATGGCGGCGAAACCTTTGCCGACCAACACGGATAATAACAATCATACTACGCACGCGAAAAAGGGTCGCCCGGTGGGCGGCCCTATTTTCATTAATTCATGACATAGTTTTTTGTATGCTGACGAGCAGTAGGATCATCGCGGTCGGGGCCCTTAAAGTAGCCCTCAACCCAGACTTGTTTGCCAGTTTTGCGATAAGTGCGCATATAGCCATGCACGTACCAGCAGCGGCAGCGACGCTCAATCGCACGCCTCTTGCCGGCGGGATAATCGCGAATGTATATTGTGCGCGCGATGCTGGTTTTACTAGGTTTTTGCTGGGCGTGAGTGTGTGAACGTTCCGGCGTGGCGGCCGTATCTTCTTCGAAAGGATTCGGATCGCCGGGCCTAACTTCAATGACGCGTTCCGGGCAAGCGTGAAAGGCCCACTGCGCATAAAAGTAGCCCAGCAAGATATTCACGATGTTTTCGTGATAGCTCGAACTGACGTTTCCGAACCAGTAGACGGCCACTTGATAGATGTCTTCTTCGACATTAATCAGACCTAGACCAAACATTGTCGTTTGACCGCGCTCATTATTGATTAGGCTATCAACCATCGGGATGATGTCATAATCGTTATATTTGATGCGCGGCAGCTTACTGCGACAAAACGGAATAACGTCACCATCTTCCATACGAATGGTAAAATCGCGTAACGCTTCGTGGTAATAAGGCGGCGGAAGCTCGTTGCGCTTGTTTGCCTCACGGGAAACGAGATCTTTCCATTCATTATCCGTCAGCGTGACGTGGTCGAAACTATCCTCATTTCGGATAATATCCTGGCGCGCGCGACGAACATCTGAGCGTTTAAAGGCCGGCGTCATGTCGCTGATAATAGTGACGAACGGTGCGGCGTCAATGTCGTCCTTTTCGCGCAAAATCAGCTTCCCCTTGACTGCTACGGGATAATCTTCTGGGAAGGGCGCCAAGATGAATTTGTCATATTTGGTATATGCCGCTTGATGCTGTTCGAGCGCCGTGCGCATACGCAGCATAGTGTCGGCTCTTGGACGGACAAAACCATTTCCGAGCTCGCGCTGGATTTGCTCGATTCGTGCGGCAATTTCTGGATCTATTTTCTGGTTTGCCAAGACATATTCCCCCCTTTTCTTTGTCATGATTTTAAGGTGCGACTTATATTATATCATTTTTTGTCAATTTGGTCAATTATTCACCCCGTGGTATAATTAAAACATGAAAATACGCGAAAATGTACCCATAGCAGAATTAACAACCATGCGGCTCGGTGGCGCTGCGCGCTATGTTATCGAGATTGAGGAAGATAAAGACCTCGCCGATGCGTACCGTTTCGCGCGCGAAAAAGATTTGCCAACTTACGTCCTTGGCGGCGGCAGCAATGTAATTGGTCGCGATGGCGGTTTTCCAGGCGTAATTCTCGTGAATAAGCTACGCGGAATTTATGTTATCGACAGTGACAAGGATACAATCCGTCTCTGCGCCAAGAGCGGCGAACTATTAGATAATTTCGTACAATATAGCGTTTCGCTCTGGAATGGCGAGTTTGCCGGTTGGTGTGGCATGGAAGCTTTGGCAAAGATTCCGGGCACCGTGGGTGCAGCCCCAGTTCAGAATGTGGGCGCCTATGGCCAAGATATTTCGCAAACATTACACTCCGTCTGCGTCTATGATCAAAAAGATAATCTGTTTAAACACATGATGGCAGCCGAGCTTGATTTAGGCTATCGCCACAGTATTTTTAATACTGGCGATGGCGTGGGCCGTTATTTCATTACTAGCGTGACGGTCGAGTTGCATAAGAATTGGATGAAGCCGCCGTTTTACACTTCCCTCCAGGCTTATTTTGGCGAACACGGCATTACCGAATTTAACCCGCAAGTTATTTACGACGGCGTGGCTGCAGTACGAGCCAGCAAATTGCCGGATCCGGCTGAGTTTGCGTCCGCTGGTTCATTCTTTAAGAATGTCTACTTAGATGAAGAAGGCACGAAAGAAGCTGAAGCCAAAGGTATTCCAGTCTGGGATGGCGGTAAGGTGCCGAGTGGGTGGCTAATTGAACACGCTGGTCTGAAAGGTAAAGAGTTCTATGGTATGCGCGTTTCAGATAAAGCCGCATTGGTGTTGATTAATGAAAGCGCCAAGAGCTATGCCGACCTCGCTAAAGCACGCCAGGCGGTGATTGATGCAGTTTACGAAAAGTTTGGCCTCACACTTGAGCAAGAGCCAATGGAGCTAGGCGAATGATTTAAGGTTTTCTAGTTATTTAACATTAAATTTAACTAGGAGTTTTTGATATGAAAGAATTAAACGGGCGCGAGTTGGCAGGATACGTAAAAGAACGCCAAGCGCACCAAGTGAAAGCTTTGCGCAGTCGCAAAAAGCGCGCGAAATTGGCGATTTTTTACGACAACGATTCGCCGGTAATCGCAAAATACATGTCACTAAAGCAACGCTATGGCGAGGATATTGGCGTAGAAGTGGAAGTGAAAAAAATTACACCGGCAGACGCTGAGACAGAGTTGAAGCGCGTGGCCGATGATGCTTCTGTGACGGGGATTATTGTGCAATTGCCACTTGCGGAATGCGATATGAAGATTCTAGATTTAATTCCACTCAAAAAAGATGTAGATGGTTTGCGTGGCAAGTCCGATACGGCCACCGCTATGGCGATTCATTGGCTACTGACTGGCTACGGCGTGGAACTCACGGACAAAAAGTTAGCCATCGTTGGACATGGTAAATTAGTTGGTGCTCCGCTAGAACGGATGTGGCGCGAGAGCGGCTATGATGTGACGGTATTTGACCGCGGTTCGGATTTAAACTTGCTGTCGAATTACGATGTGGTCGTGACGGCTACTGGAGTGCCAGGATTGATTAAAACCACAATGCTGAAATACGGCGCTGTAATCGTGGATGCCGGTACTGCTTCGGAAGGCGGCGTGATTAAGGGCGACTTAGATGATGCCGCACGTGAGCGCGATGATTTAACACTAACACCAAAGATCGGCGGCGTGGGACCGTTGACAGTGGCGATGTTATTCGAACGAGTGCTACAAGCAGCAGAATAAAAAACCGGCTCTTTGTGAGCCGGTTTTTTGGTTGGGCTATCAACTCTAGGCGTTGTTTTGGTCGCCACCAGCGCTTGGAGTATGGTTGGAATTACTGCCATTGCCTGGAGTATGGTTGAAGTTTCCGCCATGTCCGGCGTTTGATGACGAATTCGTCGAACTACCGCTGGCTCCAGTGTTGTTTGGGGCGCCATTATTAGAACCACCCATGCTACCGCCCCGGTTGCCTTGAGGACGTGTTCTTCTGTCACTATTCGGGTTCTGGCGAACTATCGTATATTCATTCTGATTCATGATTTTTTGGTCGCCAGTTTCCTCATCCATTATCCTCACGCTACCATCAGACATCTTGTAACCGCGGACCTTCTCGCCTGTTACCTTGTGGAAGTATGTTTGAGTACCAACCCTAGTGACCGTCGCATTCTGTTCTTGGCGAGCTCCGTTTTCATTTGAAGTCACTCTGGCATTGCTATCTGTACCGCCACTGGTTGAAGATGAGTCTTGGCGTACGTTCAGTTCTCCGTCCGGAGTGGCCTGAGCGGCTTGAGTTACTGATGGAGTTAAGCCGCGAACGCTCGCTGCATAGGCAAGATGACCAGTAGTCTTAATAGGCTTTCCATCATCGCCCATTTCGTAGGAATCACTCTTGAGCTTACTAGATAGGTTCTTGTCGTCAAGTGTCCTCTGGATTAGCTCGTCGCTAATAATGGCATTGCTATGATCTTCTGCGAGCGGTTCGCCATCGGTAGTAGCGTTGATGACTTTATTAAATGTGCCAGCATCGTAAGATGCGAGATCTTCTGGCTTATCGGTGTCCATCGCCAACTGCGCAATAGCGGCTTTACCACTATCAGAATCAATCCAGTCATCGTAAGAGGTGTCCATAGAAGCATCGGCGGAAACCGCTTCCATGTATTTCGAAACGAGCGGTTTACCTTTATCGGTGATTGAGTTGCGGATTGATGACTCGCCGGAAAGTTGGCGAATGAGGCTGCTGTCGAGTTTACCCTCGGATACGCTACCGTCCTCGCCCTTAATTTGCACCGATCTGCCCTGAATCATGCTGGCCAAAGCCTTCTTTTCTACGCCAGTACCGGACGCCATAGCTCTAGCAAAGGCGGCGGCGGCGGTTTTGCCAGCGGCTGTGGTGCCATCAAGGCTGGCAAGCATACTCTTCTTCGTACTCAAATCGCCGTTACTGAAAGCTTTGAATGTGGAGGTGCCCATGAAGTCGCCAACGCCTTTTTCAAATTTCGCATCATTGTAGCTCTGTGAGATATCGTAAGCACTCTTCATATTTTCGGTGCTCGGCGGTTGCATGTTAATATCATTCATCATTCGGCCAGTAGCCGCAGCGATAGACCTTTCGGTGTTACCACCAAGAGCGCGACGAATCCTCGCAATCCTGCCAGTCTTTAATTTATAGTCATCGCCGTAGAATGCTGATCCCCACGTAGACTTGAGGTTACCCTTTCTATCATAACGTGCACCTCTCATCCTTAGGTTGCCTTTACTGTCCGTCAAGACCGATCCGTCACGAACGCTCGCTTGGAAGCCAGCCCGACGTGCATTGCGATACTGCATAGATTGTAGGCGTTTTTCTTGCGCGTAACCACTGCGCATAAATGTACCGCGAGCACCAGCCGTGAGGCCATGCTGGAATCTGGTAATGCCATTGCTGATTGCGCCAAGTGAACGGCGAAGCACGCTTGGAATCATAAAGATTGGTACAATGCTAATTACGGCCGCACTAACTGCCATGGCGAAACTTACGTCCGAGCTGGCGCTAGCGCTAACAAGCAAGCGTCCAACAAACTGGCCGCCATAAATCATGGCGCTACAAATTGGGAAGGCTAATAACATTGCCTTAAAGGACTGGAACCACTTATCATAAAGCGACTTCGTGTTCGGCAAGATGTAACACATGAAGGCGAGCGGAGATATAACTACAAGTATCACTGCGAAGGCCTTGCGCACAACGAGTAACACAAAGCAGAAGATGATACCAATAATGATACCGATCAACGCCAAGAATACAGGAATGATGATTTCTGGGCCGATGGCTAAAATTGCAGCCGCCGTAATTGCCGCCACTACCGCAACGATAATTGCTGCACCAGCCGCAAATTCAAGCGCGACCGTGACTGAACCTGCTTTAACGTTTGTTGTTATTGTCGATGAAGAGAATTGATCGAATACGTTTCCGAGAGCATAACCAAGGATATTCGATATATCTACGGCCAGCTGACATATGATGTAGGACAAGTTAATTAACAGTGCCCCCATAATCAACTTCGGCAATATCTTCTTGATACCGTAATTGTCGATACCAAAGCCAGTAAGCTGCGAGAAGATGACGATAATGAAGAAGATGATGAAGCCGAGGTTCGCTATATCGCGGAAGCCAGACCAAACCTTATAGGTATCGCTATCGGATTTGAATAGCTCCGTATCGAGATAGAGGAACGGCACGATCCACGCCTCGTAAATCTTTTGAATGGCGTCCGCTAATTGTTCGACGATTGGGCAAAGAATCCAGCCGAGCGAACCAGCATTATCGTAACAAGTGGCGGGCTGCTCTTTTTCTGGAGTAGGGCCGCTAGGGTCGCTTGGATCGGTTGGGTTGCTTGGGTCGGTTGGCGTGACAGGGTTTGTGTCGCCACTTGTTTCGGCGCCATCCGTGAGTGTGGTTGTGGTCAAGGTCTTGAAGAAATTATAAAGGTCATCATAAGTAAGATTATTATGCTGGAAGAAACCGCCGCTATCGACGCCATTTACTTTGGCGCTCTTGTTTGTGACGCCTGTTACATAACAATCTTTAGCGGTTTTTTCGCCGCCAAGGAACCATTTGATTGGGCCCTGATATCCATTACCGGTAGCCTGTTCTGGAGTGACAGAACAACTGATTTTGGCACCCATGATAGTTTGGAAATAATACATATAAAGATGTATTTTTTCTTCGTTCGATACAGTATACCTGTTCCCTGAGGTGATAAATGCACCGTAACCTCGGCGATCGGCATCATTTACTTCGCCGGTGTAGCCATACAGGAAGGCAACTGCTTTAGCTCCAATTGGATCGTGAAAACTTGCATTGATGGTACCGGCAGCTTCTCCAGAAACGTCGACCCTCCGATTATAGACCACTGTTCCACTTTCGCCAGAGCAGTATTTAGAACCTTCTCTTTCAGAATATGCCGTGCAATAACTACCTTTAAATGTTGATGAGGTACTGATGGCGTCAAGAACGTCATTGACTACGGCTTCCCAGTCACGCCCTTTTGCGCTGATTGACTTATAATAAGCCACATCACCATAGCCAGATTGACCTTGGCCGCCTTTAGGACTCTGAAGAACTTGGATTTCTCCCGATGAAGCTAAGAAACCATCTCTTGTTATATATCCATTTCCGCCAGGGCCACTATAATGGGACTGACCGCTTCCGTGACCACCATCTTTTACTATCTTTGGGTCCGATTTAATTACGTCACCGTCAAGTTCATCAACACATATTTGATCAGTAAAAATCGGATACGTTTGCCCGCCCGTTGGTGTTCTATTAAATTCAAATTTCACACACCTACTTGCAGAGCCTTGAGATACTTGATAACCACCATATTTTCCGAGCCAATCTGCTGCACCATTGGAGCTGCTTGGTGCTGGGTGGCCCATAAGTGCATACGCATTTTGGATATTACCGCCTAGGCCGCTATAACCCTTTATTACATCTTTACATGAAAGGTCATTGTCATTGATGTTGTGATAAGTGCCATTTTTGGAAGTAGGCAATGGAAAATCGCCACGAACACTCTTATTGTAAATGGAGTCAAGACCTTTATAATCGCCAATCTTTTTGATTTCATTTTTTACGCCACCCTCACTATAACACTTAGCAAGTGCCTGCATGACTGCCTTTTTAGTCATGTCAGCTGGGGAATAAGCCAAAACATCACTAGCGCTACAAGCGACTACGGCAGAACTTAGTAAAGCGAAAGATAATAATAAAAATATTTTTTTCATGTATTTATTCTTCATTTTTACCCTCTAGCGCGTCATTAATATTCCAAAGATAGTCCGCGATTGTATTCCTAGACGAAATGATGGAGCCATTATATTGATCGTAGGCCATTTCAAGCTCCTCGCTATTTTTTACTAATGCCTCATCTTGTATTGAATCGACGCAAGTCCAAATCACAACAGACCCAGAAATACACGAATGTTTTTTATAAATGCTCAATCTTTCTACGTATTTTTTGGCGTATTCCATCCTATAATACCCAGCGTTGTCCATATACTCGCTATATTGTGTCTTGAAGAACCTATCAATCATGTCGGTAGTTGCCTGTTCGCCACTTGTATAAAATGAATTCATAATTTGGCTATCAGTTAAGTCTACAAACTGCGAATCATTGTAGGTAACATAGAAAGCACCTTTATAGAGTTCAAATTCTCTCTCAAATACTTCGTTGCCTTTGAGGCCCTCATCATTCTTAGTCGCTTCTTCAAAAGCGCCAAACAATTCTTTGGCCTTAGTAAAGTAATCTCTCGTCTCACTGGAGGTAATATCACGAGCCATTAATGTAGCTTTATAATCTTTATACTCTTTCTTGCCTATCTTGCTCTTTTTTATCTCGCCAGTAAGCATATAGTTGGCAAATTCATTGAATTTTTCCATTGTATCTTCGCCTGCGAGCACTTTTTCTTTTGGCCAGAGTAAAACGGCGGCCACGGCGGCACCAGCAAGTAATAGCAACACGGCTATGATGATTATCGGTTTTTTATTCATCTGTCGTGGTTGGCGTTGAATCTGGGCGGTGGTGTTATCAATGGCTGCTTGGCGGAAGAATTCTGGGTTGTTGGGGTTGTTGGCAATGTTGCTGGCGGCCACAAGATTCATGTCGACTTGCGGCGCAGATTGCTTGGCGGCCTTTTCGCGCGAGCGATGACCGAAATATTTTGAACTTTTATCGCTTTTACTGGAGTCGAAGGCGACTGCACCGCCGTCTGCTCCGCCGCTAACGATTGCGGCTGGCTGATCATAATCGTTCTCAGCACCAAAAGTACCCGTGCCATTGTTGACCGGGTCTGGCCCTAGGGGCATTCCAGAATTTTCACCACCGTACATATCATAATTTTAGCATAAACTTTTTATACAATACAATGATTTTGGCCAACAAAAAGACGACCGCCCGGAGGCAGTCGTCTTTTTATATGTTTCCCGTCTTGCTTTCGAGCTTCGGGAAGCTCTATACTAGGCGGTCAACTTTATTGTTTGCGGCTTGCAATGTAGTAACCAGCGGCAGTAGCAACGCTAGCCAAACCGATTACACCAGTGATAACATCAGCAGCACCGGTCTTTGGCATTACTGGTGGTTCAGGATCGTTGCAGGTCTTGCCTTTCACCTTAACATCAGCAGTGTCAGACTTGGCAGTTTTGTCATCATTGTTATATTTACCCTTAACCGTGTTGGTGAGGGTGCTATCATCACAATTATCAGCCAAAGCGCTGTTAACCGTAGCATAGAAGTAAATCGTAGCTTCGGTACCCTTAGCGTAATCGCCAATGTTCACACCAGAGGTGCTCACAAGGCTATCACTCAAGGTCTTACCATTCGTGTTGGCACTGTTGTAAAGTACAACGCTGCCTTTAACGATGGTCATGTTGCTTGGAAGAATATCGCGGATAACGACGTTCTTGAGAGTAGTGTTACCAGTGTTCTTGAACTGGATGCGATAGCGAACTTTGTCGCCGGCCTTAGCAGTGACAGTTTCGGACCATTCCTTACCACCATCGAGCTGGACCATTTTATCAATCTTGAAGCCTGGTTTGTCTTCTTCACAGATCTTACCATCGACCTTAACTACAGCAGTATCAGTCTTGGCAGTCTTGTCATCGTTGTTGTATTTGCCCTTAACCGTGTTGGTCAAAGTGCTGTCTTCACACTTGTCGTTGAGCTTGCTGTCAACTTTAGCGTTGAAGATTACAGTTGCAGTCTTACCAGCAGCAACGCTACCGATATTAAGACCAGTCTTAGCAACAACACCGTCAGCAGCTTTCTTACCATCAAGGGTAGTGCTACCACTGACATAGGTCATGTTAGCTGGAAGAGTATCAACGATCACAACGTTCTTGAGAGTCGTGTTACCAGTATTCGTAAAGCGGATACGATAGTTAACAGTATTACCGCCTTTAGCTTTGACAGTTTCATGCCATTCGGATTCGCTAGAAAGCTTCACCATCTTGTCAATCTTGAAACCATCAACACAAGTCTTACCGTCAACGAGGACGTCAGCCTTGTCTTCTTTGGTACCAGTAGTACCACCGTTAGCTTGCGCAACGTTGCGGAGAAGCGTGTTACCACACTTTTCAGAAACAGACTTATCAACAGTAGCGTTGAAGTAAAGCCATGCGCCAGCTTCTGCGGCGTAATCGCCGATATTAATACCCTTATCCGTTACGATATTGTCGCTGAGGGCAACACCCTTTGGATGAGCAGTATTTACAATCGTGGTAGAACCCTTAACATAGGTCAAACCAGTTGGGAGAATATCGCGAATTACGACGTTCTGGAGAGTGGTGTTACCAGTGTTCTTAAAGTGAATGCGATAGCGAACGGTATCACCAGATTTCGCCTTAACTTCTTCGCTCCAGGTGTCCGAGCCAAGAATTTTCACTTCTTTGGAGATTTCAATATTTGGTTTAGCAGCAAATTGTGCTTTAACGTGGAAAGTTACATAACCAGAATATTCGCTACAACCAGGAATGTTACCATCCATCTTGTCATAACCGAGGAGTTTACCCTTGGAGGTGAAAAGATCATTGCTATCATTCAAGCCATCAAGGCTGAAGGTGCGGAGTTTACCATCCTTAGTGTTGTAGTATTTAGCAGAACCATCGACATAAGCGAGGTTGAAGCTTTCACCGTTTTTAGAAACGAACTTGGTTTCATCCCAAACGGTGGTTGGGTTAGCATTTGAAGAGCTAATTTTACCACTTACAGTGATTTCCTTAGCGGTAGTAGTTGGAAGAACGACAAATGCTTTGACGTCCTTAGCAGTTAATTTAAGGTTGGAAGCGGCGTTGTTATGAACATACATGCGTACGACATATTCTTTACCGTTTTCAACTTGAGTCTTATCAGACCAGTAGTTGCTAGAAGCACTACCAGTATAAGGAGATGCGCTAACGAAATAGCGCTCATCACCGATCTCCTTATTGTTGTCGGTGATAGAGTTAAACACAACATGGTCAGCAGGTTTAGCCATCGTGTAAGTAGTACGAGATGGACCCCACGCAAAGGCCATGAGTGCACCAGCACCAGCAAGAGCAGCAACGGCCGCAATGCCAATACCAGCTTTCATGATTGTCTTCATAGAGTTTAATTCCTTTCTTGAAAAAATTATTTTCTAGGAATGTTTGTTTAATTCTACTCTCTCAAAGCCGCATTGTTAATTACGTTTGCAAATCGGATCGTTACTGAGTATAAAAACAAGGATGAATGGGAGGGGGTGGTTCAGGCCCCCTCCCTAAGGTACGACTCCTTGCGGAGTAAGTGAAGAAGAAGGTCAGGTTACTCGACCGCAGATGGATCGAGATCACCCTGATTTGTACCGTCATCCTTTAGAGCGGGTTCCACCGTATCGGAGCTATGCTGCTCCTGGACCTCACCGAGATCGGTGTGGTTCTGACCGTCGCCGGCCACTACAGTGTAATCCTGCCCGCCATGAGTCTCCGTGGTGCCATTGGTATCGTCGACAGTGCGACTACCAGACTCAGTACCGGTTGACGCGTCCTGGTGACCGTCAGATGTCTTGCCTTCCTCGCGGGGCTGCTCGCTAGGAGCTGCCGGCGGAGTATAGGAAGACGGGCTCTGCGGCTCGGGAGTAATGTCGGTGATCGGGTCATGGTTCTGACCGCCACCGAAGTCCTCCTTGCCAGGAGTGTCGTCGGGAACTTGAGCCTGCGGCCCCGCATTGGGGTCTTTAGGCTGAAGCGGAGTGTCATCAGGCGGAGTAGGAGGTTCCGGATTATCCGGGATTGGCGGCTGCGGCGGTGTCGGCCAGTACTCGTCCGTGTCTACCGGCTGGTAGCCACACTCAAGCCTGTACCTAACAATACCGGGCTTACCAAGGTCAAACTCCACGAAATGCCCGCCACTGTTGACGCTCTCGCGCACAATAACGGACGGTTTGTTTGCTTCGAGGTGGTTATTCCACATATACATCGAACTGGTGTAACCCGTAAGCTCGCGTACAGTGATTTCGCCACTCGTAAGTCTTTCCTTGATAAGTTTAACGGCTCTCTCCCAATACGAGTGATCTGAAAGGAAGTGCAGATGCGCTGCGTCGGCCCTGCGGCCAATCAGTTCGTTCTGCTCATCAATCAAGATCTTATCCTCATCCGGGAAATTCAACCTCTCATCCATATCAAGCGCGATTGCGGCGCAGAGCGCCGGATCGACCGAGATGGACTCGAAGAAATCGCCTTTGCCGTCGTAGGTTGCTACCCACTCTTGGATATCCTTGGCATCGCCTTTCTTGACAGCTTCGTTGGCCTGCTCAAAGCGGTTCGGCCCGAAGTTGTAATTATTATTGGCGATACCATCGTCCTGCACATCATTGTTGAAATAGTGCACGACGAAATCCCTTCCGATGTCATCGGCTGCGTGTGCGATGAAACCTCTGATTTGAGGCACCGCCAGGCAGGCCACAATCAGAAGGGCAAGCACAGAAAGAATCGCTCCTTTCTTGAAAATTTTGCTCTTCGACATGTTATCACCTTACCTTTCTAAAATGGGATTAGCGGCGCCTCCCGATGGACGAGAGGATGGCCGCTACTACGAAAAATGCGGCCACTACCGCCAGAATCACCAACAAGATGATGTAAGGCAGATACGGCTCCTGTCCGACCACGTTACCGGCAGCATCGTAGATGTCCTTCAGGATGTACCCCTTGGACGCAACGTACGTGCCCCAGCCAGCAAGTGCGGCCAGAATGATCGCGACGAAGATTTTCCAGCCGGCGATGATGCCGTTGGACTCGTTGACGGCGTCGATGACGCGGTCAGCGTTCTTGTCGCTGTTGCGACGAGTCTCCTTGTGCAGATCGTCTGCGTAGGCGTTGACCTCGTCAGTGGCCTTGCGGCCGGTCTTGACGATGGTCTCCCTCGTCTCGTTGTGGTTCGCGTCGCTGCGGTCAGCAACCTTGCGGGCGGTCTTGATGACCACTTCGCGGGTGGTGCCGTGCTCAGCCACCACAGTGTCCGACACCCTCTTACCGGTCTTGACGACGGTTTCGTTGGTATCGTAGATCAGTTCTTCGGTCGTTCTAATTCTTGCCATTTTTTCTCACCATTTCCCCGTATAGGGGTCCTTTCATAATAGATTTTTTCCGCCACCTTCGATGGTGACTACCTTGGGTTATTTATATAGACACCCCATTACCCGGGGGTGAGATTTCGGGTTGAACATGAACCTTCTTCTTCTTACTGCGCTGTTATACGCAGTAATGATCCGATTTGTTAACTTTGCGCCTCTTGCTAAAGCCTTTTCGCAGTCCTTGCAATTAGCTGTTCTTTATTATATCAAAGATTTTGTTTTTTGTCAATAGCATTATGTAAGAATTTACCATTAGCGCAAAATATTATATACTTAAGCATTTTGAACAGAGGTGGTAATAGTGGTATAATGGGGTTAAGATGGCGTTAAATAGTAAATTAATCAATAGAATTACAAAAACTACATCCAGCGACGTGGCGCATAGTAGTGGCTATGCCCAGGTGCAAAATAGCGGAAATTTGGGTGCGGCGAGCACACAAAGCTTCGAAGATCGCCTTGATATAGAGAGAAATCGTACCACTATACAGGCCTATAAGCAGTCTCAAGTGGCGCGCACGGTCAATGTATTGCCAAAAGCCCTTACTGAAGAGGAAAAACGCAAGATTATCGCGGCACAAAAAGCCAAAGAGGAGGCGCTTCGCAGAGGCCATCAGGAGTATAACAGTAAGCTAGAAAGTGGCGGTTTGCGAAGATTTGACGTTAATAATAAACAAGCGATGGCCGAGCTGAAAGCGAAAGAACAGGCGAAAAGCCGCGGTTTTGGGCGTCAATCGGCGGCAGAATTGCGCGAAAGCCGCCAAAATGCGGCCGCTTATCGTAAAGTTCAAGCCGATCGCTTTGCGGGCGGCGTAAAAACCTATGATGGTAGGCCAAAGACTTTTAGCGGCGGCACAGGGATACAACCAAGGTCTGGTCAGTAGGATTAATCTGTTTAAAAGAATCGCTGGCGTAGTCGGCGATTTTTTGATGCTGGCTACGGTCGGCTTCGAGAATAAGATAGCCCTTCTCTGTTAGATGGGCTGGGGCCTCTTGGATGAGTTTTTTAATCAGCGCGAGGCCACCATCTTCGGCAAAAAGGGCGATTTGGGGCTCGTAGCGTAGCTCAGGGCCAATCCAGTCCCATTTTGCGTCAACATAAGGTAAATTGGCCACAATTAGGTCATAGCCCTGCCCTGCGGCCTCTAGGAGGTCAGAAGGGGCAAAATTCACGGTGGCACCAAGATTTTGGGCATTTTCGTGGGCAATTTTGAGGGCGGCAGGCGAAATATCAAGGGCGTCTACCTCTGTTTGGGGGAGTTCGAGGGCAAGCGTGATAGCAATACAGCCACTTCCCGTCCCCACATCGAGGACTTTATGAGGTTTTAGGGCCTTAATGGTGTCTATTAGCGCTTCAGTTTCGGGGCGTGGCACTAGAGTATCGCGCGTAACCTTAAACTGACGGCCATAGAACTCCTTAGAGCCCAAAATATAGGCTAGAGGTTCACCGAGAGCGCGACGCTCGGTAAAGGCGCGGATTTGGGCCAAATTAGCCTCAGAGAGACTAAAATCGGGGTGCGCGTGCAAAAAAGTGCGGTCTTTACCGAGAATATGTGCCACGATTAGCTCAGCATCTAGGCGGTCAATAGGGGCGGAATTAAGCCAAGAGCTCACGTTCATGGGCTTGAAGGGCCTCAATGATATCTTCGATGTCGCCGTTCATAGCGGCGGTAATATTGCTGCGGTTATAGTGGATGCGGTGATCTGTAATGCGGTCTTGCGGGAAATTATAAGTGCGAATCTTCTCTGAACGATCGCCAGAGCCGATAAGGGATTTACGGGCATCAGAAGCGTTGGCGCGATCTTCGGCAATTTTGCGTTCCAAGAGGCGGCTGCGGAGGACGGTCATAGCTTTGATGCGGTTTTGCTGCTGCGAACGTTCGTCTTGCATCGTCACAACGAGGCCGGTAGGAAGATGTGTAATGCGCACGGCGGAGTCGGTAGTATTGACGCCCTGGCCACCATGACCACCAGAACGGTAGATGTCAATGCGGAGATCTTCGGGATTAATCTCAAGATCGTGCTCTTCGGCCTCTGGCAGAACGGCAACAGTGGCAGTGCTGGTATGAATGCGGCCTTGGCTCTCGGTAACTGGGATACGCTGGACGCGATGAACGCCACCTTCAAATTTAAGTTTGCCATAAGGTTGGTCGCCAGAGACGCGGAAAATGACCTCTTTATAGCCACCGGCATCGTTAATAGATTCAGATTGAAGTTCACACTTGAGGCCATGTGTTTCGGCGTAACGGAGATACATACGATAGAGGTCACCCGCAAAAAGGCTAGCCTCATCGCCACCGGCACCAGCGCGAATCTCGATAATGGCTGGTTTATCGTCGTTGGGATCGCGCGGAATCAGCATTTCGGCAAGTTTTGCCTCTGTAGCGGCGAGTTCTTGCTCGAGATCTGGCTTCATAATGGCAAGTTCCGGGTCTTGGTCGGCCTCTTGGATGTCGTTTTGGAGCTGGATACGCTTCTCGCCGAGAGAAATTAGCTCGTCGAGCTCTTGGAGGCGGCGATTTTTGGCCGCAAAATTCGAGTCAGCATAAGCATTTGGCTGACTTAGGAAATCGGTGATATCTTGGCGCTCCTTAATAAGCGTGTCTAGGTCAATATTTAGATTCATCAGAGGTATTTTAACATCTTTTTAAGATATTCGCCAGTAGGTGCTACAATAGAATTAAGCATAAGTAGGTTTTATGAAAGAAGATTCAAGCGAGTTTAGAATAGACCACCATAATGGGCCGGATCCAGAGGTAGAAAAGGCGCTAGAGCTGGCCAGTATGCCAGAGAAGCACGAGGAGTCGAAAGATGAATCGGGTGAGGAAGTTACGATTTCGGCGAAAGATGGCCTAGAGGTTGAGGCGACAGAGGTAAAAGAAGCGGAAGGCGCGCCAGATGAGAAGCCCGCCCCTAAAGAGGTAGTCAAAGAACAACCGAAAGCGCCAACACAGGCGAATTATTGGCTACCGCGCGTGGTGATTTTCTTAGTTTTAGGCTTTGTGCTCATAATTGCCATTATGGCGATTGTCGCCCGATATAAGTAAGTGGTCGCCAAGATGCGACCTTTGTGCTAGAATGAAGCCATGGATCTTTAGCTCAGTTGGCTAGAGCGTACGATTCACATTCGTAAGGTCACT
>CAMZJD010000017.1 GCA_947307445.1 uncultured Candidatus Saccharibacteria bacterium | reverse complement strand
CCGCCAGATTTGCCATTAACTACACCATCAATGTTGGGCAGACGTTTAACTACTTCCTCGCTCGTCCAGCAAGGCGCTTCGCCGCGCGGATTGGCGCTGGTTACGAGCAGCGGCCCCGTCTCTTGTAGTAAATTCAGCATATACTTATGCTCGGGAATACGGATACCAATAGTGTCAAAATTATTAAAATAAGGGTGCACAAAACTTTTGCGCTTTGGCAAAATCATGGTCAGCTCGCCAGGAAAATAACGAATTGCCAAGTTATGCGTCATTGTGTTGAGATTGGCGTATTTACGAATATCAGCAACGTTAGGCACCATTAATGTCAAAATTTTACCGCTGCCCACGGCGCGATCTTTTAGCTTCAAGAGTTTTTTGATCGCTGCAGTATTATCGGCTTTCACAGCCAGGCCATAAACGGTCTCGGTCGGTACCGCCAAAATCCCACCTTTGTTCAAGATGTCGTGTGCGCGATTTAGGTTTTGCTGCGATACAGACCTCATATCTTTCTATTATATCACACTTACGGTTAAAAGTCAAGATGACCTCTGTTATAAACTGCTTAAAAGCGGCGAAAAATGATGATATACTATAAGCATGAGCAAGTTGAATTATAAGGGGCCTGTTGTCCTAGTGGTGATGGACGGCGTGGGTTTGCGTGAGGAGAAAAATGCGAATGCCGTCAAGCAGGCGCATCTAGAAACGCTTAACAGTCTGCTAGATAAATATCCAACCGCCAAACTTGGCGCCGCTGGCGAATATGTCGGTATTCCAAAAGACGATATGGGCAATTCCGAAGTCGGGCACAATGCTATGGGCGCCGGCCAAATTGTTCTGCAACGTTCTGCTGCTGTCGAGAATGATGTTAGCACGGGACGTATTTTTGATACTCAAACTTGGCTCGATATCGTTACTCAGATTCAAGATCACGATTCAACTTTACATTTTATGGGAATTTTCAGTGACGGCAATGTCCACTCCAATATTGCGCACCTTGAAACTATGCTTGCTCAAGCGCACAAGGATGGCATCCGCCACGTACGCATTCATGCGCTCATTGATGGCCGCGATGTGCCACCGCAAAGTGAGCCAAAATACATTCATCGTATTGAAAAATTTGTCGAAAATTTAGGCGGTCCAGATTATCGCATCGCATCTGGTGGCGGCCGGATGGTTATTACTTGCGACCGTTATGAGAATGATTGGGGCATGGTTCAAAAAGGTTGGCATACACACGTGCTTGGCGAAGGGCGCCAGTTCGCGAATGCTACTGAAGCCATTGAAACTTATCGCGCCGAAATTCCAGATTTACAAGATCAATACATGCCGCCGTTTGTGATTGCTGATAATGGCAACCCGATTGGCACTATTAATGATGGCGATGCTGTAGTTTATATTGATTTCCGCGCCGACCGCGCAATTGAAATGGCTCAGGCTTTTACTTATCGCGAATTTCCATATTTTAATCGTATGCGTCATCCGCAAGTTTACTTTGCCGGTATGACCGAATATAACGAAGATTTGCACGTGCCAGAGCATGTGCTAGTTGGCTCCCCGGTATTTGAGCATACATTGACCGAATATTTAGCTACCAAAGGCATTAAACAATATGCCATCTCTGAAACGGTTAAATTTGGCCACATGACTTACTACTTCAATGGGAATAGCTATCATGTGCCAGATGGGGAAGTTGAAGAAGAGGTGCCATCTTATACGGAGCCGTTCAATACGCGCCCATGGATGAAGAGCGCCGAGATTACCGATAAGCTGATTGCGGCAATTGAATCCGGACAATACAATTTTTTGCGTGTAAATTATCCGGGCGGCGATATGGTAGGGCACTTTGGTGAGCTCGAGCCAACTATTACTGCTATGGAGTCAATCGACATTTGTCTTAAACGTATTGTTGAAGCCGTTAATAAACTCGGTGGCATTACAATCATTACTGCTGACCATGGCAATGCCGAAGAGCTTGAAAATGAGGATGGCACACCAAAGACCTCACATACCACTAATCGCGTACCATGCATCTTTGTTGATGATACTGAAAATGCCCAAAAATATCAGCTAAGCTCCGAGGACCGTGGCTTAGCGAATTTGGCATCTACTATCGCAATATTATTAGGACAAGAGCCGCACGAAGCCTGGCTGCCGTCCATTATAGAGGAGAAAGAATCATGAACCCAACCATCACCGGTATCATTGCGAGCGTAGCCGTTGTAGTTGCGATTGCAAGCGCTTTCTATTTGATGCGCTTAGGCAATAGTTTGGCTGCTATGCTACGCAAAATCGGCCCATATGCGGCTATGTTATTTGCGACAATCTCCTTCTTCTTGGGCATGATGGACGATATGGAAGAATACATTGGCCTTAAGTACTTCTTCGTTATCGCCGCTGTTACGGTCGTTGCTTCCATCTTAATCGATCGTGCTTTTTCGATTTCGCGGCGTTTCTTGATGCGGCCAGAAGAAGAAAAAGTCCAAAAACGTCGTCGCATTCGCATTAATTTGCCTACCCAGACTACACTTTGTATTCTTGACGCAATTTCGCTTGCCGTAGCTGGTTTTGCGCTTGGGGCAAATTTCACGATGAATGTTGGCACTGGCTTCTTTGTTGCAATTGCATTCTTCTTCTTCATTTACGTCCAACGTCTCGCTAGTATCGATCGCATCGAAAAGCGTATTAGTGTCAAAGCGGGTAAAGTTAATTTCTATATATCACTCGGCGCATTTTTGATTGCCGCCATCCTTACGATTGTCTTAATTGGTCAAAATACCATTGCCTCTTGTGTCTGCATTTCGATTGCTGCCGGTTATCTCCTATATCTCTTATTATGGCATTTCTATAATCTTGTTCGTACTATCAAAAAATGATATAGTAATCGAAAACGGAGAACCCTTTTTTATGCAAATCAACAAAGCTATTATTCCGGTGGCAGGTTGGGGTACACGTCGTTTGCCAGTTACAAAGGTGATCGAGAAAGCTATGTTGCCAATCGGCAACCGCCCACTCGTCGATTATGTCGTAGAAGATTGTTATAAGGCTGGCATTAAAGAAGCTTATATCGTCATTGACGAAAAACCATTCTCGCAAATTAAAGCCTATTACGAAGAGAATGCTAAACTTAATAATTATTTAATCGCTCGTGGCAAGGAAGATAAGCTCACTTTGGCTGACACTTCGCGCGATGGCCTAAAGATTACCTTCTTCTGCCAAAAGAATGTCGATGAGCGTTATGGCAGTGCCGAGCCGGTCGCTCAGGTTGTGGAAGAATATGACATTGATGAACCAACTGTAGTTTTGATGGGCGATGATTTCATCTATAACGCCGATGGTTCTTCGGACCTCGTCCGCTTAATGGATACGATTAAAGACGAAACCGATTCCGCCATTTTGACCACCGAAATTCCAATAGATGATGTTGAGAAATATGGTGTACTTATCGTTAAGGATGGCTTACTTGAGGGCTTCTATGAAAAACCGAAGAAAGAAGAAGCGCCAAGCAATCTGATTAATATCAGCAAGTATATCATGTCGCCAAAGTTGCTCCAGCGTATCGTTAAGTATTGTCACGACAACAACTTTGGGCCAAAAGACCAAGAGTATCTCATCACAGATCCAATCATTGAGCATATCAAGGCTGGCGAAAAAATCCGCGTTCTCCCAATTAAGGGCGAATATCTTGATGGCGGCTCTATGGAGGGGTGGCTCCACGCTAATAATGTAGTTTGCGGAGGCAAAAAATAATTTATGCGCATATCGGTGCGCGTAAAACCAGGAACTAAAGGGGCGTCCCGCCTCGAACAGCAAGAAGACGGCAGCTATGTCGCCTTTTTGCATGCCCGGGCGCACGATGGAGAAGCCAATAAAGCATTAATTGAACTAGTAGCACAAGAATTTAAGCTTGCTAAGTCGCAAATCGTAATCATAAGTGGCGCTAAGGCGCGCATGAAGGTATTAGAATGGTAAAATTCACTTGGCATAATGAACATGTTCCTACTACACTTCCGGTGCGCCAAGTTTATGGCGTATTGTTTGTGCCCGATGGTCGCATTTTGCTACGTAGAGAAAAAGGCGTCTATCAACTTACGGGCGGCAAACCCGAAAAGTGGGAGTCGCCCGATGTCGTGCTGAAACGTGAAGTTTCCGAAGAAATTAATTGCCAAATTGACCGAGTCCATTATGTCGGCTATCAAGAAGTTGATGACGGGGAAGAAAAATATGCTCAGCTACGCTTTGTGGCTCTAATTAAAGAAATTGGTCCAGCGCGGGCCGATGTGGACCGTCCGTGTTGGGTTTATGGACGCGAATTGGTTTCCGTGGCACATGCGAAAGAATATCTACCCTATGGCAGCATCGCCGAAGATCTAATAAATGACGCCCTTAAAGTTGCGCTTGCCAACAATCTGATCAGCCAGCAAAACCTTCCCGACGAAGTGCTAAACGAAGAAAAACTTGAAGATTAAAGCAGCTTTGTGTCTTTGATTTCGTCTGGCAAATAGTTTTTATCCAAGTGGAACCCAGCTTCCCATTTTTGACCTTTGCCAAATCCGAGTTCTTTCATCAGTTTGGTCGGCGCATTGCGTAGCCAAATTGGTACTGGTAGCCCCATCGTCTTACGTGCTAAATCTTGCGCCGCAAACCAGGCATCTGTACTTTCGCGTGATTTCTTCGCCTTGGCGAGTGCCACGGTCACATGCGCTAAGATTAATCCACTTTCCGGCATGCCAATTCGTTCCACTGCCATAAAAGCGCTGAGTGCTAAATCGAGTGCACCATTGCCCGCCAAGCCGATATCTTCAGACGCAAATATTACCATGCGTCGCGCGATAAATTTTGGATCCTCGCCAGCATTCACCATTCGCGCCAAATAATACAGCGCCGCATCTGGATCGCAGCCGCGCATCGACTTAATAAAAGCAGAAATATTATCATAATGCGCATCGCCGGCTTTGTCGTAACCTGGAACTTTACGGCCAGCCGCTTCTTTAACTTGGTCAATATCAACTTTCTTAGCAATACTGAGTGCCAACTCCAAATCTCCGAGGGCAGTGCGCGCATCGCCACCGGACAGCTCAGCCAAGTAGTCTATTGCCGCCTTTGTTACGCGCTTGGTGGCTTTTTCGGCTTTAATTGCTCGCTTTAAAACAGTAATAATATCGTCTTTTGATAGATGCTTCACGATGACCACGCGGCTACGGGAGAGAAGTGGGGATATAACTTCAAAGCTTGGGTTTTCGGTCGTGGCACCAATTAGGGTGATCAAGCCACTTTCCACGTGCGGCAAGAAAGCATCTTGCTGTGCTTTATTAAAACGGTGAATTTCGTCTACAAATAACACTGTGCGCTGTTTAAGATTCCAGTTCTGTTTGGCAATCTCCACTACTTTTTCAACGTCTTTTTTGCCTGACGTCACCGCCGATATCTCGATAAAATCGGCTTTGTATTCTTTGGCAATAATCCTTGCCAGAGTAGTTTTACCGGTGCCTGGCGGACCCCAGAAAATAATATTCACCGGTTCTTGCTTGCGCACGATTTCCGTCAAAATTTTGCCGTCACCAATGATGTCGCTTTGTCCCACCACTTCATCGAGCGTTTGCGGTCGCATCCGCTCGGCTAATGGCACCCGGTTGTCCATGTATTACTCCTGTAGAAAACGCTTGGCGTATTCTAACGTATCTATCTCTCTCTTTGTAAAGAAGTATGCGCCATAAAAGCCAATTTTGTCCAGCTTAACCGCTTTTAGTGCTGTAATTGCATCATCTAATGTATCGAACCATTCAAGTGTGTCGCCATCCTCAATCTCGTCCACCATCGGCTCTTTACCAAGAAACTTATCAGCTTCGCATAGGTACATCCAGGCTTCGGCTTGCATTTGCCAATCATGGCGCGTGTTGCGCGCAATACCGATGGCGTGGACATTTTTTATCGTATAGCCAGTTTCTTCTAGTATCTCACGCTGCAAATTTTCGCGACGTAATTCATCATTTTCATGGCCGCCACCTGGCAGTTTATACCAACCCCGGTTGACGCTATGAATTAAGGCGACCTGCTTCTTTTCGTTGAGCATGATAGCGCGGGCGCCAGTCTTGAAGGCATAACTTGCTACGTCACCAGTCTTTGGCGGCAGTCCCACGTCCTCATCTTGAATATCGTCAATCAAATCATCACAAATCGCATCAACCCAAAAATCATCAAAAGTATCGTCTTCTTTGAAGTGGAACCAGGCTTGGACCTTTTTACCTTCCAGCACTTGTGGCAGCCAATGACGGTCGTCCACCCACATTTTGTCATAATCCAAATCGGCGATCTTTACCCATTTCGGCTTGATTTCGTCGGTCTCGGTCGGTTCGCCTTCCCATTCGGTCGCGATAAAACCGTACATCACATTGCGTTCCGGTACGCCTTTGTAATAAAGGTTATCAAAAGCAATCTCCACCACTTTTCCGTATTTCGTCACCTTGACACCAATTTCCTCTTGGGTTTCGCGTACTGCCGCATCTTCGACTGTCTCACCCGGCTCAACTTTACCACCTACGCCGTTCATGCGCCCCTGGCCAAAACCGCGCTTCTTAAGGCCTAATAGCACCTCATCGCCTCGGCGCAATAACATCCAAGTTGTATGAATACTCATGTTTCGTACCTTTCATAAGTAATATCATTAATCGGACGGACATTTAAGATATAAAGTAACCCATTATCAAAACACCAATCTACGCTTACTGGTCCATCGAATGTGTTTTCGACTTTGCGAATTAAGTTGTGCAGATAAGAAATCTGTTTCGGCGTAAGGCAAATCTCACTATCTTCGTCGCTCTCCGTGGTGACGGCGCCCGTGGATTTATTGATCAGAATCATATCCGCCTCGGTTTCACCGCTCAGAACTGTATCGTTCATCCAAATATTTGCCTCAATCAAAATCTCATCGTGGTCGTGCGTAACTGGATTATAGGAATGGATTGTGCCTGCGAATTCTGCTCGTAGGCTCGCTTGTACAATTATTGCCACATCATAACCTTTGCGCAAGGCGTTTTGTTGCATGTAGCCAATTGTCGTGATGAGGGCATCGCGCGAAATATCACGAATTGTTTCGCCGGCAAAGATGTTTTCGTCCGCATAAGAGGCACGTAAGATTACGGTTTTAGTATGGAGGGAACCAAAAGCACGCAATATTTCATTACTCAAGCCCAGTGCTAGTTCTTCGCCAATTGGCACCACAAAGCCATCTACCACGCGCAGATGTGCAAGCTTAGCGGTATATAAGGCGGCGCCAAGATGCCCGACTATCTCTGGGGACCCACACTCGTCAAGCATCAAAATACGGCTCATGCTTTCATTTTAACACAAAAATCTCCCCTGACCACCCCATATAATCTTGACTTTTTTATCAAAGTGTGCTATAATGAACAATGTTGTTGTTTCATGGCAATCCAGATCGCCGTGAGGCGGCTGGTACTTTTGAGGAGGTTAAAACAGCTATGAAGAAACTCGTCATCACCCGCTACATCACCAACCTGCCCGAACTGATGGGTGGCTCCGAGCCCAACGTCGACCCGACCAAGCTCGACACCTTCGCCACCAACGGCAAAATCATCGATGACGTGCTGATGTACACGCTGGACCACGTCGACTCTCCTTTCGTGATCCGGAAGGAAGACGAGGGCATCCTGCTGCGCATCAAGGACACCGTCAGCGGCCCGCTGCTGGTCTACATGGACGAGCCGTGGGCGGTTAAGGCCATGCAGGCCCATCTCGGCGTCGGATCCATGCATATCGGCGTTACGTCGGACGGCAAGGCTACCGGCCTCGCTTTCCTGATGATCGCGGACTCTGATGCGCGCTACGACAGCGCGACCGACTTCATCAAGAAGAAGCTTCATCGCGCCCACGCCGCGAAACCTCACTCCGACGATGAGGAAATCCCGTACTACGGCACCCGCCGCCCGTAAAACCATCGTCACAACCCGCCGCCGCACCCGCGGCGGCCTTTTTTGTTTAGCAAAAGCGGCTTGAATACGTTATAATTTCCTTAAGAAAAGGAGAAATATAATGCCATATTTAATCGGTTTTATAGTATTCATATTAGTATTTGTCATCATTCCAGGCTTCCGCGTGGTGCGACAATTTGAGCGTGGCGTCGTCTTTACGCTAGGCAAATATTCTGGTGTCCGCGGCCCGGGTTTGCGTGTTATTATTCCGGGCTTCCAGAGCATGACGCGTGTTGACGTGCGTTCTACGCCAATTGACGTGCCAAAACAAGAGGTAATCACTAAAGATAACGTTACGGTCGGTGTTGACGCTATTGTTTACTTCCGCGTGCTTGACCCAGCCAAGGCTTTGCTCGAGACAACCAACTATGTCTATGCTACGACCAACTTTGCCCAGGCCGCACTCCGCGACATAACTGGTAACTTCGAGCTTGACGAGTTACTTAGCAAGCGCGACGAAATCTCTGCCCAAATTAAGGAAATCGTCGATAAGGAAACCGATAAGTGGGGCATTGATATTGAGAACGTTAAACTCCAGAATATCGAGCTTCCGGGCGACATGAAGCGCGCCATGGCAAAGCAAGCCGAGGCTGAACGTGAACGTCGCGCCGCCATCATCGCTGCCGAAGGTGAAAAATCTGCCGCAAAATCTGTGGCCGAAGCTGCTCAACTTCTTGCTCATACGCCAGGCGGTATTCAAATTCGTACCCTTCAAACTTTGGAAAAGATTTCATCTGATCCGAGCCAAAAGACTGTCATCGTCTTACCAGACGGCATGAAAGATCTCGCCCATAAGATTGCGGGATAATTAAAGATTCAAAAATCCCCCTCGCAAAAGGGGGATTTTTGGTGGCTAATTATTTACTAGCGAGGCCGGCATCGAGTAAGAGTTTAGCTTGCTCCCAGTCGAATCCAGCTGCATCCCATTCGCCAAGGAAACCACTCGTTGTGTAGCGGTCAAATACGAAGTACGGCACGCCACTTGGCATATTTCTCTGGGCGCGTTCAGTATTCTTGTCGAGTTTAGTGAGCATCTCGTCACTATCCATGCAAGCCTTAAAGGCCTCAACGTCTAGGCCACCTTTTTCAGCCACTTCGGTCCAGTATTCTTCAGGCAAATCTGGAATATGCTCAGAATCCTTTGATACGCCAATCCCCTTTGAATGATATTCTTCATAGAGACGCTCTAGTAAGGCATCGTAGTAACCCCAGAAGTTGTTTTGCGCAGCGGCACAATAAGCGCCCTCGCCACCTGGACGACTGTTATTGGAATGGCCATAAGTGTAGTTGACATCCGTAACGCGAAGCTCAAAGAAGATATGTTTATTTTCAAGGTAATCAGTTTTAAATTCTTCAGCGTGTGCGCGCAGAGCGTTAGAAAACTTGTCACAATAAGGACAAAAAACGTCTGTGTACATAATAAAATGATGTGTCGCTGTTTCTTTGTCGCCCTTTGTCATCGCCATTTCCCATGGCGTATAATCCACCGGTTTATTGGCATTAAAGACCAATAATGCGACCAAAAAGCCGATTATCAGACAGAGCCCTATTACTCTAATTGCCCGTTGCATGTTTTTCCTCCTTTGTTTTATTTGCCGCGGCGGCACTTATGGTTACGAAATTATTATATCCAAGTTTCAGTATGGTATAGAAAAGTAGAAGCAAAGCCAAAATAGTAAAAACATTCGAGAAAGTTTCAGCCATCGCCATCGCGCCAGCACCGGCAATAGTGGTCAGAATTGGCGTCAGTAGGCCCACGCCACAAGTTGGGCAGCCAAGAGCAATAAAACCGAAAATTGCGCCAATCCCACCCGTACTTGCGCCATCAATCACTTGGTTTTTCTGGCGATGCCGCCAAGCGAAAACCAGTTGCATAATCACAGTAGCTTGAAGAACGGCTATTAATACTATCGCTAAGCCGTACCAACTAGTAAAATTGGCTCCCACTGCCAACCAGACGCGTCCGAGCATCTCTATTTTGCGACCAAAATCTAGGCCGGACCACAACAGCTGCCAGTTACCGTTTCCGTCACGGAAGAAGGTTAAGAAATAGAGGAAGAATATCAACGAGACAATAAAGCAAACAAGATACTTTGGCCGACAAAACAATTCACGCAATGATACCAGCGTATATCTACAACGGTCGTAGAATGACTCCCAAATATCGCGCAACAGGCGCGAAAAAGGTCTTTTTACTTTTCGGTGACCCATAGGCCGTGCATATTACAGAATGCATAGGCGCGGAGCTTGCCGCTATCGCTCATCTTGGAAAAACGAGCAATTGGCGGTGTAGTAAGACCAAGCTTTTGCACCTCGATACGTTCACCATCAGTTAAGACCATCCACTCGATACGGTGTTGTGCGCTCATTGGATGAAGCTGTAGACCTACGCGTACTTCGGTGTGATCCTCGTGCTCTTCAATAATTGGTAAATGACTCTCGCTGCCTTCGTGCGTATGGCGGCTATAATCTAGCAGTTGCATATCCGAGCCACAGCAAGATGGCGTAACACTCGGATCAATCATTACTAAGAACAAATTTCCACAAGTATTACAGCGATAGAATTTAAGACCTTCTTGTCCCATTGAACCTCCTTAATACTTTCATTCTAGCATAGCGGGAATTAAAAATGTAGCCATAAACATCATTATGATTTCACAATGAAAAAATGAAAAGTCAATAGATTTTAGACTTTCACCTCTGTTAAATTCAAAAAAATCATGACACAATTTGTTCAAAAATCAACGTTGACACAGAATCCGCTTGCGCTAAAATAGAAGTAGAGTTCGGACGAAGTTGAGAGATCGCCCGAGCGGTCTGAATCGATGTTTGAAGAGTGTGACTAAAATACCACTGGGAGGTGGTATTTTCTTTGCGCTATAATACGTGTATATATGAATCAAATTGATATTACTCAGCTCAAAATCCCCACACATGTTGGCATTATTGTCGATGGCAACGGTCGTTGGGCTAAAGAACGCGGTCTCACGCGTCTGCAGGGCCATGATGCCGGTTTTGAAAACCTCAAGCAATTAGCCAAACATATCCTCAAGCGTGGTGTTAAAGTTCTCAGTTTATATGTTTTCTCCACCGAAAATTTCAAGCGCGCCGAAGCGGAGGTAAACCATCTTATGGACCTTTTTGTGGCTATGTATAAGAAAAATCTCCGTTTCTTTATGGAGAATAATATTAAGGTAGTCTTTTCTGGGCGCAATGAGCCATTGCCGCCTCGCGTCATTAAAGCTCGCGACGAATTAATTGAGGCAACCAAGGATAATAACGGCGGCATTGTAAACTTTTGCATGAATTACGGTGGCCGGGCCGAAATTATGGATGCGGTTAAGAAAATCGTGCACTCTGGCGTTGATGTGGATGGTCTAACCGATGAAGATTTCCGTCACTACCTATATCAAGATTTGCCAGATATTGATTTTATGATTCGCACGAGTGGGGAATTGCGCCTTAGTAATTTCTTGCTCTGGCAGAACTCCTATGCTGAATTTTATTTCCCCAAAACTAAGTTCCCAGATTTTCATGAGGAAGATTTTGATCAAGCCTTAATAGAATATACTTCGCGCGATCGCCGCTTTGGCGGCATAAAGAATAACTAAAACGGCCAAAATGGCATATAATATAAACATATGCCGTTTACTCAAGTTTTAACTACATTCGCCGCTAAGGCTTGCTATGATACTATTTTATTCGGTGAAGTCTGCGACGATTGCAATGGTGGCGCTATCATGGCTTTTGTCGCGCTATTTTTACGTATTTTAACTGTCGGCATGGTGGTCGCAGGCACGATTGGTGTTATTTGGTCCGGCGCACTCATCATGACCGCGCGCGATAGCGCCGAGCAAAAAGGTCGCGGCCTTAAACGCCTATACGAAATTGTCATTGGGCTTGCTTGCTGGGCCTTATTAGCCGGCATTGTTTCGTTTGTCTTGCCTGGTGGCGACTTGAATAAAATGATGAATCCAGACGAAGTGGTAGCATGCCAACTAGCGGATCCGCCAGCCCCGCCAGCAGAACAAGCCTCCGGCGGCACTCCATCGTCTACGGTCACGCCGAGCCCTACACCTACACCTACTGGCACTAACAATAAGCCGATTGCGCCACTCAAGACCGACTCTACCAGTATTCCTTGCGATTCGCGCACGCAGTTCGTGCAAAAGTATACTAATGCCCACATAGACGGCAAGAAGGTATCAATCAATCTTTGCAAAGTCCCAACTATCCAAGGAAAGAATACAGTTAACTCGCGTGTATCGGGAGCATTTTATGCTATGGGGGAGGCATATTATAAGGCTACTGGCACGCATCTGGTCGGCACGAGTGCTTTTCGCTCTTATGAAGATCAACAATATTTCTATAATTGTTATATTCACAAAAACTGCAACAACGGCAATTTGGCAGCGGCGCCAGGTACCTCTTTACACGAAGGAGGTTTAGCAATAGACTTTAGTATTTCTGAGGGTAGTACGCAAAATGCAAAAATTACTTCTTGCGCATCTACGCCTAATTTTGGCAGTGTTACGGATAAAAATCATAGTCCAAATCGTTGGTATTATTCTAAAATGTCGAAATGGATGTGTGATAATCTAGGCACCTACGGTTTATCGCGGCCCGTAAAGAGTGAAGTTTGGCACGTTAATCCGCCGAGCAGTTATTACTAGGAGGGAAAATGTATAACAATAACGATTCATATGCCGCCGAATTTATGGCTTCAATTAACAATCCGCAGCCCGCTCAAACTCCAGCGGCCGCTCCTACGGATACAACCGGGCGCAAAAAAAAGATTCTCATAATATTAGTGGCGCTGCTTGTTGTTCTTTTTGCGGTCGCCATAATTGTCGCCTTATTTGGGTCAAACAATAGCAGATTTAAGGCCGTCCATACTGGGGTTTCGATTACAGTAGTGCCAGTAAGAGCAACGGTTGAAATAGATGGCAAAAATTATCAAAATGGCACCTATGCGCTTGAGCCGGGTAAATATAGCGCCAAAATTTCGGCTGAGGGCTTTGAGCCGAAAACAATAGATTTTGAAGTGTCAACAATAAAGCTTACGCCATTAATGGGCTATTTGTCGCCCACGAGCAGCAGCTATGACGAAAACGATTATGATTTACTGCGCTTTCTCTCAGATTCGGAAGCGACAGATGCTTTCGTAGAGTCATTTATGCTAGGCAAAGATGTTGACTACGCTTTCCCATCAGCGCAAAACGGCCTCTTGCGGCTCGATGATGTGCCGTTGGGCGACGACTTTACTACTTATTCGAAAAAGATTATTAGCGAGACGGTTTCGGCCTATTTCTATTTTGCGCATCCAGACATTAAGAAGATAGCATCTATTGAAAACAAGAATGACGGCAAAACCATCGATATTGTAATTGACGAAGAACAAAAATACTCAGTTTATTACTCAGTGGGTAAAAATAACGACGACGACGATGACGACGATATACAGAATAAAAGCATTTCATTCGTTTCAATTCAGAAGTATGGCAACGATGAGGTGCTATTCCAGAGTAATGGCAGCTTTATTTACGACCGCAGCAATCTTAATTTAGGCACTGACGATACGGGAAGCACGAATTTCGAATAAAATGCGCGCCCGAATCATCGAACTCAACGAATTTACCCTTGTCCTAAAAGACGAGAAAAAACGATTTCTAACGGTCGACCGTGAACGCTTAAATTTTGAATATCAGCTTGGCGACACAGTTGAAATCGAAACCGGCACTGACGGTAAATATACTTTTCGCGTTTTTGGCGGCAATGAGCCACTTGAGGGTGATGATTTCGCCATTAAAGAAGCGATTGAACCAACAGAGGAGGCTAAGCGGGAGCTTAAAAAGCACAACCAAGCACCAACCGATAAAGGTGAGCCATTGGGTGGTTGGTTGTTGTTGTTTGATGTCTACTTTTATGCCTTTGCGGTCAATTATCTACTTAGCGTCACTATCTATGGCAATTTTATTACTCAACTATCACCAGAAGCGTGCGAAATACTAAACCAGCAATTCAATAATTCATGCACGCCATATAATGAAGCGTTGGTAGCAAATTCCATAATGAGCGCCGCCATTTTTTGCTTCGCGCTTGCGGCGGCAATCTTAATTACCTGTCATCACAAGGTTGGGAAAATTATTAGCATCGTGTTTTGCATTATTGATATGGTCTGGGAATTAATTTACCTAGCTTGCTTTACTTTTATTGATTTAATACACACTTTGCCAAACGAAACTATCACCGCCATTAGGCTTGCCGCTACGATTAATATATTTATCACAGCTATTCGTGCCGCTATCATGATTCCATATTTCTTGAAGTCTGAACGTGTGAAATATACTTTAACTAGGAGCAGAGAAAAACAAGATGACACGCAAGGAATCGATTAATCAGGCAGAGGAGCAACCAAGTTCTGGCCCAGATTGGAGTATTTTGGAAAAGTTGAATCAAAAATACGCTGCCACCGAGCGCCCGCTTGTTGACCAAGTTAAAGCCGACATTGAGGAGCGGCCAGGGCGAAAAAGGGACTATGATTTTGAACGCGCGCGAGTTTCGCCAAACTTTGCCCAAAAAATGGGCAGGATGGCCCTAGATCTCTTAAGAATTAAAATTCCAAGTATCGAAGAAAAACGTCGACGTGAGGCAATTTCGGTAGCACTTGATGAACTCAACGCCGAGGAGGCGGCACATGGTGCCGAATTGGATACGGCTGTGCAACGTCAAATGGAAGAATCTGCGCCCAGCTGGGCTGATGTGGCGGCCGAAGAGCCCTTAGTAGATGCAAAGCGCAAAGAGGCGGAAGAATTAGAACATGATATGTCTATGGCGCGCAACTACTTTGAGACGCATAAAGATACGGTTTTGTACCGGCAGCGCGTGCAAGAGATTGTCGAACGAAAGCTAAACAATAAACTACTATCAGCGGACACACTGGAAGATGAGGTGCTATCCGAAAATCCGGGAATAAGAAAACGCACTATCGCGCACGAAGGCGTAGAAATCCCAGTCTATGATCTTTGTGGCCTTCCTTATTCTATGCTTACTACCACGATTGATTACCGTAGCGCCAACCAGCCAGGCGATATTGGCACCGAAACTTATCGGACCGTTATGGACAATCCTGCAGTCTGGATGGAGCGTCGCGACCAAGCTGAAGCTACTGCAGGGTTCGGCACGCGCAAAGGCGATGCTCGCGGCGACACTATTTCGGCATCTTACCACAATTCTGAGCGCAATTCTTCCAGCTATGTTCCTGGCCAATTAATTTACGGCTTCAGCCATGTTGAGGCTGATTCAATCATATCCATATCCATTAATGATGGCGGCACCAGTAATATGGCTGGGAAGGCAGAAACTCAAGTAAGTAACATTAACGACATTGAAACGTTGGAGACTGCCAGTAAAAACAATAATTATAATGAGGTGTTACTCCGGCGTTATTCGGAAAATGGCATACCCAAACGGCCAGATTATATAGTTACCATCAATGGTCAAATATCTGAAGCTGCCCTTCGTCACGCGAGTTATTATAATATCCCTATCGTTAATATAGAGCCAAAAGCCTATAATGAGCGCATGTGGAAACGCGGAGAAGAAATCTTAGATTCTATCGGCGAGTCCGATGACTATAATGAACTCGAGCAAAAAATAACTGAATTACGTAGTCTATCTACATATAAAAGCTTCTATCATGAAAGAGATACTGTCGGACGCGGTAGAGATATACCGGGCTTATATCCAGGAGCTACCCAAACCGAGGAACGTTGTCTCGACGTTTCTATGCTTGAGTTAAAGAAACGGTTGGAATTTATCGAAGAAACGCTTAAAAAGGCTACTGCTGAGGTGCAAGCGGCTACCCAAGCTAGACGAAGGGCGCCATCTAATCCTTCTGGTTTTGATTATTTCAATGTAAGTATCAATGATGTCCAAAATAGTATGCATCGGACGTTATTTAGTGATACCTCAGATAGTTACCGCACTGTCCCCGGTAATTATAGCTCAGTCCAAATTAGCTTTCGCCGAAAAGGCAGCCGGCGCAATATAGAAACGGGCATCTATGATGGCGCAAATATGTTTAAAAAAGAAGAGTATCTCGAGCACAGGGAGTATGAACGTGGTGAAATCGATAAAGGCGACAGTAGCTATTATGATCGCATCGAGCCACTTGCTAGGGAATATTTTGCCGCCTTCCGCGAAAATGTAGCGGCCTCGCAAAATCCGGAGCAATAAAAAGG
>CAMZJD010000016.1 GCA_947307445.1 uncultured Candidatus Saccharibacteria bacterium | reverse complement strand
CTTGCCGAGATTGAGGAACCGCATTTTACGATTGATGATTTCTGTGGAAGTGATTCGCCAAAGAGTGGCTTAGACGTAAGTGCGATTCTTGGTCCAGTATCGGTTCGTTTGGCGGATTATGATCCAGGAGCAGCATATGACGTTCGTTGCGTGGATTACATAGCGAAATTTAAACAAGATGGCGTACAAGAATGGCTGAATGTTATTTCAGATAGTTCAAAACCAGTAGCCGTTGGCGAAACGAGTAGCGATTATCGGCTATTGACTCGTCGCGGTTCACTTTATACTTTTACAAAGGCCGATGGTGCTGAAAATTTAGCTTCACAAATTGAGACGAGCTATGTTTATGACGCAATTATTAATAATGACGGCACGACCACGACTTACGACAGTAATAATGGAGTTGCAGTTTATGCGCCAAATGGTAGCTTGAGAAAGAGCTTGAGTGATAGCACGGCGACGACTAGTGATGATTATTATGCTAATAGTATGTCGATTGCAAAGCCTTTAGTGCGTACGGGTGATAGTATTATCGTTTTTGATTATCATGAAGAAAAAGACGATGATGACAATTGGAGCGGTTCGACGATAATTATGAAAGTGTCGAATGATTTAAATACCGTTACGCCAATAATGATAATTAGCGATGAAGACATGGATGAGGCTGGAATCGATGACATACAGATATTGTCGGCCGATCAGAATGGAAATGTTTTGATTTTGCTTGATGTGTATGATGAAACAACCGATGAAGATAGTTACTATTTGGCCAGCATTAATAAAGAAGGCGATTTAATTGAGATTAAAGAAGTCGACGAAGTGGCTAGCCTGAACCAAACAACGCGTGTCTTTGATGATTTTACGGTTTTCGATGCGGAAAACAAAAAGATAATGCGTTTGGCGCCAAATCTAGAAGTAACCGATAGTATTGCGACGGCAGAAGGTGAAGTAATAAACGATATGGTGCTGCTAAAAGATAATTCGCTTGCGGGTGTGGGGCGTTCTACGGCATCGACTGACAATTACACCGTTGATGGCAATATGAATGGTATTCAGATCCGCTTAGCTGCAAAGGGCGGTAGCAATGGTGGCACTGTAAATCCAAATACTGACGATAATTCCGCGATCTTTGCGATTAGCGGTAGCGTCGCTGTAATTGTGATTGCCGGTGTGGCCGCATTAATTAGCAAGCGTCGTTAAATTTGACCTATTCTTGTAAAACTCCCCTTCTCTTCGGGGGAGTTTTTCTTGACTTTTATTAAAGCTTGTGCTTAAATCTGAGGTATATAAGGTCAAATATAAAAAGGTCAAACAAAATGAAAAAGAGAGCGATTTTTGGCGTTGGCGCCTCTATGGCGGCAGTGCTTTTGACCTCTGGCAGCGTGTTCGCGGCGGAAGGTCTAGATTATGCAAAAAGCCTTGGTCAAGTAGACATGGGCGATACGGTTAACTATGTAATTGAGGCTACGTCCGATGGTGGTTATGTCGCTGGCGGCCAAACAATCCAGTGTTTTAAGATTGTTAATGATGAGCGTGGTGGTCGGGCCACAGATGGTTCATGGTTGCTCGAGCATGGTGAAGTAGCACCAATGGAAGAGTGTTTCGAGTATATGAATCAGGAGGCACCAACAAGGGGGGATGCGGACGATGAGTCGTATACAATCAATTTCTATGATTATTGCGAAAACCCACGAGGGCACATAAATGTATATAATGGAAATGCGATTGGGGGCAGGAGTGATGTATCTTTGTCAGTTGCTGAACCTGAAGCGCCGGTTGTGCGTTTAGCCGATTATGATGACAGTGCTTATTATGGTTTTAGCTGTGTAGACTATATTGCTAAGTTTAAACAGGACGGCACAAAAGAGTGGTTGTCGACGATTAAAGATAATAATATACCGGTCGCGGTAGGTGAGACGAATAGCGATTATCGTTTACTGACGCAGAGAGGCACGCTTTACACTTTTGCGAAAACGAGTGGTGATGAAGGATTGTCATCCCAGTTTGATGTCGATGTGATAAATGACGCCATTATTAATAAGAATGGTACCACTACGGTTGCTATTGACGGCACGTTTGGGCTGATTGGCGCCAATGGCCAAGTTTCAAAAATATTAGAGAATCATTCATCGGAAGATGGCGTAGATTTGTATGGTGGTGAGTTAGCTGAAACGGGAGTATCAAAACCATTAGTGCGTTCCGACGATGGCTTTATTACGGTTCATCTAGTACAAGAAAGGCATGTCGATGAAGAAACTGGCGATGTCAGTTATACTGGCACATATAGCATCGTGGAAATATCTACGGATTTGAATACTGTCACGCCAATTGTTGAGTCATCCATGGAGGAAATACTGGAAAGTGGCGAGGTAATGGTGCCGATGTCGGCCGATCAAGATGGAAACATAGTTGTATTAGTGGAGGATATTGAAGGTGGTAGCGCACCATATATTGCCAGCGTCAACAAAGACGGCGAGGTAGTGGCTACAAAGACGTTAGACGAATTCTTTGGCACCATTGATGAAAATGAACCTGAGAATCTCCCGCTCGTATTAGATAATTTCATAGTAGTTAATCCGGCTGATAAAAGTTTGATGCACTTTTCGCCTCAACTTGAAGTTACGAACACGTATAACTTAAGTGGGGGCGAGATGGTTTACGATGCTGTGTCGTTAATCGATGGCTCAACGGCGGCAGTTGGTCGCGCTAGTGCTTCAACCGATAACTATACAGTGGACGGTGGTATGAATGGTACATACTTGCGCATTATTACTGCTAAGGCTTCTGGTAATGGCGCGAACCCAAATACTGACGATGAGGTAGCTGCTTACTTGGTTGGCGGTGGTATAATTGTCACGATTGCCACAGGCGTTGCTCTATTGATTGGCAAGCGTCGCTAAATTTGGCCAATTCTTTCCGAACTCTCCCCCGCTCTCTTGGGGAGAGTTTTTTATGCTTGGACCTCCTTGTGGTGTTTGAAGTATATGGCTAACGTTAAACTTTACATATCTGTTATTCTTGTTTTGAATTGTCAAATTGAACAAGTGATTGACGGATGAATTATCGTGTATAAGATAGTGGCGCTTAACGTTAGCCATGAGGATGAAAAAGACACGCGAAAGGTCGAGCATTATAAAACCGCCGGGTATATGTCCGGCGGTTTAGAATTGCTGTTTTAGGCCTCTGGCTGGCTCTGTGAGCGATTTTTGTTGCGATTTCGATTACGATTACGCTTTTTGCGTGGAGCGCCGCTTGGATCGTCCTGAGGGATTTGGTTGATTTCAATTTCCGTGCGACTGCTGCCAGTGATAACTGGTTTATCGTTTGGAATTTCGTCTACATCCTCATCTTTAGTCTCGGGCTCAACTTCTGGTACATATTTTTCAAGTTGAATATTTGGAGTATCGCTGTTGATATTAGTTACGACTTGATTCTTTTGGGCTTGTTCGGCAACCATTTTGCCGAGATTTTTGAGACCATTGCCAGAATTAGAGTCACCTTCGGCGGCATTTGGTGAAATCTTTTGCTTGCGGAAATCTTGCTGTGGTGTTGGCACAAAAGCATAACTTGGTTTTTCTTTTGGCATACTGCCCCGCTCGCCGGCTTCGCGGCCGCTGTCGGAAAGATTTTTCTTCCACTTCTCTGCTGCTTCGATGTTGGCGCGGATTTCATTCTCAACTTCTTCGCGGGTGCGAGCATAGGTCATGCGCGAATACTTGACGATACGCGGCATTAAATCATTCGGTGGTTTCGGAATGCTAAGTGTAGTGGCCGAGAAGGCCGGAGTCTTTTCGCCGTTGATAATCATTGAGACGACGAAGTGACGGTTGTTGAGGTTCAGCAAATCCTGATCGGCAAAGACTGGCTCAAATTGCTTCGCTAGGATTGGCGCATCATCGGCGGAAACGCGGAAGCTAATAGTAGTACCAACGTTACCAAAGACGGCATCGCGTACGGCGTCGGTCATCTGGCTAGTATACTGGTTGGCCACCGTGAGGTTGAGGCCGTATTTGCGCGCCTCAGAAAGAATGACCGCGAAGGAGTCGGTAGCAAAGTTCTGGAACTCGTCTACATAGAGGTAGAATGGACGACGATCTTCGACATTTGGAATGTCTGAGCGGCTCATGGCGGCGAGCTGGACTTTCGTGACTAGGAAAGCGCCAAGAATTGCGGCGTTATCTTCGCCGATGAGGCCCTTTGATAGGTTAACGACTAAGATTTTGCCTTCATCCATGATCTGGCGAATGTTGAAGCTAGATTTTGGCTGGCCGATGATATTGCGGATAATTGGGTTTGCCGTGAAAGCACCGACCTTATTGAGGATTGGTGCAACCGATTCGGTGACCTGCTTTTCACCCCAAGAGCCAAACTCTTGTTTCCAGAATTGCAATACGGTGACGTCTTGGCAGAACTCAAGTGTTTCTTTGCGGAATTCTTTATCGGTGAGCATGCGCGAAACGTCTAGCAAAGTAGTTTGCGGACGATCGAGAAGGGCCAACAAAGTATAGCGTAAGATATGCTCAAGACGCGGACCCCAAGACTCGCCGAACATGCGCTTAAGCACGCCGATAACTTCCGAAGAAATGTTTGGCTTGCGGGCTGGGTCGTAAACCTCAAGCGGGTTAAAAGCCATCGGGAATTGGGTGTCGGCTGGATTGAAGTAGACGACATCTTTGATACGGGATTCCGGAATGAATTTAAGGTTGTCAATAGCAAGGTCGCCGTGCGGATCGATAATACAATAGCCTTGATTATGATAAATGTCGCTGAGGGCAAAGAGTGTCAAAAGGCCAGATTTACCGGAGCCGGTTTGGCCAATGATATAAACGTGGCGGGAACGGTCGCGACGATACATGCCGAACTGATGCTTGATGCCACGGAAATCAGTGAGACCAAAGGCGGAAATATTCTCGTCGAAGCTTGGATTGCCGGTGAGCATCGGCAACTTGGCCGGTGGTTCAGCGGTTTTGCTGGAGGCCCAGACGATGTTTGGCGTTTCCACGTTGGTATGCGGTAAGTGGTAAACCGAAGCGAGCTCAGAGATATTTAAAATGAAGCCATCGTCAGTGAACTGGCGGGATTTATAAGCATCAAGTGCGTTTTTATCGAAGCTGGCACCGGTCATCTTGAAACCATTAAGATTGGTCGAGTTAAACTGCTTGAAGGTACCAACGAGGGCCTGCATGTTGAGCTTCGCGTTCATTTCGTCTTGGCCGACATAGGCGAGACGAATTTTGACTTGATAGCCAAGTTTAGTGGCCTTTTCTTCGGCTTTGGCAACGCGGGTTTTATCGCGTTCGGAGAGTTCGACTTTAACCGGCTGTTCGGAGCCACCTTCTGGTGGACGCCACAAAGCGGCCAAGACTTCAACTAGCCATTGCCAATCGATATGAAAGAAATCGAAGGTCTTACCCGCTTTGACGTTCTTGATCCATTGGTCGGATTTTTTGTGCCAATCATCGGAAACCGGACGGCAAAGAATTTGCATCCAGAGCTCTTCGCCGCCGTTTGGATTAAGTTTGGCGAGTGTACCAGTAATACCGGCGAGCGGGTCAACCTCGAAGGATTCAAACGTCTTAATTGGTAAAGCTTCGTTCTCGACTAAAGTAACTTCAGAAGAATAAGTGACTGGGTATTTATCGCGACGATCGACGTAATCTTCTTTCATGCGATAGATTTGCACGCTTGGATACTGGGAGTAGATCTGCCCTTCTACGAAGGATTGCAAGACTTTTGGTACCCAGACGAAGAAGCGAATTTGATTGCCGGTGGAGGCGATTTCAAACGACAGATGCTCTTGGACGCCACCGGAGCTTTTGAGTTCTGCTGCATCGCGAAGAATACCGTGAAGTGAGGCAAATAACTGTTCCGCTGCAAGCTCTTTCTTGTCGTTATCTTTTGGAATCTCCATCATCAAAAGAACGCTCTCAACGTTGAGAATCTGAAGGCGATTAATTTTCTTGTGGTTGCGGATAGTTAAAATCACCAAAATGACGACTATCGGTATCCAGACAATAGGCATCATGAAAAAGCGAAGGATTTCCATATAGCATATTTTACCATAAAATTAGCCAAAAAGCCATGATGCTTATGTGATATGATAAAGATATGATTACACTTTTTGGGGCGCCAGGTAGTGGCAAGAGTGAACAAGGTAAATTACTGGCGCGCGCTCATGGTTGGCAGTGGCTGTCTTATCGTGATTTATTGATGGCGATGCATGACAAAGACGTAACTTTTGCGCTCAATCATGGCATGTATATCGATGATAAAACCATGAATCGGATGATGCAGAATGCCCTTTCGCGGGCAAGCGCGAATGCGATTCTAGATGGTTTTCCGACAGACTTGAGACAAGTACGCTGGTTGATTGATAACGATAAAATTCAAAGAATTAAAGGCGCAATTATTTTGCGCGTGCCGCACGGTGAATTATGGCGTCGTTTAATGGCGCGTAAGCGCGTGGATGATACGCGGGCGGCGATTGAGCGGCGACAAGAGGCTTATGATCGAGCGATTACGGGTATGACGCGAGCTTTAATGCAAGAAAATATTCCAGTGCGCGAAGTGAACGGACTTGGCACGCCGCAAGATGTGCGAGAGCGTATTGATGAAGTGCTCGGCGAATGGGGATTAATTCGCCGCAAACAGTTCAAAAAATACTCTGAGCGAGATATCGCTGCGGCAGTAAATCGCAAGACGCAAATAGAGGGCGACGGCAATCAGACCGCTTCTCTTCTCGCAAATGTGCTTAAAGAATTGGCGGAATTATCTTTAGATGAGTGAGTATCACGATCCGAAAATTGTTGTAATCGGTGGTGGTACGGGCAGTTTTGTGGTTTTGTCGGGGCTAAAGAAATACACTCGTAAAATTACAGCTTTGGTTAGCATGGCAGATGATGGTGGTTCGACGGGTGTTTTGCGCGATGAATTAGGCGTATTGCCGCCGGGCGACGTGCGCCAATGTCTCGTGGCTCTATCTAAAGCGCCGAAACTGCGTGAAGTATTTAATTATCGTTTCGAAGATGGCGGCATAGCGGGCCATTCTTTTGGTAATTTATTTTTGACAGCGCTTGAAAAAACTACTGGTAGTTTCGTAGATGCGGTGGAAGAAGCGGCACGGATGCTGGACATTGGCGAACATCGGGTAGTCCCAATTACATTAGATCAAGTGACTTTAGTGATCGAAGATGGCGAACGCGAGATTTGGCATGAGCGCGAAATTCGTTTGGCAAAGTTTAATCACCCTCGGCCAGGCCTACGCTTGGAGCCGCGCCCGGAACCAAACCCGGCCGCCTTGCGGGCCATTGCGGATGCGGATTTGATTGTTTTGGCGCCAGGCGGATTATATGAAAGCCTAGGTGCTTCCCTAATTATTCCGGGAATTGGTGCTGCATTGGCGGCCGCGAAGGCGAAAAAGATTTACGTTTGTAATTTAATGAACCAAAATAAGCATACGCCGGATTTTTCGGTGATGGATTATGCGGCGGAAGTTGAGCGTTTGGCTGGGCGTAAGATATTGGACGAAGTGATTTATAACACAAATATCCCGGGCGAGGAATTATTAAAGCGCTATGCCCTAGAAGATGAATATCCAGTTTCGTTGCCCGATGAAAATGCAAAATGTGATTTCGTTTTGCGAGGTGCAGATTTATTGGCGAAGCGAATTTGGCAGAATAAGGCAAAAAACGATCCGCTTGCTGCACAGCGAGCGTTGGTGCGCCATGATAGCCGTCGGTTGGCGGAGTGTATTTTGGGCAGTTTGGAAGACGAGGAGGCGCCGACCCAGAGAGCCGAGATGATTTACATGGTAGATATGGATCGTACTTTAATCCGGACTAGTTTGATGTTTGATGCACTTTGCAATGCAGCAAACGTATTTCAGGATCACTTAGGTGATGAGCTGACGCGGGATTACCAGAATTATTTAATCGCGCGCGATACGAGGTTTAGTGATTTAGATTTTGATAGCGATAATATCTATGTCAAGATGCGTTTGCGTGGCGAAAATGCAACTTTTAGCCCTACGATTGCCCTGAATCGCATTTTAGCCAACCGTCAAAGTACGGTGCGCGCAAAGGATGTATATGCGGCTTTTGTGGAACAACTGTCGGGTGGCGATTATAAGGAATATTTATTACCTGGCGCACGAGAATTGTTAAAGTTTATTAGCCAACGTCATGGTGCGGAGATGATGATACTGACTTACGGCGAACAAGCTTTTCAAGATGCCAAGTATGCCGCCGTGGTAATGCCGCTGCTTGCGGAAATAGATGCTAAGGCATCGTATTGGTCCACGCCAGATAAACGTAAGGCGAATTTTTATCGTGAGCACCTTAATCCTGACGGCGAATATGAATTTGCTAGTATGTACGGTGCAAAAAATTTGCAAACTGCGGAAATTATTGGTATTGGCGACGAGCGTGATGACATTGTTGAGTGTGAGGATTTACCGAATTATCGGGCGTATTGCGTGAAATCGCCAATCGATCACTCTAATCGTGCTTGGCCAACAAAAGACGAGCTGGCGCGTAATCACTGCGAGCTTTATAAAGATTTGCGCGAGGTAATTAAGGCCGAACAAAAAATCCAATCAGCTTAATTGCTGATTGGATTTCGAAATCTTATTTGGCTAATTTGTAGCAATCTTTGCCGACTTTGGTAAAGAGTGCTTTATTCTGAAGATTTAGGAGAACGGTAGTTTCTTTGACTTTGCGTTCTTTGAGTACTTGCTTCACGATTTCTTTACGGGAGAGGCCTTCGTCACCGGCTTTAGTAAGAATCTTTTTAATAATGTCGCTGACGGTGCCCTTTTGGTAGCCCCAAGCATCAAGTGCATAGATGCCGCGGCCGATGAGGACAAAGCGTGGATCTTTAATTAATTCATTGTGGATAGCTTGTACCGTAACGTCTTTGCGCTTAAATTCACTAGAACTGATAGCTTTAGCGATGTCATTGAAGTGCATTGGCTCATGTTTTTCTTCGAGCACTACATAAATCTTATCGCGAATATTCTTCGGATTGACGGTAGGCCATTTAGTGAGACCCCACAAACCATTCAAAGTGCTAAGTTGCTTACTAAGCCGAGCGATAGCTTCGATGTGGCTTGGATGCTCATAAGTGAGTTTTTCATCAAGTTCGTCGATGCTCATTGGTTTCTTATTGGTTTTAACGAGATTTACGATTTCGTCGACCTTGACACGAATGGTCTTTTCATCGCCATATTCGGCAATAGAAATGGTGTTATAGTACTTGTCGTTTTCGTTAATAATGGTTAAAACTGGAGAAATTTCGCCGAGGAAACTAAAGTTGGCTTTTTCGGTAGCAGTAGCTTCGCGGCCAAGAATTTTCTTGGCAAGATCAGAGGCGCGGGCGGCGCGACCCATTTCAGTAAGATTACGGACAATAAGTTTTTCGGCGGGAGCTAATTCGGCAATGCGGCCCTCTTCAGCGGCAATACGGAGACGGATAAGAATTGCCTTTTCGAGTTGGCGCACACGTTCGCGTGTGATAGATAGCATTTCGCCAATCTGTTCGAGGGTTTCTTTATGACCATTGAGGCCAAAACGCCTGGAGATAATCTCCCTTTCACGTTCCTGCTCAATGATATTAAGGCTACCGGAGATAGCCTTAGTAATGGTTTCCGCATTGTTCATGATGCTGCCGTAGCTCCTTTACTTTTCCGTCTCTTAGGATTAATAGTTTAACTTATTAATATATTAACACACATTTTAGTGTATTGTCAACAAGTAAAATTACTTTCACTTATAAATATAGTAGCACATTTTTGTCGTATTTCATAAAAAATTATATAAAAGTTTAAGCATAAGCGGAATAGTGGCGTTTTCGTTGTTTTTTCTGGGATTTTGGGGTATAAAAATGGCCCGGTGTTATACCGGGCCGTAGCTCTTAATGAGCTGGTCGCCATAGTCTCGCAAGACATCATTGAGTTTTTGGGCGTATTCGCGAAACGATTCATCGCTATAATCGCCACTGGCGATTCTCGCTTGGTATTCGGCTTCAATCGCGCGCGCCTTTTCTTCGGCGATGCGCCGAAGCTCTTTTGCCCTACTGGCAGATTGACGTTCGGTGATAATTCCTTCAGAAGAATTAGACTGAATGAGCTTGGCCATTAATACACCCCCCTAGCGGCCACTAGTATATTTATATATTATAGCACACATTTTTAGAATAGTCAATCATAAGCGTTGTTCCTCCGATTCCGTGTGTGGGAAATAAGAGTGTTATAATGGAATAAGTATAAGGAGTATATGTTATGGATGAGATGGATACGCCGATCCAGCCGGAAGGGGCAAAGATTGGCATGAGTAAAGGTAAAAAAATCGGCATAATTTGCGCTATTGTGGCTGGTGTTTTGATTGTAGCTGCGATTGTAATATTAGTCCTAGTTTTATCTAATAAAAAAGAATCCAAGCCGGCTTGGAGCGAGCAGTATTATGCTTATCTTGAAAAAGCGGCGGCCGAGAATAAGGCCAAAGATGTTGGCCTAGAAGATAACACTAAATATATGCTGAGTTTCTTAAAATTTGACGATTATGAACAGCCAGTAATGGCCCTACGCGCGGCGGATGGCAAGATGCTAAATCTCTATTATATAAAGGGCGAGGACGAAATTGGCTACATCACGAATCAGCAAAAATTGCCGAGCGATGATATCTCGCTAGAGTATTTGTATGATAATTATCGCGAAGTCTATGATTATTTCGCTCATTATACGCGTAATAAGAAAATTTCCGAGTATATCGCACTCGGCGATGAACTAAAGAATGGCGGCGAATCGCAAACGAGTTATATTATCGACAAAGATGATGCGCGTTCGGCGAAAGATTATGAATTAAACAAAACTTATTCGGTTTCGCAGTACGATCAGACGTTCGTTGCGCCAGATATTCAGTTGCCGGAAGAAAAAGAAATATTCTTTACGCCAGATGAGGCGAAGTTCGCTGAAAATAAGGCCGTTTTCCTTGCGGCGGTCGCAGCCTATAAGCCAATTGATGAGCTTTTGACAAACGACAAGAAAACCCTAGTAACGGAAAAAGCGAGCGAAACCAATGAGCTTTTAAATCTTATTGCGGATTTGATTGCCGATCAGACAATTACTTCAGATAATTTCCACGAATTTATTGACGAAGATTTGAAGTATTTTATGGCGGCTTATCAAGGTGCACTCTATGGTTGGAATACGATTTACAAATATGAATCGCATCCATCGAGCGAATGCGAAGCTTATAAACCTTTACCAAGTGGAATTACGCAATATTCAAGTTGTTTCTTACTGGTTGGAGCGGGTAGCAAAGCCAAAATGAAAGAAGAATTGCTCAAACATATCAGCGAGTCGGTACTGAAAAATATCGACAACAAATATATTGCTGGCACGCTGGGCGACTTTGACGAATTTAATAATAATGTCTGGTGGGTGCTTGAAGGTGGTGTGGGTGGTATTGGCTACGATTCCCTTTCTCCGGCCAACGCGACCTTCATGAGCGTAAATGAATCGACCGGCTCCGTAACAGTGCGCTGGAAACTTTATCAGTTGAATGATATTACGGATAACTTTACGATTACTTTGGCGCCGACCGAGGGCGATTATAAAGTAATTAGTTACACTCATTCGGATAAATAATCTGCTCCGCTGCCCCGATGATTATTGGGGCAGTTTTTGTGCTTATGTTTAACTTGATTTTTGGTAATTATGTTATATAATGATGCAAGGAGCGTTTCTTGGGGGAGAAAAGTGTCGCTCTGATCTTTGAAATGGAGGAGATTCGTATGAAGAAAATTTTCTCTTTGATTTTGGTGTTTGCGTTGATGTTTGCCTTGACGGCGGTGCCCGCTGAGGCGGCGAGTCGGTATTTCTCCGATGTTCCAAGTAACCATTGGGCGGCGTATTATATCGAGCGAGCGGTTGACCTCGGTATTATGACTGGGTATTCGGATGGCAAGTTCTATCCCGACAAGACCCTGACGCGAGCCGAGGTTGCGCAGTATATGTATTACATGAGTCCGGAATGGAAAAATGGCGAAACTGATTATACCGTGCCGCGCGCTGTGCGTGATGTCGAAAAGAAGGCTTGGTATTATACCGGCGTAGCTTGGTTGTATGACCAGATGATTGAGAACGATTATTATGGTTTTAGAAACCCAAGTCGTCCGAACGATATGAATAACATGTCTTTCCGTCCCGATGAAGGCGCGCGGAGAGATTTTGTGGTTAATATGATTCGGTGCTTGGCGGGCAATTATGGCTATAGTTTCTACGATGACGAGGCTGCGCAAAAGTTCAAAGATTATGATTCGATGAGCACTTTTACGCGTTATTCGGTGGCTTTTGCGGTTGAGCGTGGCTTGATTGGCGGTTATCCGAATGGATACTTCGACTGTGCGGGTACTTTAACGCGTGCGGAGGCGGCAAAAATCTTCTTAGCCTGTTACGATACGTTGATGGGACAGGTTTATCCAAATAAAGTCGACATGGATTACTTGTACATCAATAATCAGACGATCGGCTTATTTAAGAGCAAGATTCCATTTCCCGATTCTGCGGTAGAGGTTGGCCTGTATGGCGATACGTTTGTTTTCGGGCGTAATTCCGAGAGTGTATTGGCCTGCTTGGCGGACTTGCCAGAACAGATTATTTTTACGACCAAAATCAACGGTGAGACACAGAATTATTATGTCGCAAAGACGGTTACGTTCGAGAAAGACGACTTGTTTGGTTCGGCCGGCAACCCAAATCGTACTTGCAGAAATATTTTCGACGCCTATTATAATCGGACGCAGTATGATTTGGCAATTATGACATATGCGGGCAGCAAGTTCACTAACGGCGACACGACGCATCGGGTGGTAGTGTTTGCTTATAAGTGTTATTGATTTTTCTTTTCTCCCCCATCAAATAAGGGCCCCTGGCGGGGTCCTTTTTGATTATTTTTTCTTTTTAGTGGCAGCGCGACGTTTCGCGGGGCGACGAGTTTTCTTTGGCTTGTTGGTAAGATATTCTTCGGCTTGTTCGAGGGTGACGGTTTTAGGATCGACATCTTTTGGAATGCGCACAAAATTGCGGCGGCCGGGCCCTTTGACGTATGGGCCATATGCACCATTGATAATTTGAATCTCGCCCCAGTCGGCGATATAGGAATCGCGCTTAGTCTCATAAAGTGGTTCCGCTTCTTCGAGCGTAATGGTATATGGATCAAAATCTTTGAGTGGGATGTTGTACTTCCCGGCTTTGAGATATGGGCCAAAGGGGCCGGCGGCAGCGATGATTTCGGCGCCATCTTTAGCGGTACCGAGCGTGCGTGGCAAAACTGGAAGTGCAAGCTGTTTTAAGGCTTGTTCGAGGGTGACGGTTTTAACGGATTTACGCTTTGGTAGCGGCGCAAAACGTGGTTTCTCGCCGGTTTCTTTTTCGTTTTCGCCCAGCTGGATAAAGCCGCCGTTCTTGCCGACTTTGGCGTAAATAGCCTTACCGGTTTCGGGGTCATGGCCAAGTAGACGAGCATTATTGTAACGCTCAATCCCCTCGCTGGCGAGCACGTCATTGTTAAATGGTCCGTAGAAATCGCGCAACATTTTAACGCGGTCGAGTTTGGCTTCGGCGATTAGGTCGAGATCCTTTTCGATATTGGCGGTAAATTTGTAATCGACGATGTTTTTGAAGTTATCAACGAGGAAGCCGGAAATGAGTTCGCCGATTGGAGTTGGCAAAAGTTTGCCCTTATTGGCGCCATATTTTTCGCGTACGGTGTCGCGCGTAATTTTATTATCTTGTAAGGTGAAAGCGATAATGTCGCGCTCTTCCCCTTCGGACTCGCCGCGTTCAACGTAGCCGCGCGTCTGGATGGCAGTCATGATAGTGGCGTAGGTACTTGGGCGGCCAATGCCGAGTTCCTCGAGTTTTTTGACGAGCGAACCTTCTGTGTAGCGGGCTGGTGGTTTGGCATAAGTCTGTTTGGCGACAATCGAGTTAGCCTTTAGGGTGTCACCGACGGACATTTTTGGCAATTCATTTTCTTTGATGCGGCCATAAACTTTCAGAAAACCATCAAAAGTTACTACTTCGCCTTTGCCGGTGAATTTGTATGGCGTTGGCGTACTAATCGTGACATTCGTGGTAGCAACTTGAGCGTCGGCCATTTGGGTAGCAAGCGCGCGGGAGCGGATTAAGCGATAAAGGCGTTTTTCATATTCGTTCTTCCCTGCGTCTTCGCGGTTAATATCGGTAGGACGAATGGCTTCGTGGGCCTCTTGGGCGCCAGCGGATTTTGTCTTGAAATTGCGGACTTTGACATAGTCTTTGCCGTATTTAGATTCTACATAGCTGGCCATACTGGCGATAGCTTGTTTGCTAAGATTAAGACTGTCAGTGCGGTGGTAGGTGATTAAACCGTCTTGGTATAGGGATTGAGCAGCCTGCATAGTAGTACGGGCGGAAAAGCCAAGCTTAGAGTTAGCTTCAATTTGCATAGAGGCAGTGGTAAATGGCGGCATCGGTTTACGTACGCCTGGCGTCGTATCGGTAGCTTCAACTATATATTCTGCGCCGATGAGTTTGTTTAGAAAATCGGTGACGTCTGGTTCAGTTTCAAAATCGTGATCGAGGTTGGCATTAAAACCGAAATCGCCAGAGACTTTATAGGTGAATTTGCTTGCGAACTTTTCAATCGCCTGCTCGCGCTCAACGATAAGGCGGAGCGCTGGACTTTGGACGCGACCGGCAGAAATGGCGCCGGGGACTTTTTTGCGTACGATGCCAGATAGGTCAAAACCGACTAGCATATCAAGTGTTTGACGGGCCTGCTGGCTAGAAACCATGTCCATGTCCACGGTGCGTGGGTTTTTGATAGCTTCATCAAGTGCGCTTTTAGTAATTTCATGAAAAGTAATACGTGCGGTATCTTTTGGCAGTTTAAGCACCTCGCAGAGGTGCCAAGAAATCGCCTCTCCTTCGCGGTCTTCATCCGTCGCGAGCCAGATTTTGTCGGCTTCTTTGGCGGCTTTCTTAAGATCGGCAATAACACTCTTGTGCCCAGGGTCAATTTCGTAAGTGACGTCAAAAGTATTTTTGTCGACCTTCGTGTCTTTGCGGATGTGACCTACCGATGCCAAGACAGTAAAATCTTTACCGAGATATTTCTCGATAGTATGTGCTTTAGCTGGAGACTCGACGATAACTAAATTTTTACTCATGTGCTATATAATATCATACAAAATTATGCAACAAAGCATAAGTGCGAAATTTTTAAATCTTAATATATATTAATATGGCTATTTTAATGCCCCGAGATGTTATAGTTAAAATAGATAAAAGGAGTGAGTGATGGATTGGGATGAATACTTTTTAAAGATTGCCGAGACGGTGGCATTACGTTCGAAAGATCCTTCGACGAAAGTCGGAACGGTAATTGTTGACGAGAGAAAAAGGCCAGTTTCCTTTGGTTATAACGGTCTAATTCAGGGTGCAGACGAGTCGAAGCTTACTTTGACTGAACGTCCGATGAAATATTATTTCTCAATGCACAGCGAGATTAACGCAATTATCTTTGCGCATCGCGACTTGACGGGATGCACTTGCTATTCGGTGTATGCGCCGTGCGTAGATTGTTTGCGATTTTTGCTGCAGGCGGGTATTACGAGAATAGTTTATAAAAACGCTCATGTTGAATCGCACAAGAATAAAGTAAAGAACTCGATGCAAAACTCGGAAACGGACACGGCAATTCTCGCGCTACTCGATTCGATGCCGCATGTAGAAGTGATTAATTACACGACCGGAAAAACATATAAAGAAGAATTAAGTGGCAAGAAATAAGTAATATATAAATAATATTATCAAACAAAAACTCCGGATAACGGTGGGTTGTGTCCGGAGTTTTGTCTTTGACGGTTTAATAAAAGGAGATAAATTAGCCTTCGATGGCGATATATTTCTTATCGTCTGGAAGCTCTGGCTTTGGCTCAACTTTTGGCACGGTCAAATTCAAAATACCATTTTCGTACTTGGCCTTAATTTTGCCCTGCTCTACGTCGTCGCCGACATACCAGCTACGACTCATGGCGCCGTAATGACGTTCGCGGCGAATAACCTTGCCGTTCTTGCGTGGCTTACCGCCTGGAGTTTCGCGTTCTTCGGTTTCTTCGTGTGTCTCAGTGCTGACCGTAAGGATGCCGTTGTCGAGCTTAACTTTAATGTCGTCTTTCTTGAGGCCTGGAAGCTCAATAGCGAGCTCGTAGGCTTTATCGGTTTCATTCACATCGGTGCGCATTAAGCCGTGGGTATGTACCTTTGGTGGGCGCATGAGGCCATGTTGATGTTCACCGTCTGGAAGGCGTGGGGTGTCGAATGGATCGTCAAAGAAATCGTCGCCGAATCCACTAAACATTTCGTCAAAAAGATTGTCGATTGGGAATCGCATATTTTGTTTCCTTTCTTTGATTATATTGATTAAGACGGAGTCAGCATCAGAGTTCTGTGATTTATCTAATCTTACTTCTGCCTCTGGTGGCTTCGTATAATTAGAGTATAGCGCTTATTATTAGCACTGTCAAGCCTAGAGTGCTAATTTTGCTAAAAATACAGGAAATTTTAAGCATCAAAA
>CAMZJD010000015.1 GCA_947307445.1 uncultured Candidatus Saccharibacteria bacterium | reverse complement strand
CCGTAGCATCTTTTTGCCAACGCAAAGCCGCAAAATTCCGATAATTCAGTAATCGCTGCTTTGCTGCCGCTAAATCTTCAAATGAGAAATTACGTTCACTTTGGAAATGGCCCTGCAATACCCACATCTTGTAATCCATATGCGTATAGCCACGTTTTGCCAAATCGTCGAACATATATACATTACCAAGCGATTTAGAAATCTTCTGCCCCTCAATCGTAATGAAATTATTATGTAACCAAAACTTTGACATTTGTTTACCATAGGCGCCTTCAAGCTGAGCAATTTCGTTCGTATGATGAATCGGAATATGATCAATGCCGCCGCAGTGAATATCGATTGGCTCACCTAATACCTCATGAATAATCGTCGCACATTCAATGTGCCATCCAGGATAGCCCATCCGACCACGATATTTCCATTGCATTGCATGGTCCTCGCCATCGCGTATCCATTTCCAAACCGCAAAATCCGAAACGTTGCGTTTTTCGTTGCTGAATTCAACTCTTGCTCCTGCCTTCAAGTGATCCAAATCCAGATGAGCAAAATCTGCATAAGTCGGAAACTTCGATGTGTCAAAATATAAACCATCTGTCGTATCGTATAGATATCCTTTTTCATCTAGGGCATCTACTAAGGCCATGTCCTCTTTGACATAATCCGTAGCACGACATATATGCGTTGGTTCTACCATATTTAAGGCGCGAAAATTCTTTAAATAATCGTTCATATACATTTCGGCTACTTCCCATACTGTTTTCCCCTCCCGGCGAGCACCTTTTTCCATCTTATCCTCACCCTCATCAGCATCAGAAGTTAGATGGCCAACATCAGTGATATTCAAAACCCGATCCACCTTATAACCCTGTGATTGCAAAGTGCGCACCAATAAATCCCAGTAAACATAGCAAGTAAAGTTGCCAATATGGGCAAAGCTATACACGGTAGGACCACAAGTATAAACTTTAACCCGCTCCGCATCTTGCGGCTCAAAATTTTCTATTTTGCGCGTTAAAGTATTATATAGTTTCATAATACTTTATAGTATATCACTCTTATCTGTTTACCAAACAAAAGCCATCATAATTAAAGCCAAAATTGGCCCCAAAAATTCCAAAATCAAAAATGCAATAATCACCCCAACAATTATCTGCCCGCGGGTGGAATTCTGTGGCTTCTTTTCAATCGTAGTCTTTCGCGACCCATCAACATCTGACTTTTTATTATCGTTACGGTCTAACATCATCGAATTATGCATCCCATGCACAAACTCTAACAACTCATCATTCTCCTCAAGTTTCGTAATCTTTGCGCGCGTCTCTGCTTCAAAATCATGCCGCGCATCGTTTTCGCGATACTTGCGCATTTTTACGAGCATTATAATGCCAAAGACGAAAAACCAAATAATTGACGCGCACACTCCAACTACCCGCAAAGGGCTCAGCATTATCGCCAAGGCGTACGGCAGCATCTCCGTCTTTATTGCTAAAGATAGTAACAAACTCAAAAACAATACAATCGATGGGAACAAAAATATCGTCATTAATATTTTTTTCTTATTCATCGGCACACTACCATGCGTCTCACCCGTACGCGCATTCACCGCTACATAATGCAATATTACTTTCTCGCCACTTTGCTGTGCGACACTAAATAACCACACTGGCAAATACGCCGTTTTCCATTTCACGCCACTCTGTTTTAGGCGCACCAAATCCCAACAAACACCTCGATCATATTTTGCTAATGAGCTACTTAATTGATATTTCAAAATATCTTCCGTCTGGCGTTTTGCTTTTATGTCTAATTCGTCAACATCCAAATCACGTTTTTCAGACGTAAAACCACGCAAATAACGCGGATCCCAATCCACAGCATTTTCGGTATCAAACGGCATAATCGCATTGATGACGTTGTTCGTATTTTCGCGCCTATCATGGTTCAGTCTCTTACTCGAAGCTTCAATTGTTAAATCATCAACTTCAAGCTCAAAAACTCTTTCAACCTTATATACATTTACGTCGTATCGCGTTTCTTCGTCATCGCCAGATCCAACCGTATAGCGACGTACTAACTCTTCGCCTGTACCCGAAAGCTGCGCATCAACACGCATGTCTATTACAACATACGGCATAAATACACCCTGAATATTATCTATGCTGAAGTTCTTCTCTAGTTCCGGATCGGCATATTTCAAACGCTCCGTTAAAAACTCCTTCATTTTCTCATGAGCTTCTGCGCGTGTCAGTTTGAATGGCAATACCAAATCTGGTACAGCACCGTTTGGCAATTTATCTGTCACTGACAAAATATGTCGACACCATGGGCATTTGGCCGTCAGTGCTTCGTCAGTGTTAATAACCACTTCTGCGCCGCAAGACGAACATTTTAGCGTCAAGACTACATCTTCGCCCGGAATTATCTTTTGCGATCCCTCGCCAATAATCCTACCAGACAGTTTCTCAACACCGCCTTTTGCATTAGCGCTCTTCGCGTCAATTAATTGTTTACAGCTCTTACATTTTAGCTTGCCGGTTTTTTCATCCGGAGCTATATCTGACCCACCACAATGTGGACAACGTAGTACTGTTTTACTTTTTGTTGTCATTCTGATTTTCGCGTTCTTTTATCTTTTGTCCTGGCGCTGTGCCAATCATTTTATCTATACCAAGATATTCCGCCATCTTCTGCCCCATCATCTTCTCGCCATTCTTAGCAATTACGCCTTTTACGTTATTGCCATTCTCGCCTTCAATTCGTGAATTGCGTAAGCGCTTGCGATGTTCGCGCAAATTATCTGTCTGTTTCATGTTATTCACTGTCGACTTTGTCTCTTTTTCGTAAGTATGGCGTGCATCCATGTTGCGATAGCGCGCCTTCTTAATCCAATAGAACAGAAAGCCTGGCGTAAAACCAAGCAAACCAGCCATCCAGATATCACTATCGTCCGCACCGATAAACATTTTAATCCAAGTTAAACCAAGGAAAATACCAATAATCTCTATAATAATCGAAATCGTCAACAACTTCGTTTTATTAATTGGCACCGACCCCATAGTCTCACCCGTACGCGCATTCACCGCGACATAATGCAACATCTTCCCTTTGTCGTCATCTTGCAAATAACTATAAAGCCAAACCGGAAGATATGCCGCTTTCCAACTAGCACCTTTAATGTCTACCTTCTCGTTGGTCCATTTCGTACCACGATTATAGAAAGTCATGCTCTCTTTTACACGATAACGTGCCACATCTCCCACTTGTTCTTTCATGATCGGGCGTAGCAAATCAATATTCGTATCACGTTTTTCTGACGCATATCCACGCAAAAAGCCTGGATTCCAGCCAACGCAGTTTTCCGTATCAAACGGCATAATAGCGTTAATCACGTTATTCGTATTAGCACGTACATCTTGTTTCAATTTGTCGCTCGAAGCCTCAACCGTCAAATCATCCACTAAAACATCAAATTCGCGCGTCACGTCATACGCATCCGCATCATAATAACGCCGCTGATTATTGCCACTGCCCACTGTATAGCTACGCACTAAATGCTCCGCCTCACCGGCTAAATACGCATGCGCATTTACGTCAACTACCATATATGGCAAATAAACGCCCATTATATTCTCGGTGGTAAACTCCGCCTTAAATTTTGGATGCGCAAAGAATTGGCGCTTATCAACAAACTCACGAATCTTGGCTTCAGCAGATTTCTTTTCCATCTTAAATGGCAACACCAAATCTGGCACTGCGCCATTCGGTAACTTCTCATTAATCGATAAAGTATGTCGGCACCAGTGACAACGTGCGCTCGTAACTTCTTCGGTATTAATCACAACTTGCGCACCACAAGCCGGACATTTTAAGGTTAAAATGATATCTTCACCTGGAATAATATTAGTCGCACCCTCTGAAACCACTTCCCCCTTCAAATCTTCCACTCCGCCAAAAGCGTTTACAGCCGCCGACGCAAACTCCGCACGACAAAAATTACATTTCAGTTGTCCCGTTTTGGGATTCAAAGATACATCTGATGCACCACATTTTGGACAGCGGTTCATGCCATTTTTATCGTTCTGAATCATTTTACCTCCCTTATTTTTACCAAATCAAACCATAGATAGCCGAGAAAATCGCCACCACTATCAAACCCGCGACAATCAATAAACCAATCACCGTCGCTATATATCTAACCGGGTTCTTCTCCGAACCTTCAGAAAGCGGCCCCAGAATCGAATCAAAAAACTTTTCGCTGGCCGTCTTTTCCTTTTTGTTCTTCTTTGTTTCTTCGGCGTAACCTTTGCCATTCTCATAATTACGTTTTTCGGATAACAACATATCATCGCGCCCAGTCGCTAACGACCCAATCGCACGATTATCGTTTCGGCCTACCATCTCCGGTAACCATGCCTGCGTTGTGCCTTTTTCTACGTCTTTTATCTCAAAATTCCGAATCTCTACTCGCGTCTCATGCTCATGCTCATGACGCGCGCGCTTTTTTGTCGATATGCGTTCACCTGACTTTGGCGCCGGCATCGAGCCGACTGTCTCGCCAGAACGTGCATTAACAGCTATATAATAAATTCGCTTATCACCCTCGCGCTCATAACTATATAACCAAACTGGCAAATACGCTGCCTTCCACTTAATCCCTCGTAGATCTAGATGTTCATCATCCCACCGCGCACCGCGCTTATAGCTAGGAATTTTCTTCATTATTTCTTGGCGTGCTACATCACCGCACTGAAGCATTACTACCTCACGTAGTCTCCTCGTGTTCACATTCCGCTTTTCGGCTGCAACGCCACGGATAAAATTCGCATCCCACGCTACCGCATTCTCAGTATCGAATGGCAAAATTGCATTGATAATATTATTTGAATTCACATCACGATTTTGATTTAATCGCGCTGCTGATGATTCTACTGTCAAATCATCAATCAACAAATCATAATCCAAAGTCAAATAATGTTGCTCAATCGTCCACGGCGGTGTCTTCTTATCTTTATCCACATCAGCAACCTTCTCAACATCTCCCTTCATCGTTTCATGAGCATTCACGTCCACAATAAAATATGGGAAATATACGCTACGAATATCTTTTGGATTGAATTGATCATAGAAGGTTTTATCTATCTTTTCGCGATACGTATCTAAACAGCTCCGAATTTTTTGCTCGGCTACTAATTTTTTCATCTTAAACGGCAGCACTAAATCTGGCACTGCGCCGTTTGGAATTTTATCCACCAGCGAAAAAATATGACGGCACCAGTGACAAGACGCACTCGTTTTCTCGTTTGCATCTATCACCACTTCCGCACCACAAGATGGACATTTAAAAGTTACAATGATTTCTTCGCTCGGAATAATATCTTCTGCGCCTTCTTCTACCACTTTGCCGCGTAGCTTTTCAACGCCACCGGCCGCGTTTACTTTTTTGCCCTCAAACAAAGTCTGGCAAAAATTACAGCGTAGTTTTCCTTCACCCATATCAATGGCCACATCGCTGCCCCCACAATTGGGGCAGCGATGCAACTCAAATTTTGGCTTATCAGTAGCCATTTAGAGCAATCTCTCCGAATTACTCCGCAGCTGGTGTAGCTGGGGTTTCTGGAGTTGCTGGCGTCTCTGGAGCAGCAGGAGCTTCAGGAGCTGGAGTAGCTGGCTGAGCCGCAGCGGCAGCTTGAGCTTGTTGTTGAGCAACAACTGGGTTGTCACCAACTGGCTGAGTCATACCAGCCGTACCGCCCATCATGCCAACGCCCATACCCATGCCCATTAGGCCACCAGTGCCGGCATTATTGCCAGCAGCATTGACACCTTCGGCAATCTGGGTTTGCGCATAAGCAGCGCCAACACCACCTTGCATGAGGAAGCCAGTGTTGAATTTCTCGGTAATAAGCTTGGAGGAAGTTTCGTCCCAGTCGAGGCCCATTGGAGATACGTCAACAACGGCGAGACCATACTTGGTACCCCATTGTGCTTTCTCTTCTACGGCTTCGTTTACATTCTTGGCGAAATCAGTTTGACCACCTTGAATTTCATCAATGGATTTACCACCCTTAGTGAAATTCGAAAGAGCAACTGACAAAGAGCCGATGAAATCTGCAAACAGACCTTCTTCGACACCGCCATCACTCTCGCCGAGCTCAAAGTAGCTACGACCTTGGCCAGAAATGATATCTACTGGAATCAAATTCTTAATTAAGAGAATAGGATCTACAACTTTGACGGTGTAAGTACCATTGCTTGTAACGGCAAGCATCGCACCTGCATAATACGCATCGCGATAGCGAATAGGATTCTGGGTGCCATAGTGGAGACCTTTAATGTCCTTCAAATTGACATAGAAAGCCACCTGCTGGTTGCCTGGTTGACCACCAAACTTAAACTGGTTCCAGCTTTGACCAAAGGTCGAAGCGAAGAAGCCATCGCCAGAAAACATACTCTTAGCTTCAGGCACGTTTTCAGTCGTGTATGTATAGCCGCCCGGTTCAGAAATCACACCAGTGATACCACCGTTTTCTACGGTGATTAAACAAGTGCCTTCTGGGACCAAGAATTTACTACCGTTCGAAATCACGTTGGCATTTTCCTCGCCATCGTTATTCTCACTACCGTTCGACTTCACTGGGGTTGCGCGTGCTAACAAGACATGATCAGTCATGGAAGCTGGTGGCGCCATATATTCGAGCCACTGATTCGCGAAACTACCACTGAGGGCGCCCGTAAATGCTTTAATAAAGCCCATTTGGATTCCTCCTTAAGTTTTATCTTAGTTCTATGATACCACAAGCGCCTTATTTTTACAGAAAACTAAGCATAAATTTTTTATACACCCGCACAAAAATCCCCACTTTTACAGAGGGGATTTCCTTGAAAAACGTGAATGAAACCGTTTTTGCTTAAAAATTCACGATTTTTAGAAGCGTTTCGTAGCGGCTTCAATTACTTTAATTGCTTCATCTAAGCCAAAGAAACCTTTAACCTGCGTAGTGCCAGGTTTCTTCAAATCCTTGTAATGATTGAAATGGAATTCTAGCTGTTCAATCGTGCGTTTTGGAATATCTTCAAGCGTCTTAATCATATCGCCATTATTACGATCATCATCAACCACGGCAATAATCTTGTCGTCTACTTCCCCATCATCTACAAACTTCATCACGCCAAGTACACGAGCCTTAACATAAATACCAGTCGTAAGCGGTTGGTCAGTAATCACGAGCACATCAAGCTCATCACCATCTTCGTCGAGCGTCTGTGGGATAAAGCCGTAGTTGCAAGGCTTAGCGAATGCCATTGGCTCGATACGATCGAGCATAAAACAAGCACGTTTGCGATCCCACTCAATCTTATGGTTACTGCCAGTCGGAATCTCAATTACTACATTAATATTTCCATTTTTATAATCTCCTGGCTCGAGGGTTTGATTAAAATCTGCCATGTCACTCCTTTCAAATTTGTTGCCCGAAATCTGGGGCTTTTACTTATCATAGCACACCCGATGTGGTACAATAAGCATAAGTATCATCTAATAATTATTAGGAGTAAAAAGACACATGGTTCGAATTGCTATCAACGGCTTTGGACGTATCGGCCGCAACGCATTCAAAATCGCCTTCGATCGTGGCGATGTCGAAGTGGTCGCCATCAACGACCTTACTGACGCACAAACGCTCGCACATCTCTTAAAGTATGATTCCAACTACGGCATCTACGACAAAGAGGTTAAGAGCGACGACCAAAATATTATCGTTGACGGCAAATCTATCCGTGTTTTCGCCGAAAAAGATCCTGCCAATTTACCTTGGCGCGACCTTGGCGTTGATGTTGTAATTGAATCCACCGGTTTCTTCACTAATCCTGAAGATGCTCGTGCTCACATTACCGCCGGCGCACGCAAAGTTGTCATTTCTGCCCCAGCTAAGGGTGAAGGCGCTAAGACTATCGTCCTCGGCGTCAACGAAGACCAACTCACTGCCGAAGATGTTATTGTTTCTAACGCTTCTTGCACCACAAACTGTATCGCACCAGTTATGAAAGTTCTTGAAGACAACATCGGTATCGATAAGGCTATGATGACCACAGTTCACAGTTATACTGCTAGCCAAAAACTTCAAGATGCGCCAGCTAAAGACATCCGCGAAGCTCGCTCAGCTGCTGAAAACATTGTTCCTACAACCACCGGCGCCAGCAAAGCTGCTGCTCTTACTATTCCTACCCTCAAGGGCAAATTTAATGGTCTTTCCGTCCGCGTTCCAACCCCAGTAGTTTCCCTTTCGGATATTACTGCCGTTACTAAGCGCGAAACTTCCGTAGAAGAAATCAATGAACTCTTCAAGAAGGCCGCTGCCGATCCTTACTATCAAGGCATTCTCGATGCTACCGAAGAAGAACTTGTTTCTATCGATTACCGCGGTAATTCCCATTCTTCTATTGTCGACCTCAAACTTACCGATGTTATCGGTGGTAACCTCATTAAAGTTGTCGCTTGGTACGACAACGAATGGGGCTACAGCAATCGCCTCGTCGAATTAACTGCCGATCTCGGCAAGATTGGCCAATAGCAATATGCATGTCTACCTCGGCGCCGACCATCGCGGCTTTCAACTCAAGGATGAGATTTTAAGCTGGTTACAAAGCCGCCAAATCCCGTTCACTGATTTTGGCGCCCATGAATACGACGCCGAGGATGACTTTAATGATTACGCCAAAAAAGTCGCCATTGCCCTAACATCTAATTCTGACCTCGACGATTTTGGCATCCTACTCTGTGGCTCTGGCCAAGGCATGGCTATGCAAGCCAACCGCTTCAAAGGTGCTCGTGCCGCCATTTGCTCTTCTGCAATGGAGGCCATCGAAACCCGCTTACACAATAATGCCAACATTCTCTGCCTATCCGCAGACGAAAATCTTCACAACTACGCCGAAATTATTAATGGTTTTATGAGCACGCAGCCATTACCAGACGAAAAATATAAACGCCGTTGCGATAAATTAGACGAGTTATAATATGCCAATTACAACTATTGCACCTAGCATCCTAACCAATAGTCCAACTCAATATAAAGAAATTATTAAAAAATATTATCCTTTTGTGCGCCGCGCGCATATCGACATTTCCGATGGTACGCTATCATCGAATGTCACTATTAATGAAACTGCCGTTTGGTGGCCAAAAGGTTGGACGGTCGATCTCCACATGATTACCAAAAAACCATCCGTCCACATTGAAAACATCATTAAATTGCATCCAAATCTTGTCATTTTTCACGCTGAAGCTAGTGAGGATCTTCTGCCTATCTTTGATATTCTCAAACAAAACGGCATGCGCGTTGGCGTAGCCATCGTCAAAGGTGTCTATCCGGGCGCCATTAAACCAATTCTCAACGCTGCCGACCATGCCATGATCTTCTCTGGCCGCCTTGGAGAATACGGCGGCGAAGCAGACTTATTACTAGCCGAAAAAGCCGAGCTAATTAGCGACATCCACCACGGCATCGAAGTTGGTTGGGATGGTGGCGCTAATCTTGAGAACATCCGTCCAATTATGCACGCCGGCGTTCATGTGATTAATGTCGGCAGCGCTATCGCTAAAGCAGATGACCCCGCCCAAATGTACGCTCTGCTCAACGCCGAAACCGAAAAGGAGGAACCGCTATAATGGCACGCATCGTATCGGTGGGCGCTGCGTTGCAAGATGTCTACCTCATTGATCATGACGATTTCGGCACGAACAGCCGCGGCTTTTTCAATCAACTTGAGCTCGGCACCAAAGTCGACATCGACAAAATCCAATTTAGTACTGGCGGCGGCGCCACCAACGCTGCAACTACCTTCGCTCGCAATGGCCATGAATCTATTTTCATGGGATGTATTGCCAATGATCCAGCCGGTACCGCTATTATCAATGCCTTAGACGATGAAGGCATAGACTCTAGCTACGTCAGTTACGCCGAAAATATCCACACTGGCTACTCTGTACTACTTCTTGCGCCAAATGGTGAGCGTACCATTCTAACCTGCCGTGGCGCATCTGCCAAATTTGATATTTTAAACCCAGACGACCTCGAAAACATCTATCCTGATTGGTTATACGTCACTACTTTCCGCGGTAATATGGATATGCTTGACCAATTCTTTACTAAAGCCAAATCACTTGGTGCCAAAATCATGTTCAACCCAGGTAATCTTGAACTTGCCCACCAACGCAAACTCCTTGGGCTTCTATCCGACGTAGATGTACTCTTATTAAACAAAGAGGAAGCTAAAAAAATAGTCGTAGGCTCTACCCTCCAAGAGTTGATCCTGCGCGTGCGCAATTATGTACCAGCCGCTATCATTACCGATGGCAATCAAGGCGCTATCGCAACCGATGGCAAAGAAGTTTACCGCCTCGGTCTCTATGAAGATGTTCCTATCAAAGACGCTACTGGCGCCGGCGATGCATTCGGCTCTGGTTTTCTAGCCGCCTACGCTAATGGCAAGAATTTCAAGGAATCACTCATCTTCGCTTCTGCAAACTCCACTTCCGTCGTTCGTAAAATTGGCTCGAAAGCCGGAATAATTACCCAAAACACAAAATTACACACTATGCCAATACAGGAGATTCGTTAATGGACGATATAGTCACGAAATGGCTAGAAGAAATCGCCGAAAATAAACTCAACGCCGAAGACGTTGAGCGTTCTTTGCGTTATGCCAGAGACCTCGAACGCGGCCTCGCTAAAATTCGTACCTACGCTCAAGGTGTATCAGTATTCGGCTCTGCGCGTTTGCCAATGGACGGCAAATGGTGTAAGCTCGCCGAACAACTCGGCTATAAACTTGCCCAAAACGGACACCCAGTTATCACTGGCGGTGGCCCTAGTATTATGGAAGCCGCCAATAAAGGCGCTTACGAAGCTGGCGGTCGCAGCATCGGCTTAAATATTCAACTAGCGCATGAGCAGCACATCAATCCGTACGTAACTGACGAAATGGAATTTCACTATTTCTTTGCCCGTAAAGTCATGCTCACTTTGAGCTCCAAAGTCTATGTATTCTTCCCTGGCGGGTTTGGCACGCTCGATGAATTTTCCGAAATCCTTATCCTCATGCAAGAAGGCAAAATGCCTAAGATGCCAATGTTCCTCATTGGCAAATCATTCTGGAAACCGCTTGATCACTTCTTCGCCACCAAGATGACCTCGCTAAAAACCATCAATGATAAAGACCGTAAAATCTACCGCATCACCGATGACATTGACGAAGTCGTTAAGGCTGCCAATAAAATTGGTCACGTTAGCATTTACGATAATATATATAACGACAAAAAGAGCGGCTTTAAACTCATCTAATTAGCAATAAAAAAGGGAGGCCAACCCCCTTTTTTGATGATAAAATCTCTGTTATTTAACCACCACGTTTTCTTCGCTAAAAATGTCACTAAGCTCTTTAGTTAACGCTTCTACCGGCTCGCAACGAAACGGCATCCGCATCGCTTTTTTCTCTTCCCCAATCACTAATATAACTTCAGATAGTCCAGGATATGCGGCGCAGCTCTGTTTTAAGCCCATCAAAGCATCTTTGTTTGTTGGATCCATCACGCGTATAAATAATTTCTTCGGCTTTGCCGGCGCCGCATTTGCATCGCTTTCCGTCGTGCGAAAATGCGTAGCCGGTTTGTCGTCACCACGACGGAACCCTCCGCCATTCCCATTTTTTGCTACATCTGTCGCCGCCACTTTACCGCGCGGTTTTTGTGATACACCTTTAGTTGGCGTCTTTAATTTTGCGCCCGTTGATTGGTAATTCTCTAATTCTTCATCGGTAATAATATCAATTTCTTCAGCGTTAATCTTCGCCTCATCTGTCTTATTACCATCACGATCCGACGCGTTCACGCGACCAGTAACTTTTACTACCGCGTCTTGCACTAATTTTGCCCCTACTTGCTCGTAAGTCTTTGGGAATACGATAACTTCAATCTCCGATACTTTATCTTCGATTTTTACAAAAGCCATCTTTGAACCACTCTTCGTCACCAACGAACGCACGTTCGTAATAATACCGCCCACAATTACATTAGCACCGTCAATACTTGGCTTAATCTCCGAAATTGGCATCGTCTGCTCTTCGAAATAAGTATCATACTTATCAAGTGGATGTGCCGAAATATATAAGCCCATCAATTCGCGCTCCCACATCAGCTGTTCCTTGTCGGAATATTTTGTCGGCGCTGGTTGAATCTCTACCTCTGGCACTTCGGCTGCCGCCCCCATCGCACCAAACAAATCCGTCTGACCGCTTGCAGCATCTTTTTGCATCTTATTTCCATAAGCCTGAATTTTCTCTAAGTTGAATAATAAATCTGATCGGTCGCCAAAACTATCAAAACAACCTGTCTTAATCGCCGATTCCCAGCTCTTTTTATTAAACTTCTGCCCAGAGACGCGTTTTGCAAAATCGCATACTGACTTGAATTTGCCATTCTTATCACGCTCCTCAATTACGTCCTCAGCCAAAGCTTTACCCATACCTTTAATCGCCGCGATACCAAAGCGAATCACCTTACTCTTACCTACCGTTGCAAATTCCGGGTACGATTCATTGATATCTGGGCCAAGCACTTGAATACCCATGCGCTTGCATTCCGTCATCTCAATCGCTAACCGATCTGTCCAGCGCATATCGGCATTCATCAAAGCCGCCATAAAAGCTTCTGGATAATAAGTTTTCAGATATGCCGTCCAATATGCAACCAAAGCATAACAAGCAGCGTGGCTCTTATTGAAACAGTAGTTCGCGAAATCCAGCAACTGACTCCAAAATGTCTCCGCAATCTCCTCGGTCGCTCCACCCACTTCTACGGCACCTTTAATAAACAGTGGCTTCATCATGTTCATCAAGTCAACCTTCTTCTTACCTACTGCCTTGCGCAAGGTATCCGCCTGGCCACCCGTAAAGCCACACCATTCCTTTGATGCCTGCATGAACTGCTCCTGATAAATCAAGATACCATAAGTGTTCTTTAGCGAATTCTCTAGCCCCGGGTGTAAATAAGTAATCGGCTCTTCCCCATGCTTGCGCTTAATGAAGCTCTCAATAAACTGCATTGGCCCCGGACGATACAAGGCGTTCATAGCGATCAGATCGTCAAACGCCGTTGGTTGCAACTCACGCAGATAGCGCTTCATCCCGGCCGATTCAAACTGGAATACACCCGTCGTATCGCCCCTGCGGAATAATTCGTAAACCTTATCGTCATCTAGTGGCAAATCGCCCATTACGATTTGCTTTCCGTACACCTTTTTAATAATGCGCAAAGCCTGCTGAATCACCGACAAGTTCGATAATCCCAAAAAGTCCATCTTGAGCAAGCCCAATTCTTCTACCTGCGGACCCGGATATTGTGTCGCAAGTGGACCTTTGGCCGAAACTTCCAGCGGCATAAACTTCACTAAATCATCTGGTGCAATCACCACACCACAAGCGTGCACACCGTGTGAGCGAATTGTACCCTCCAGTTTCATTGCGAAATCGATTACTTCCTTCGTCGTCGGATTAGTCTCGTATTCATGTTTCAAGTCCGGCTCATTCACAATCGCATCTTTCAACTTCACATGATGCCCCATTACCGGATCTGGCACCAACTTCGCAATTCGGTCTGCTTCCGCGTATGGCACCTCCAACACGCGCGCCACATCGCGCACGGCGTTCTTTGCCATCATCTTACCAAAGGTCACAATATTACTCACCCGGCCTTTGCCATACTTCTGCGTACAATACTCAATCACCTCATCGCGCCGGTTATCCTGGATATCCGTATCAATATCTGGCATCGAAATACGATCTGGGTTCAAGAAGCGCTCAAAGAGCAAATCGTATTCCAGCGGATTCAAGTCTGTAATATGAATTGCGTACGCCAACAACGAGCCCGCCGCCGAACCACGACCCGGCCCATAAATAATCCCCTGGCCTTTGCCCCAGTTAATGAAGTCCTGCACAATCAAGAAGTAGCCGTTATAGCCCATCTTATCGACGGTCTCTAGCTCATAATCAATTCGCTCCAGAATCTCTTTGGACAGCAATGGCCGAATTTCCGCCACCGTTTTCTTGGCTGCTTCTTCCTTCGTTAGATAACCAAAGCGTTCCGCCAAACCCTGGAACACAATTCGATCCAGATATTCCTTCTCTGTCTCTCCTGTATCAATTGGGTATTTCGGAATCAAAATCCGCCCTAGTTCAATCTTTACATTACAACGATCGGCAATCTTCTTCGTATTGCGTACTGCCTCTGGGCAAGTTTTTTCCCAATGCGAAATGATTTCTTCTGGCGGAATCACATGCAAATCAAAATCCTTTAACGACATGCGCTTCTCGTCCGAAATGTTGCTACCCGTACCCACGCACAACAACACTTCATGCGCATCTTGGTCTTCCTTCTTCAAATAGTGCGCGTCACAAGTCACCACCAAATCCAACCCAGTCTCTTTGGAAAGCTTCATCAAAGCTTCGTTGACTTTTTGTTGCTCTGGATTATGTGTCGACGAATCTGGATGTCCATGATCCTGCATCTCTAGATAAAAACGGCCATCGTACACTTTGGAATACCAGTCAATCAGCTCTCGCGCCTTCTTCATATCATCGTTGCGAATTGCCATTGAAATCTCGGAGCCCATACAGCCAGACAGACAAATTAAGCCTTCGTTGTATTCTTCCATCACGCGGTGATCAATGCGTGGCTTGTAATACTTGCCCTCCGTTTCTGCAATCGTCATTAAACGACAAAGATTTTCGAAACCTTTGTCATTCATCGCGAGCAAAGTAATATGGAAGCGCTCCTTATCGTAAGCGGGATCGCGATCCTCTAATCGCCGCGCCGCCACATAAGACTCTAGACCTAAAATCGGCTTAATACCCGCATCAGACGCAGTCTTATAAAGATCAATCAGCCCAGACATCGTGCCATGATCAGTCACCGCTACTGCTTCCATGCCTGATTCTTTGACGAAATTCACCAATTCATCAATCTTCGTCAAGCCATCCAACAATGAATAATGCGTGTGATTATGTAGATGCACATAATCACTCGGTTTTAGTCTTTCCTCCGTAGCCATATAAATATTCTAACACGCCCCCACCTCTTGACAAACCATAAGTTTTTTGATATAATGGACATATTGGGTATCTATCAAAACAAACACTAAAAACGGAGAGAAAATGAGCGAAAACCACCAAATTGGCATGACCGGAAACATATCCGATGCCGAAACCGGTTTTGACGAGAATATCGCCACCGAAACTCATGAAGTAATGGTTGATCTCAAAGAGCCAGAATACACTGAGCTCTTTCAGCACGCCGAATATTACATCAAGAAAAAGGTCGTAGACGCCGTTCAAGTTACCGAAGCAGGCCTTGAAGCTGGCGATTACAAAGATCTTGACGTCGAATTCGACGAAGCTGCCGGTCAATATATGATTACTACTTGGGTCATGCGTGGCGAAGGCGCCGACCGCCGCGCTGAAGTCGAAGACAAGCGCCGCGTCGAAGTCGGCGAATGGATTGTCACTAACCCTATCCAACAAGAAGGCGACCGTGCCAACAACTACCCTGTCCCGGATGAAACCTTCAAAAAACGTTATGAATCCACGGATGAATCTGGCAAATTCCGCGCTAAAGGCAAGGCTCGCATCATTAAGAACCCGACTGGTAAAAAGGTTGTCATTGAGGCACCTTGGGGTGGCCCTCAAAACGGCGATGAAGAATGTTATTTCTGCGCCGTCTGTGAAGACGAAACGCTTGAAACTATTTCTCCCGAAAATCGCTACATCTTAAGTGCTAATGATTTTGCTACTTACGAAGTCGTCGAAGGCGCCGCTGAAACCCCAGAACAAGAAAATGAAAAATTTGGCGAAGCCCTCATCGACCGTGCTGAAGATGCCGAGACTAAAGACGGCCTCGATCCACGCGTTGAATCACTCGCTATCCCACTCGCCCGCGATTATGCCGAGAAAAACTATCCAAAACGCGAAGATGGCACCTTTGAACCAGCTTGGCGTGGCGTCAACGGCGAAAAACAATTCAAGAATAAATCTCCAGAAGATCTCGTTCGCGAAGGCATGTCTATCGAAGAAGCCCAGAAAGCCGTCATTGATATCGCTAACCTTCCCTACGACCAATATTCCGAATATTGGAAGGAGCAAAATCGCGGTGGTGCTGAGTTCTTAATACATCTACTCGAAAAATTCGAAGCCGAAATTCTTGGTATTGATTTCGAGCATGACCAAGCCGCCCGCGAAAAGTTTGGCCATATGGTCCACGAAAACTGGATTAGCCGCAACGAATGGGTTAAACACCCAGATTATGGCGATCCTACTCTTGCCAAACCTTTTGCCGAACTACCGCCAGAAGAACAACAAAAGGATATCGACCAACTCGTTATCCTTCAAAAATGGGCCAAGGAACATAAGTCCTAAAGAATACCCCCACACCGGGGGTATTTTTTATGCCTTCTTGACAAAACGTAAACTTTTTGATATAATGATATTATAAGTATTTACCAACAAAAATAAACAGGAACCACAAAATGCCAAACAAAGCACCTGAAACGGGACAGCCGTCTGCCAGCCCTGAGAGTCCAACCCCATGGGATATTCTTACGCCTGAGACCCCAACTCCGGAACCAAC
>CAMZJD010000014.1 GCA_947307445.1 uncultured Candidatus Saccharibacteria bacterium | reverse complement strand
CATCCGCAAAGATATTGAATTGGGCACTTGGCAGGGCATGGGCGGCGCTATCACCGAAGCGACGGCCTATAATTTTGCGAAGTTGAGTCCGGCCAAGCAGCAACAATTAATCGATGCATTTTATGGTAAAACCGGCCTGGATTATCGTTGGTGCAGAATTAGTATTGGCAGCAACGATTTTTGCTTGAAGCCTTACGAATACACCAAGAAATATAGTTTGCGCGATTTTTCGATTGAGCACGACAAACAATGGGTACTGCCGATGTTGCGAAAAGCTCAAAGCAAACAACGGCAACTGCAAATCATCGCCAGTCCGTGGTCGCCGCCGAGCTTTATGAAGATTACGCACATGCAGCGTTTCGGCGGCGTTCTAAAACCATGGCGCTATGGCAGCTATGCGAAATATATTCGTAAATGGTTGGAAACTTACGCCAAAGAGGGCATCAACGTGCGCTACATCACGCCACAAAATGAACCACATGCCATTCAAATTTGGGAATCTTGTATTTATTCATATCGCGCGCAAAGAAAACTCGCTTACAAATATTTATCCCGCGAATTAAGGGACTTGGATGTGCAGATTTTACTCTGGGATCACAATAAAAAAGATCTAACCAAAACCGCCGACCATTTATTGAATGGATCTTTCGTGACAAAATATGGTGCCACCGAAAAAGTCGCCGGTCTTTGCTACCACTGGTATAATGGCACTTATCCAGATGAAATGTGGAAAGTGCGTCAGAAATATCCAGACATCCTGCTGCTTAGTTCGGAAATGTGTTGCGGTTGGTCGCCTTACAATCCTGATAGTTGGGCAAACGCGGCGAACCCATATTATTACGAACTGATGTCAGATATTAATACTGGCGCCTGCGCCTGGTTGGATTGGAATATGTTTTTGTCTTGGCGTGGCGGACCGAGCTATTGCAAAAACTACGTTACGAGCGCGGCGATTCTAAATGAGGCCGAAGATGATTTTATTTTGACGCCAATTTATACTGCGCTGAAAAAGTTTAGCAAACTATTTCCGGCTGGCAGTAAAGTTATTCGCTGTGATTATGATTCGAAAGACGTTGCGGTAGTTGCGCGCCAAACCAAAGTTGGATACGAAGCCGTCATTGCAAATGTTTCTGACACAAAACAAGAAGTCATTATTCAGCTAGGGAAGCAGCAACAGAAATTATCACTCGACAAACTTGAAATGAAGAAAGTTTCTTTCCACAAATAATACGAAAGCTATTATTACAGCAAATAATGCTTACAGCAGCCTAATTAAAGAGGTGTCTAACTACTATAAATTTTAAGCCATAAGAAAGCCGCCTGATGAAAAGGCGGCTTTTTGGTGGTGCGTATATTGACAAATACGAGCAAGTATGATATAATGTAATTATAATTAGTCAATCTAATCACGCACATTGAGAGTTTTTGTTGGCGATATCCCTTTTCAGAGAAAAACCAGTGGCTCAGTTGTTGTCGCGAGACGTAAAAGTGCGAAAGGAATAAAGAATGAATAAGTATATAAACATACAGAAACTGATAGCATTTTTTGAGGCCAATTCGGAAATCCTGCACAAAAGCCGTTATCACAGGGAAGGGTTCGAAACCCATTGTCTCCTCGTAATCGGTAGCATGCTGGAACAGTACGAATCTGGCGAAGTGTCGGAAGAAGCCGTCATCGCGGCGTGCCTTCATGACATCGCAAAACCCCGTACGGCTGCACTCAACAAAAGGCATGAAGCCTGCTTTTATGGTCACGAAAACGTCGACGATAAAGAGGTAGCAGAGTTTCTTGATCCAAACTATCCTGGTTTCGCAACGGTGCTGGATTTAATCCGTGCGCACATGCTTCCGCTTAGTGTTGGAGAAAGTACTCCTGAACCTTATCGGGGACAGAATCGGGCACGGCTCAATTCCATCTTAAATCGTCACGACAAACAATTTGAAAAGGATTTGACAATCTTATCAAATTGCGACGCTCGGGCAAGCGTCAAGTCGGACGACGATCTGGCCACGGCGGAAAGAAAGGCCGCTATTATCAAGGACCAGCTTCTCCAAATCGCCTAACAACCAAACTGCAGCAGCCCCTCAGTTCTTCTGGGGGATTTTTGCTACCAAAAAATCGGCCAAAATGCCGAGTTATGTAAAATCTGGTGGGGGCAGCTGGACTTGAACCAGCGACCAATCGGTTATGAGCCGACTGCTCTAACCACTGAGCTATGCCCCCGTATCTACAAGTATACCATATCTGATGGCACGCGCTTGCATGTAACTCTGCTATAATAAACGTATGCGGGATAAAATTGTCGCAGCTTTTCGGCGCCTGCGCTATTACAGCAAAAAAGACATTTTTACTTTACGCAACATTGCGTTGGTAATTGTAATAGTTTTGTGTGCCTATTTCATTATCGGTACCGTAAACGCCACTGCACGCAACTGGGCGCTTGAGCAAAAACTCAAAGAACGCCAACTTATCTACGCCAAGATGAAGATTGAAGTTGACACCCTTAAGCTCGAGCAAGAATACTATAAGACCGAAGAATACCAAGAACTTACCGCTCGAGCCAAAGCGGGGAAGATGCTCCCAGGCGAAAAAATGGTTATTTTGCCGCCAAACTCTGAAGCCGCGCTCAAAAAATATAATGAACCAGCCGAAGAAATCCCGAGTTACCGCAGTAACTTCTCTGAGTGGCTTGACTTTTTGTTTGGATAAGCGTATTATATATACTATCGTCGCGGGGTAGAGCAGCCTGGTAGCTCGTCTGGCCCATAACCAGAAGGTCGTTGGTTCAAATCCAACCCCCGCCACCAAGATTTTCAAATGGCCATCTGGCCATATTTTTAATGGCTTTGAAGTGCCTTAATCGCGTTCTTTGAATCTTCGATCTTACAATATCCATCAAGACGACAGAGGATAGAAATTGCTTGTTCGCGGGTACATTCACCGTTAGGCGTAAACTCATTTTCGCCCGTACCGTTAGTCAAGCCGACACTGCGGGCCCATTTTACCGCATCGTAGTACCACGACTCCGCACCACTATCCAACGTTTTCGTTACATCTTTAAAGTCTCTCGTATCGCCACCTGGATTCGGAGATGGTTGGCCTTTCATGCGCCAAAGCATAGTAATGAACTCGGCGCGCGTGGTCGTATTAGCGTTTGTAGAACCAAATACACCGGAACCATTCAAGTTTTCTTTATTGCAATTTCCAGAAATACCTTTAGTGACGCCATTCTCTAAAGCCCACTTTACAGCCGGGGCATAATACGCGGTAGGATCGACATCGGTAAAGCAAGTCTTTTCATAATGTTGTTTTGAATCTGCGCTACTGATATTGCCATTTTTGGTAGAAACAGTTTTACCTGAACGATTATTGTATCGCCATAGATATATTACGGCATCTCTACGCTGTAATTTTTCACCCACGCCAGCGTATAAACTGTCCATCTCATCGCCAGTCGCAAATTTTTCTTCTGGGTTGACCCATCCTTGAATAATGGAGTGATCGATTGCCCAATCCATAGCCGTTTTGTAATAGCTATCATTCTTTACGTCGGCAAAGTATAAATTACCACTTTTTGTTCCGGTGGTTTCGATGCCGGTGATGGAAACGTTACGCGAGTTATCGTCAATATAAACACTCTGTTTTGTGCACTGTCGATTGTAGTTATTCACGCCTTCTTGAATTGGCGCTTTATAAAAGCCGACGCTAATCTTTGAATTTCGCAATGATCGATTCAAATCCGTACAACCAACGATGCTTTTATTATTGCTGCCATAGGTTAGATCGTATGCGCGATATCCACCGTAGTTATACCAGTTTGCTTTAGAGGTAGTATTTGACACTGTAAAATTGCCACTTACCGCTTCGTATTTGTCGCCATTAAAACGATTCTGATGCTCAAAGAAGATTCCAAACAAACGGTTCCCGATTGCAGCGCTATTTGTTATAGAGAAGGTTTCGTTATTGGCTATTCCAGTCCCAATACCAAACCCAGACGCACCACTACTGGCATTTGGCCAGGCTAACCCTTTGCCGCATCCCTCGGCGATACAGTTATCAATCCTAGAGTTTATTGGCGCATCGACGCCGAAACCGGTTCCATCTGTATTACGAACGGTAACATAACGCCAATCAGTATTTTTAAACAAATTATACATAAAACCCTTGCCAGAAGAAGTATATGCCTTGCCCGAAGCTTTCTCGCCATCAATAATAAAATACTCGTAGCGGTTATTAGATAAATACCTGTCTTTTAATAGGTACCAAGAAGCACTATAGTCGTTGAAGAAAAACATATCTGGCGCTGCCGCGTTGACGGTGGTTGAATAAGTTGCACTTGTATACGGCTTCAACACAGTTTGAGTAGTACTTTTGCTGTATCCACGCCCCTTAATATATAGGTTGTCTGTTGGCTTAATAACGTGTTGCTCGTAGTTTTCACCTTTCTGCTTTTCTTTTAGGAGATTAATAATGGTTGGATCGGTGGTCATCTTATTATGTCCATTCAAGAAATAGAATGTACCCTCTGGCAGGGTAATCTTGGCCTCCCTCGCACCGTAATTGCCTAAACAGTTCACCAAATATTGAAGCAAGTATGTATTGTAAAGCATTGCCGTAGTGGCTGGACCACCTTTGCCTTCGCTCTCGGCAGCATTAAACAGATCCCCATTCGTATCTTTTACTAAATAGAAATCTGGTTTATCGGTCGTACAGTAACTCTTATTGGCATAATCGTCGCCGCGGACGTTTCCTTCGCTGCCAATCGAATCCTTAACCTGGTTGTAGTATTTAGTGATATTGTAACTGCTATTTCCGTTTACGAACTCACTAAAAGATATAGCAACTGGAGTAGCGGGCGAATTGTTATAATTACCTTCCGAAGCATAATTATAGCCAGACTCTACGGCTTTAACAGGAGTGGTAAAGTTAGATTGCGTCAAATAGACTAGCCCACTTGTTATTGCTATGTTAAAAACTAATATGCAAGCAATTTGGCTAGGTGCTATCTTTTCTTTTATTTTCATTTCTTATCTCCTAACCCTTGCGATTATTAACGTAATCATCAGCATGAAGAATGCTCCAATAAAGAAATACGCAGACCCATTTTTGAGCGGATTCGTTTCTTTTTGCACCTCCGAAAGGGCATCTCTGGCTACAGATAATTCAATTTGTTTGTCGACTTTTTGCGTAATGATTTCCGCCTTAGCATAATACGTTTCACTAAATCCTTCGTTGCGGAATGTTTCGAGCTGCTCATTCTGTAATGGTTCAACCTCTGTTTCTATCGCTGAAATTTCGTTCTCTATATCAGAAATTGTCCGCCCGTTTTCATCGCGTACGATATTGCTAAACTGCACCACGAAACCTGCAACCACTAAACATATCGTGAGGGAAATACCACCGAAGATGATCAATTTTCTGTGACTTTTAGTTTCATAAGTTGGCTTTTGCTCTTCAACATAGCCAAATTGCGCATTATTTTGATAATGAGTTGGTGTGATTGGTCCAGAATCTTGCATATTAACTCCTATACTGTTCCTTCGTCTCCGGTCGGATTTTTTGCTGCTGGCACATCTATTTCACTTGCGCTATTATCGCCACTTGTTATCTCAGTAGTTGGCGTTTGTGGCGTCGATTGACTGCCGCCATCATATCCTTGCGGTAATTGGTCTACACCATCAACATTTTCTGCATTTGGAATGAACAGATAGACCAATCCGAAAGCACAGAACCATAGTGCTAATCCGATTACTATTTCAAATAGGCGCTTTTTGCCTTTTTCGAGCTGCGCGGTATTCTCGCGCGCGGTCAAAATCCAATAACCACATATAATTACGCCCACCGTTGCACCCACTACCATGCCAACCGTCAGGACATTTAGGACAATATGGACAATATTTTTTACATCATCAATGTCCATATCCTTGCAGTTGTTTCCGGCAAAGATTATATTTGTACAACCGTCATCGGCATAGGTGGTTTTTTGTAAGATTAAAAAACCAATAGATAATGCTGCAATTATCGCAAGCACTATGAGTATTCGTTTTTTCTTCATATTTTTACATCCTTTCGCATGCTGTGCGAATTAGCTCACCCCAATCATTCGCAAGATGCGGCATGCGGGCTATATCATAAACCGACAAATCCAACATCATTGCCAATGATAATTCTTGCATCATGAGGCCGGCGTGTGGAGCCATAATTGTGGCGCCAATTAGTTTGTCACCTTTCTTTGTACAAATAAGCTTAATAAAGCCACGATCCTCATCCGTGATATTTGATTTTTGCACTACATCTAGTGGCAGCACAATCTTCTTTATCTTGCGGTCGGCGCGGATGCAATCGTCTTCTGTTACGCCAAGTTGCGCGACTTCTGGCGCGATGTCTGTGATTCGAATTACGCCACGATAATCAACTATAGCTTTGCTGCGCCCAATAATATGCGACACAGCTACACGCGCATCAATCAGCGCTTTTTCAGTAGAACTATGTCCGCCAATTACATCGCCAGCCGCATAAATATGCTTCTGCGAGGTGCGCATCGTCTCGTCGACTTGGATACCGTTACGGGTGAATTTTACGCCAGCATTTTCGAGCCCCAAATCAATATTTGGCGCCGAACCAGTGCAAAGCAAAACTTGATCTACGCGTACGGATTTTTCTTGGCCACCGCGTAGGAAAATAACTTTCTTTGAAACCCCGTCTTTTTCTAGCGCAATTACACGCGATTGTGTGAGGACTTTGATGCCTTGCTTGTTAAAGATTTCGTCTAATACTTGGCCAACTTCTTCATCTTCACGTGGCAACAGGCGTCCGGCGATTTCGGCCACAATTACCTCTGTGCCGAGTGTCGCGAAGAATTGTGCTAATTCGCAACCGGTAGGACCGGCGCCTACGATGAAAATCGTCTTTGGTGGACGAATCATTTCGAGCACATTTTCTGGTAGCCAATAATCATAATCTTCTGGAATCGTGATGCCAGTATCGAGCATACTCGCACCAGTAGCAAGCAGAATATTCTTTGCCTTGATAGTCTTTTGGTCGCCAACGCTGATTTCATGCGCAGAAAGTAAGCGTCCAAGACCGTGGATACAATCAACTCCGGCTTCCTCAAAATCTTTCTTACTGTTTGCATGCGCCCGTTTCATGGCGACATTTTTCCAGTTGTTGAGCGTTGGATAATTATAGCGCAAATTTGCACTCGAAAGTCCAAAGCGTGCGCCCTCCGTTGCGGAACGGAATAATTTGGTGGCGTGGAATAGTGCTCCTAATGGCACATTAGTGTAGTTCAGGCTCGAGCCACCCCATTTCTGCGATTCGATTAAGGCGACCTTAAGTCCTGACTTCGCGGCAATCAATGCCGCTTCACCTCCGGCATCTCCACTGCCAAGGATAGCCAGATCATAATCAAAACGTTTCTTCATCTTATATTATTCTATCATGATTTTGATAAGCAAAAGCGACATCCTGATTCAAAACTTGCAGCTCGGCAATGATTTTTCGGCGCAAATCGTCTTCAGTCACAATATCTTTATCGGCAATCCATTTGTCGACTGCTCTTGCTACACGTTCGCCCATCTGCTCGGCCCAGCCCTCAGGCTGGCGCACACCCTTAGCGTAGCGAATTACACTCTGCTTAACACCATCATGTGAATATTCGTAGGTGATTTGTTTCCGTCGCGCCATTATAACCCCCAGAATGTTAAGACAACCACTGCAAGCACTGCAAAACCACTACCTGAAATAATCCGCACAAAAGCTTTATTCTGAATGCGCCAACGTTGTATTTCGGCCACATTGCGACCAGTTTTCATGCGAAGCTTTAGTAATACCATCGGCAGCGCGACTACGGCTAAGTATATACCTAATGCCAAAAATGGCTGCGTCGTACTAATGAGGCAGTTTGCTACCACGGCGTAGATTGCGATTGTTAGCGGCAATTCTACAAAAGCACTTAGCATGCCCAGCGAGAAGGCCTCAATATTATCTCCGGTCGCCCGCGCCCGGCGCGAAATATAATGCGTGAGGCTCTTTGGCAGCCACGTTTGCGTACTTTGGCGACCACGTCGGTAATATAACAACCACATTACTGCCGCCGAAGCAAGCAACATGCCAGAGACTACAAATACCGCTTCGCGCGCGATTTCGCCCTGAAAGATCCGTTCTAAGATGAATGCACCGGCGCAAACAGCCAAAAAGCTAATCGCCAAGGCTCCCCAAATATAACTCTTTGCAAGATAGCGCGTTTTGCGACGACGGTGTTGGCCCATGCTTGAATGGTATAGCAAAACAAGGCCGCCCAGACTTATTTGCAGGGAAGCTTGAACAATACCGGCTAAGGCGATTACGGCAATACTCAGCAAATCGCTCATGTTTTAAGTGTAGCACGCTTGGGGAATTATTGCACTTACGCTTGTTTATTTTTTCGTTGACTATAGGGTAGAAAATATGAAACGAATATTGGTTGTCATTTCTGTTTTCGTGAGCACATTAATTAGCGCTCCGGTTTTTGCCACGGATGGCTTGTCATCTCTGTTTATTTCGGCTTTTAATGCCGGGTATAAAGATGATGTTTCGTCCCAAAATTATGATTTTATTGAGCTTGCCCGTTTGGGCACCGAGCCATTATCTTTAGACGGTTTTGAATTGCGCTATTTCAATAGTTCCGGTAATCTTGCTGGCACAATTGTATTTTCGGGCTATTCGCTCCAGACGGATCGCCTAGTGCTTGGTTTTAAAAATAGCCCACAATACGTAGATTTTATGGACACGCCATATCAGTACTATTTTTCCAGTAGTGGGCTTGCGTCAACGGCTGGCGCTTTGCAGATCTGGTTTTACGATGAGCTGGTTGATGATGTTTGCTGGGGTAAAGCTATTTGTAACCATTTCTTGCCCAAATTTACCACCACTGCAGCAGATAATTATAGCTACCTTCGCCAAACAGATGGGTCTTTTTTGCCAGAAATATATCATCCGGAGATTAATATAGAGGCGTTGTCAAGTACGGTGCCGCCACCCGAACCTACTCATTGTGGCGATTTGATTATCACGGAAATATATAGTTACTACCGTGAATCCGCCGCAGAACAATTCATAGAATTATATAACCCTACCGCCAACGCTATTCAACTCGACCTCTGTTATATAAAGTATAAGAGTAGTCAATTTTCGCCGTCTGGCCAGCTTGCGCCAGAGCAGTATTATTTGTTTCAAGACTCCGGACTACTCCTTACAAAAGACCCTTCCACGTTTAATACGATTAGTATTACTGATTCATCTGGTGATATATTGATAGATTTTATTTATCCACACGGCCAAAAGAAGGGCACATCTTATGCCCTGTTTAACAGAGGTGCGCCCGATGAGAAATGGCTCCAAACATTTTTGCCCACTCCGGGGGCAGAGAACCAATATCAACAATTCCAGACCTGCCCCGAGGGCAAGGAGATCAATCCCGAAACTGGCAACTGCGTTAAGAGCCAAGAAACCGCCGAAGCCACAATTTGTCCAGAGGGGAAATATCTTAACCCTTTAACTGGTCGCTGTAAGAAAATCGAAACTACCACTATTAAAATCTGCCAAGATGGCTACCATCTCAATATTCTTACCGGTCGTTGTAATAAGGATAAAACTACCTCCGCGTCTACTGAATGCAAAGAAGGTTATGAGCGCAACCCAGATACAGGACGTTGTCGCAAAATTCGCACTAATACCGCCCAAGAATATCCCGTTACGCCGTCATCTGAAGAAGAAACATACGATAGCCCTCAAATATTTGTCGCCGGTGGGGCAATTATTGCACTTTTGCTTGGTGGCATTGGTTTCGCGCTCTTTCAGTTTCGCAAAGAGATAAAAACCGCTATACTTAAGATATGTCGACGAAACGCGTCTTAGGAATTGATCCAGGTACTGGTATTTGTGGTTTTGGTGTCGTGCAATACATTACTCATAAGCAGCCGCGCATGATCACTGCTGGCGTTATTTCTACTCCTGCTCACACGCCGTTAGCGGACCGCCTACTGGACATCTATGACTCACTCAATCAGATTATTGACGAAACCCACCCGGACGAAGTTTCCATTGAAAAACTCTATTTTAACCAAAATATTACCACCGGCATCACCGTCGCAGAAGCGCGCGGGGTCTGTATTTTGGTCGCTCGCCAGCGCAATATTCCAGTTTATGAATACACGCCGTTACAGATTAAGCAAACTCTTACCGGCTACGGTCGCGCCGCCAAAAAACAGATGCAAGAGGCTGTGCGCGAATATCTCAATATGCAAGAAGTCGTCAAGCCAGATGATGCTGCCGATGCGCTAGCGGCCGCTATCACGCACGCTTTAATGACCAGATTAGCCTATCAGTAGTGCTTATACTTGACAAAAATAAAAATCTATGATACAATAGAAGGATGTGGGCGTTTTAAATGCTCATGGACCTTGAGAAGAGTACGCATAAGCACTCCAGAGAAGTAATAGGGAGGGGATTGTTTTTATGGATAATTATGTCAGAAGATGTGTTATGTACGCCGTAATTGGGATGATCATTACGCTCGCCGTTTGCATCGGCGCCTCAATTCACGGTCGCGGCAAACCCGTCGCAGTATCTGACAACGCTGATGTTACGGAACCGATAACGATACAAGAAGTCACGCCAACCAAAACCTTGATTCGCGCCGCTAAGCGTGATGACGCGAAGCTGCCCGATGAAGGCCGCCCCAGTCATGCAAATGCAGTGGAACCGCCGACGCTGGCTATGATGACGCTTGATGGCGCTATCAAAGTCATCGATCTGCCGGATATGCCGGCCGCCAAAAAGGAAGCTAAAACATCTGAAATCAAAGCATCGAAGCCCGCCGAAGAAGTAACTGAAGAAGCTGTTACGGAAGTGGTAGTGGAGATGCCAGAGTATGCAGCTGAGCCAGACTACGAGACTTACCGAGCTGACGTCGCTGAAATCTTTAACGCCGTCAGCGAAGTCGAAAAGAGCTTGCAGCTGTTCTATGGCAGTGGCCGTTATGCCTCGATTACCTTGACTGACGAGGAGAACGAGGCGTTAGCCCGCCTCATCTACCACGAATGTCGCGGAAATGGTGGCCAGGCGGTTGCCGAAACGGTGTTCAACAGAATGTTGAGCGGCGAGTTCCCGAACACCCTGGAGGGTGTCATCTATATGTCGGGCGCCTTTTCGCCGGCCAAGATTCTGTGGACGCACGAGTATAAAGAGCTCGACGCCCTGGAGCGTTGCCGCGAGATCCCGCGCGAGGTCTTGAACGGCGATACATACTATTTGCCGTCAACGGATTACTGCTACTTCCACGCCGGCCACGCCACCCTGGAGGGTGACTACGAGTACGGCGGGAACGTCTTCTACGCTGATTATGCTGCTCACCACTAAGAAATGTGCCCGCCAGCAATGGCGGGCCTTTTCCTTGCGCCAGATGATATAATGAAAGCATGATTGCACACGTTCGCGGCCAAGTCGCCGAAAAATTCGCTAACTCAGTAATTATTGATGTTCAAGGTGTCGGCTACGAAGTGACGCTGTCGACTATTGATTTTGATGCGCTCCATCTGGAAGATAACGTTAAACTCTATACCTATCACCACATTCGTGAGCAGGCCGAGGAATTATTTGGTTTTACTAGCCTCGCCGCCAAAAAACTCTTTGAACTATTGATTTCCGTCCAGGGCATTGGGCCAAAGGCCGCCATGGCCATCTTAAGCCTCGCCCCAGTCGAGGAAGTGCGCAACGCCATCGCGAACGCCGATGCGGCCTATGTTTCTAAAGCCTCCGGTGTCGGTAAAAAATCCGCTGAACGCGTCATTGTTGATTTGCGTGATAAAGTTGGCTTGCCAACCTATTATGGTCGTAAAGCTGAACCAGAGCAGGGCGTTTTGCCAATGAACGACGAAGCCCTAGATGCGTTGATGGCACTAGGCTTCACACTTGCCGATGCTACGAAGGCCCTAGAAGGCATCGACCAAACACTTGCTGTGGAAGAACGCATTCGCGCAGCACTCAAAAATCGCTAGAGGTAGAAATAACTTATGCTTGTCTTGCTGGGTCATTTTTGCTAAAATCAGAATCACTGCGCTCGGATCCGCATATCGGATTATGGGGAAAATGTCGTATGGGCGCAGGTCATTACTAAGCAGGAGAACACCATGAAAAAGCGTACTCGCAAGGGGACGCTCCGAGTGGATACACTTCGGTGGAATGAATACATCGAAATGTAAGCAAAAATCCCGGTTTCCCGGGATTTTTTGATGATCTCGCGTTAATTATTCACCAACTTCAGCTAGTTTTTCGTCAATTTTCTTCTTTACTTTATTAATAACATCATCAAAAGAGCCTTCCGAAACATCAATCGCATCACCGTTTACGTAAATTGCGGGCGTGGCGCCAACTTTATCTATATTACGACCGAGGCCATAATCAAAATTCACTTTTTTCTCGATATTTGGGTCGCTCATGCCACTGATAAACTTATCCGTATCACCTTCTGGAGCAATTTCTTTAAATAAACGCAAGAAAGTGTCGGTGCGCGTGCTGCCGGATTCGGATATCCAATCGGCGCGGTTGCTATAAAGAGTCTCTATCATTGGCCAATAATAACCCTGGAAACCAGCACTTTCCGCGGCGGCGGAGGCGGCACGAGCGTTTTGGTGGCCGTTAATTGGGAAATTGCGGAAAATAAACGCCACCCGATCGCCATATTCTTCGTAAACTTCCGTCATACGTGGCATTAAAGTGGCACAGCCAGGACATTGTAGATCGGCATATTCTACTACGACAACTTTTGTATCCTCTTTGCCGCGCACGTGGTCGGCGATGCCACCATTATCATCGTTGCCGGCGATGATGGATTTAGAATCATATTTGGTATAATCAGTAGCTTTATCGGAATTTCTTAGGGCAGACCAAGCCACGAGTCCACCGAAACAGGCCACAATAATTATGATGGCGACAATTGTAAACTTATTCATGCTAGAATTATAGCATGACGCGGAACTTCTTTCAGAAGCTCATGACCAAGATTGTGGTGGCTCTTGATCCGAAGCTCGAAAAATATCGTCCACCGAAGAAGGTTAAACCTTTTCGGCCGGAAACCGAACAAGAACTTGTGGCGGTTTTAAAACGTACGCCCAAAGATGTTTTACCAGACGAGAAGCGCAATTTAATTGCCGGCGCAATGTCTTTTGATCGAATTTCCGTAGCAAGCGTGATGACGCCCAAAAAAGACATTACTTTTCTGCATGAGGGCGATTTTCTTGGGCCACTTTTACTTGATAAGCTCTATAAAACCGGTGCCAATTGTTTCCCGGTTTTGGGCGCAGATAAACAAGTTTGCGGAATTGTTTATACCGATTCGATTGACCCGCTGAACATCAAAGAAGACCAGCCTATCGATAGTTTTATTAATCGAAACATTGTATTCGTGCGTAGCGATTATTCACTCGAAATGGCGCTTGCAGCATTGTTGCGCGCTCATAGTGACTATTGCATCGTCATCGACAAAGAAATGGAACTCCAAGGCTGTTTAACGTTAAGTGATATTACGACACTGCTATTTAACCGCGCAGTGGCTGATACTTTCGATTCTGACGCCAGCCCGTACGCCGTCGCGCGCCGTTCTCAAAAGTAATCTGTTTATGCTAAAATAAAGATATGATGTGGGTCATCTTTCCGATTTTTGCGCAACTTTTCTACTGTGTAGGCGGCTACATTCAGAATTATCTTACTGACACCGCCTTACCTAAAAAACGCGCTGGCTCGTTGACGGTCATGCATATCATTAGCTTTGCACTTTCGTTGATCTTTTTGTTTGCGATTTTTGGCCGCGCCGTTATGATGATTCCGCTCGAGCACGCGCTCGGGTTAATGCTGGCTGGGTCAATTAATATTATCGGCGCTGTCTACTATTACAAATCCATCCAAAAAGGCGACAATATCGACGTCACGGTCTTTGGTCAAGTGGCGCCACTAATTTCCATTGGACTCGGCGTCTTGCTACTCGGCGAATCAATCAGTGTCAATCAGGCACTTGGCTTTCTCTTTATGATTGGCGCTTCGGCCTTAGTGGTATTTGGCAACCAAACCAAAAGCGAGCGTCAAAAACCAAACTTTAGCGTGGCAATTTTAACAATTATTTATTGTTTCTTTTCGGTTTTGTCGGACATTGTTTATGCGATGTTCATTGCCGAGGGTCCGGCTACGATTATTTCTTTCGCGCAAGGCTTTTTCTTCTTCCAATTAGGCTCGCTCTTGATGTCTTTGCTTGGTCTCATTGTCTTTCCATCCTGGCGTCATGCGCTCAGGAGGACGTTTTTTACTGGCCCAAAGCACAAATTATTCTTTGCCGCTGAACTTGCCGATAATTTCGCGCTTATCGCTGGCGAATTACTCTATAAATTCGGCCTCGTCATTGCGCCAGTGGTTGCGTTAGTTTCGCCAATCGGCCGCGTGGCTAGCCTATTCGCAAACTTCATCATGACGCTCTGTTTTGGTCGTATTTTCCCGAAATTTATTCGCGCTAAACGCTTCACGAAGCGCATGATTTTAAACTACATCATAGCCGCTGTGCTCATCTTAGTGGGCATTGTATTGATGAATTAGCACTCTTGACCATGAGACTGCTAAACGCTATACTATAATGCATGAGTAAAAGAGACTATTACGAAGTTCTCGGCGTCAAAAAAGACGCATCTGACGATGAAATAAAAAAGGCTTTTCGTAAGCTTGCTATCAAGTACCATCCAGACAAAAACCCGGGCAACAAGGAAGCTGAAGAGAAGTTCAAAGAAGCAAATGAAGCCTATTCGGTTTTGAGCGATAAAACCAAGCGTCAACGCTACGATCAATTTGGTCATGCCGGCGTTGGCAGTAGTGCGGCCGGTGGTCCTGGCGGTAATCCATTTGGCGGCGGCTTTGACTTTAACGGTCAGACTTTCAATTTCGACTTTGGTGGCGCTGGCTTCGGTGGCCTGGATGATATTCTGGGCGCCATGTTTGGTGGCGGTTTCCGCGGCGTCCGTCGTGGTCGCGATTTGCGTACGTCCGTTACGATTGATTTCAAAGAAGCTATTTTTGGTACTACTAAGAATATTACTGTTGATGGTGAAAATATTAAGCTTAAAATCCCAGCTGGTATTTGGGATGGTCAGCAAATTCGTTTGAGCGGCAAAGGTGGCCCAGCTCCCGAAGGTGGCCAGCGCGGTGATCTCTACGTTGAAATCCGCGTCCGTGCTCACAAAACCCTCACGCGTGAAGGCGACCTCATCCTTTCTGAAGTTACGATTTCTATGACTGACGCTGTACTCGGTACGGAAGTTGATGTCGAAACCGTTGATGGCATGGTCACGATGAAAGTCCCAGCCGGCACACAACCTGGTACTAACTTCAAACTTTCTGGCCATGGCGCACCAACTTTGCGCAACTCCGAACGCGGTCCACACATTGTAACAGTTAACGTTGAAATTCCACGCAACCTCAGCCGCAAGCAAAAAGAACTGATTGAGCAATTTCGCGATACTAAACGCGGATTCTTCGGCTAAAAACTAATTAATCAATACCGCGACGCCATCTGGAATCACGGTCACTTTGGCGTCGTGCCCCAACATTTCGTAGGCCATTTCTAGTGCTTCATTTGGCGTGTGCGCCAGTAGCATATTTGCTTTTTCAACATCTTCACGACTCAAATTTTCGGTCACCAAAATCACTTTGTGATTTAGCTGCGCATGGATAAATTTCTGTACGCACCATTGCTGCGGAATCGTGTTTTCTGGCGGAATACTCGCTAGGTATTTATCTACTTCTTCCGGCGTGCCCATTTGCATCAGCTTCTGGAAATTCTCGCCGCCAAAACCATCGCGGCAACCACAGCACATAATAATCACGCCACCATCACGGCAGCATAACTCGGCCGTAGCAATCGCTTTCGGGCCTTGATATAAATTCTGATCCAGCGGATAGCCACCGTTTGATGTAATCACAATATCGCTCACAATCGGATCGCACTGCGAAATTGAGCGTACAAACTCAATCGCCTTTTCATGTGCACGTTCCATATCGCCCGCAAAGGCCGCCGTCACGTGTTTCTCGCTGTTCAAAGTTACGTTCAAAATAAACTGCAACTTCGCTTGGCGTGCTGCAAAAACCATATCTTTGTGCACTGGATTATTTTCCACTACGCCCGCCGTCGCATATGGACTCGATAGTGCCATGTATGAATGGTTCTGACTAATCGTTGTATTATTGCAAACGCCCGGCAGAATACTTTTGCGTCCGCCCGAAAAACCGGCAAAGAAATGCGGCTCCACAAAACCTTCGGAAATTAGCAAATCGCAGTGAGCAGCAATCTTATTCAAATAAAAGTCTGCACCCGACGGCAACTTGCCCATGTATTCAAAATCGTCCGGATTATCTGCGTTATTGATTGCAATTTTCTCATTTGCTACAATCCGCTCGCCAAACATATGTTTTTGTTCTTCAACGGTCGTAGCGCGATGTCCGCCCGTTGCAATCAAAATCGTAATGTCCGCCTCCGGATTTCCGGTGCGAATCTCGTTCAGTAAAATCGGCAGAGTAATAATACTCGGCACCGAACGCGTATGGTCGCTCGTGATGATCACGATCTTATTTTTACCTACGGACAGGTCGCGTAGTCGTGGCGAATCAATCGGATTTTCCAGCGCATTTTGAATCAATTCTTCTGCCGTTTCCTCCGGCACATATTCATCCACTCGCGCGTTAATTATTCCGGCAATATTTGCCATATCGACATGCAAAAATTGTTTGCCCATGTCGTAAGGAATCTGAAAGTCCATACTACTCCAATCCTAAATGTTTTTTTGCGACATCAGTCACGACACGTCCGCG
>CAMZJD010000013.1 GCA_947307445.1 uncultured Candidatus Saccharibacteria bacterium | reverse complement strand
TCGACAAGGAAGGTCGCAAGATTTCCTTGAGCTTTGCCGATAAGAAAAGCAAATAATTCCTTTACGGAAACGAAATAAGTCCCTCCCGTCTTTGCGGGGGGACTTTTTCTTCTTCTCGGTAGCAACCTGCGGAACATTCCGTAGAGGGATTATTTGCCATCAAACAGAGAATATGATAAAATTAGGAAAGTTTTTACGTATTTTTTATACGTTTCTATAACATCTAAACAGAAAGGAGCTAGGAAGTGGAAGAAAAGGTGATACAAATTTCTGGCTCGATTACGGTAGACGAGCTAGCAAATGCTTTGGGTATATCTGTTACGCATTTGATTGGTGAGCTATTTAAGAACGGTATTATGGCCACGATTAACCAGCGGCTTGATGCGGAGACGGCTCAGATTATGACCGAAGAGCTGGGTTTTACGAATGTACGTTTTGAACGCAAAGAGAATTCCGCGAAGATTCCAGGTATTAAACGCGAACTATCCAAAGACGCGAAAGAGCGTCCACCGGTGGTGGCAGTAATGGGCCACGTGGATCATGGTAAGACGACTTTACTCGATACTTTATTGAAGAAAAAGACCGTAGAGGGTGAGGCGGGCGGTATTACGCAGCATATTTCGGCTTATCAGATGGAATATAAGGATCGTAAGATTACTTTCCTTGATACGCCAGGGCACGAAGCTTTTGCGGCAATTCGTCAGCATGGCGCGATGTTGACCGATATTGTAGTGATTGTGGTGGCAGCAGATGATGGCGTGAAGCCACAGACGGCTGAGGCGATTAAGTTTGCCGAAGCGGCGAATGCGAAGATTATTGTGGCTATTAATAAGATCGATAAGGAAGGTGCGAACATTGATCGTACGAAGGCACAGCTGGCAACTGATTTCAATTTGAATCCAGAAGAGTGGGGCGGCGATACGATTATGGTGCCGATTTCTGCTAAGACCGGCGAAAACACCGAGAAGTTGTTGGATATGATTCTATTGACTGCTGATATCGATGAATTGAGGGCAGATGAGAAGATTCCGGCTGAGGGTCTCGTAATTGAGAGTCACATGGAAGTTGGCCGCGGTTCAGTGGTAAATCTCTTGGTGACTGGCGGCGAACTAAAGACTGGCGAGTTCATTGTAGCTGGAAAAACCTATGCGAAGATTCGTACAATGGTGGACTGGCGTGGTAAACCGAAGGGGAAGGCGACGCCTTCGACTCCGGTAGTAGTGACTGGTTTCAAAGAGTTGCCGAATTTTGGCGATAAATTTGAAGAAGTACCAGATGAGAAAACTGCTCGCAAGATGGCATTGTTAAATGCACAGGCTGAAGCGAATGAGACTGCTAATGCCAACGTGACAGCGACGGATATGCTGCGCATGATGAATGTGGCCGATAATACAAAGGTATTCAACGTGATTGTGAAGGGTGACGTGCAAGGTTCGGTCACTTCGGTGGTGGATTCTTTACGGATGATCGACACGCAAGGCGAGATTACCTTAAATATTGTTTCGACTGGCGTAGGTGCGATTTCGGAGAACGATATTTATATGGCCTCTGGCGGCCAAACGGTGATTTATGGCTTCAATGTAGTGGTGCCGAATGCGATTGCTAAGATGGCGGAGCGCAATGGCGTGCCAGTACGGGTGTTCCGTGTGATTTATGAACTCCTTGATGACGCTAAGCGCGAGATGGAAGACAAGCTCGATGCCGAGGTGGTGGAAACCGAAACTGGTGAGTTAGAAATCAAAGGCGTGTTCCATACGGAGCGCACAGAGATTATCTGCGGTGGTCAGGTTAAGCATGGTCGTGTGGCGCCAGGTATGTTAGGGCGCGCATATCGTAAGAAGGAACTATTGGGCGAGATTGAAGTGAAAAATACCCAAGAGGGTAAGGTGGATGTGCCGTCATTAGCGGAGGGCGAGATTGGTGGTATGTCACTTAAGACCGAAAAGAAAATTCAGCTGGAAATTGGCGATACGATTAAGTTCTTTGTGCGCGAGTTTAAGAAGAAAAAGATTGTTTAAATTTTTAAACATTAGCCTTTTTGTGGTACAATGAAAAAAAATAGGAGAAAAGGCTATGTTTCAATTTGATGAGAGCTTCCTAGAACAGGTGGGGCTTTCTAATATGCCAGATGAGCAAAAAGAGAACTTTTTGCAATACGCGCAAGATCAACTCGAAGTTCGCATTGGCGAAAAGATGAGCGAGGGTTTGTCTGATGAGCAGCTCGATGAATTCGAGAAGATTATTGATAATGATCAGGATACCGTTCAGAAATGGCTTGACCAGTTTGGTGATTACCAAAATGATGAAACTTTCATTAAATTGAAAGAAGATGCCGATGCTAGTGGCGATGATCAAATGTTGCTGGCTGATTATGTGACGGCAAAGTGGCTCGACCAGAACTGTCCGCAATATCAGCAAATTATTCATGACGTAATGGATGATTTACAAGCTGAGATTGCCCAACAAAAAGACGCAATTTTGGCAAATAGCTAATTAAAAATACACCTATCGTGCGCTGGTTGATAGCCTCCGGCGGCGGTAGGTGTTTTTGTAGCTTATTTATTGTGGCCGTTTAGAAAACTCTTAGCGTCCATTTCTTTGGAGTTTTCTGGTAAAAGGCGATCAATAATAAAGTATTTACCGTCGGCGCATTTTTGATCAAGAACAGTGGTGGCTTCGTCGGCAACATGAGCCTTAGTGATGGTGCATGGAATATCAAGTAAAACAGTCTTGGATTTTGGAAAACCGGCAAATGCTACGACCTCTCTTACGAGCTCTGAGGCACCTTTATCGGCGAATTTTAGTTCCGACATAGACTTGTCGAGTTTTGCTGTGAAAGACGCTTGTGCTTCGTCCTGTGCGGTCTCAGGGGCATTTTTTGCAAGGGCTTCTGGTAAAACATGCAAAAGTAACTCAACGCCCTTTTGGGAAAGAGTTTCGTAGAGCTCTTGTTTGGTGGTTTCGGGCGTAATTGTGGCTTCGCCTTGGGCAAGTAGTGGCCCAGCGTCCATCTCTTTGACGAGGCGCATGACAGATACGCCGGTTTTAGTGTCGCCATTCAGTAATGGAGTTTCAATTGGGGTAGTACCGCGATATTTTGGCAAGAGTGACGGATGAATATTGATAATTCCGCCCGGAATAGCGTTAATGGCATCTTCTGGAACGAGTTTGCCAAAGGCGGCCAAAACACCAAGTTGTGGATGATACTGTTCGATAATCGGCAATAGCTCGCGACCTTTAGCAACGTAATGGATTGGAATGCCGGCTTTTTCGGCTTTGATGGCAATTGGAAATGGCTTACGGACGTGGGCGGCCGGTAAAACGAGTGCGCAAACTTGATAATTATTATTGAGCAGCGCGTCAAAAATTGGCGTGCCAGCCTTGATTCCTTGGGCGAGCTGTTCGTTGCCAAAGAAGATAATCTGATTATTCTTCATCGTCTGGCCAAAGTTCCTTGTTATCTTTTATGTATTTATCGTAATCGAGCGGTACGAGATCGCCTTTGTCATCGAGTTTATAGAACGCATCAGTTTTGTCTTTGATATGATCAATGAAAAGGATTCCATTTAAGTGGTCAATTTCGTGGAGTAAAGTGCGCGCGAGGAAATCTTGGGCCTTGAGGCGAACTTCAGTGCCATCTTCGAGTACGGCTTTAATGCGGGCTTTGGCGGGGCGAGGAACTTTACCGTAAATGGTTGGTACGGAAAGGCAACCTTCATAATCGTAAAGGGTTTTGCCCTCAGTTTTGATAACTTCTGGATTAATGAGCGCAATAAAGTTAGCATTGTCTTTATTGGACATGTCTTCACGCACTACAATTACACGACGGTTGTAGCCGAGCTGCGGAGCGGCCATGGCGGCAGAGAGCTCAAATTCGTGCTCATTTTCCCAATCAATACAAGACTTAATCATCTCGGCGATGATTCGTTTGACTTCCTCGTCGATTTGGTTGATTTTGGTCGACCTTTGACGAAGGCGTGGATCGGGCGTCGTAATGACGGGCTTTGTGGCGATTTTCGGTGTGCTCATATGTAATTATTTTAACATGTAATCTGTTGTAGGGCGAGCATAAGCGGTCGTTATAAGAGGGAAATTGGATCGAAATCGTAATGTAATTGAGGTGTTTTATTGAGCGCATCAAAGATATTTAGCAAATCTTGGCGTTTTTTAGCTTTAATAACAATTTCCCAAGTGTAACCAGAATTAGTGCGCTCATGAAAGGCAGGCATTGGCGGCGTGACAGAGATATTAGATAGAGATGATTTTTGAATGTATTGGAGGATAGCTTTGTTGAGTTTTTGGGTATTTTGAATGACGGCACGCTCGGTTTTGTAGGTTAGGGATAATTTGAGCAGAAAACTATAAGGTGGGAGAGTGCTTTGACGGCGACGCTGAAGCAGATATTTATAAAACTCTGCATAATTTCCAGAGCAAGCATGGCGAACGACTGGGGAATCGGGTTGAAATGTTTGAATGAAGATGCGACTATCTTGATGTCCGCGGTTTGCACGTCCGATAACCTGGGTAATTAATTGATAGGTGCGTTCTTCTGAAGAATAGTCTGGGAGGCTAAGTCCGGCATCGGCCTGCACGACGCCTAATGTGCTAAGTCTTGGAAAATCAAAACCTTTCGCTATCATTTGGGTGCCAATAATAATGTCATAGTTGCCGGCATGAACTTGGTCGTAGATTTGGTTGAGTTGTTGATTGGTGACTGTGTCGGCGTCAAAGCGGGCGATGCGCGCATTGGGGAATAGACGATGGAGCTCGTCTTCGAGTGCTTTAGTGCCAAAACCTTTGTGATGAATTGCGGCATTTTGGCATTCTGGACAAGCGGTGGGGACTGGAAAATGACGGCCGCAAGTATGGCAGCGCATCTGAAAAGCATCGGCGTGCAATACGAGTGGTAAGAAGCAGTTCGGACAGAGAGCTTGCCAGCCGCAATGATCGCAGATGGTTAATGGCGCAGTGCCGCGGCGGTTATGAAAAATCATAGCCTGGGTGCGTGCATCGATTGAATCTTGGATACTAGTGATTAACTGATTGCTTAGCATCCGACTATGGGTGAAATCGGGGCGATTTTTAAGGTCGATAATCTGAAGTTTGGCGTGTTTATTATTTTGGATAGCCAACTCGGTTAATTCAGCAATAGCTTTATGCTGCTTACAGACGTAGTAATCGGTGATAAGAGGTGTGGCGCTACCGAGAACGGTTTTCGCCATGACGGCCGCGAGGCGAAGTGCGGAATATTTGGGGTTTTGATCTTGATGATAGGCGGGTTCGTGTGCTTCGTCGATGATAATTAAGCCAAGATTGTGAATGGGTGCAAATAGGGCAGAACGTGGGCCAATGATAACTTGGGGCGTTGTAGCGCAAAGAGATTGTTCCCAAAGTTGATGGCGGACGGCTTCGGTTTGAGCTGAATGAAGGAGAATGACGTCCGAAAAGTGAGTTTTAAAATTATGGACAAGCTGAGAGGTAAGCGCAATCTCTGGGACAAGCAAGATAACTGACTGTCCATTTGCGATGGCGTGCTTAGTGAGCTCGATGTAGACGTTGGTTTTACCGCTACCGGTAATACCGTGCAGTAAAACAGTGTTAGCGGGATTTGATTCGATTTCTTTGATGGCGCGTTTTTGGGCGGCGTTAAGGGGATTTTCGCAAGTTTGACGAATAACGGACGGCGTTTTGGCCTCTTTTTTGGGTGCGCGGCGCTTTTTGGTGATACCACGCGGAAGCATAGCTTGGATGACGCTAGAAAGAGGGCAGCGATAATAATCTGATATCCAAAAGAGAGCTTTTATTAAGTGAGCTGGGAGGGGGGTCTCATATATCAAGCGAAGGATTTGTTTTGTCTCGAAGTCTGGCTTAGAGGTTTGGCTAGATACTATGCCGATAGCGGATTGTTTACCGAGTGGGATTTCGACAATATGGCCGGGTAAAAGTGATTTTTCTGAAGCGTAAGTCAAAGTGCGGTCGTTTTGGTGAAATGTTTTGGCCGGCGCAATCAGGTAATAATTCATATTTACATTATACCCTATTCTTTAAGGGGAAAAATTGTCTGAAAAAATCGTTGTTATTTTTACAAAAAATCGCTAAAATAAAAGCAGATAAGGAGGTTACGTGTTAGACGTTTTCGTGACAAGTCGGGTGCGGCGCAAGATTATTGTGGTTTTTGCCAAGTATCCAGATTTCAAGACCCACGTGCGTGGCTTGTCAAAGTTGATTAAGGAAGATCCGGGAAATATTCAGCGGGAGCTTCGCCGCATGACGAAAGGCGGTTTCTTAGTGGTGACCAAGAAAGGTAATACGAGTATTTATCAGACAAATAAGCAGTTCCCAATCTTAAAGGAATTGCAGAGCATTGTAATTAAAAGCCAACAGGCGGAAGACGCGAAGAAGTCGCCGAATAAGATTATCGGATGACAGAGATTTTCGCGCAGTTGCTCAGAGAGCGTGGGCTTGATGAGCATTTTTTATATCCCAAGTACGATGAGCTTTTTGATGCTCTAGATTTGGCTGGCGTAAAAGAGGCGGTGGCGCGGATTCGGCAAGCACGCGAGGCGGGCGAAAAGATAATAGTATATGGTGATTACGATGCGGACGGCGTAACGGCGAGTACGCTGATGCGTGACGCGTTGAAATATTATGGCTGCGATAGAGTGGAAATTATCTTGCCAAATCGTTTTACGGATGGATATGGCTTGAATTTGCCAGCGGTAGAAAAGATTGTCGGGCGGGGGGCAAAATTAGTGATAACGGTAGACTGCGGTTCGGGTTCCGAAGAAACAATTGCGGCCCTACTCGAGCGGGGAATTGAGACTATCGTGACGGATCATCATGAAATCCCTGAGGTGCCAAAGTCGGCGGTGGCGGTGATAAATCCAAAATTAGGCGGAAAAGTAGGTACACGAATGGCTGGCGTAGGGGTCGCATTTACTTTAGCGCGCGCACTAAATGCTGATCAGAATGGCGGCGAATGTGATGGCCAAGAAAAATGGCTATTAGACTTAGTGGTAATCGGAACAATTTGTGATTCGATGGAGCTACGCGAGGAGAACCGTATATTAAGTTATTACGGTATGAAAGTGTTAGCAAAAACGCGTCGTCCAGGAATAAAAGAATTAGCGCGGGCGGCAAGTGTAGATTTGGCAAAACTGAATACGCATGCAATTGGTTTTCAGCTCGGACCACGGATTAATGCAGCAGGACGGATGAAGAGTGCGGATTTAGCACTAGAGCTGATGATGTCGACGAGTAGGACGAAAGCGTTTAGCTTAGCGGATGAGTTGGATGGTCTAAATAGAGAACGACGTGAGGCGCAAGATAAAGCCGTAAAAGAGATTTTGGTTGATGATAAGGATGCCGTAATAGTGGCGTGCGGAAAGTGGCATGAGGGGATTTTGGGCATTATCGCGGGGCGGCTGGTAGAGCTATATCAGAAGCCAGCGTTCGCATTTACGGATTTGGGTGATGGGAAATTAAAGGGGTCAGGCCGGAGTTTTGGCGATTTTTCTTTGGCGGACGTATTGCAACATTGTCCAGAAGGGATGATCTTATCTGGTGGTGGGCACGCCGGAGCGTGCGGCGTTAATTTGTTGGCGGGAAAATTCGCAAATTTTCGGGCTTTTGTGCAGGAATACTACCGCTCGTTAAAGCTGAAGGGGCAAGAGCGCTATTTACAAGTGGCGAGCGACATTAGATTGAAGGATTTATCGGGTTTGACGGAAGAACTGTTTAATGAAATATGCTTATTGGAACCATTTGGTGATGGCAACACTGAGCCGATTTTCGAGTTTATCGGAGAAGTAGTGGGTGCGCGATTATTGAAAGAAAAGCATCTGGTGCTAACTCTCGAAGATCGAAAACATAACACAATAAAACTAATAGGGTTTTATGCAACACCAGAATGGCAGGCGACTAAAGTTGGCCAAGTAATGCGTTCGCAATTTACCTTAACAAAGAATGAATTTCGTGGGAAAGTGACGATTGAGGGCAATCTAATATCTCTTGAAAGAATCTGAAAGATATGCTAAGATAATGAACAGTATGGCAATAAAAGTAACTAGAAAAGACCAGAATGAAGCGAACGAGAACGTTATCCGCCGCTTCAACCGCAAGGTTTTGCAGAGTGGTGTGATGGCAACCGCAAAAGAAAGCATGCGCTTCTCGAAGCCACTTTCTAAGCGCGAACGTCGCCTCAAGGCCATCTTGCGCGATCAGCGCAAAGCTGAAAAAGCCGAACGCATGAAATTAGGTCTTAAATAGGAAATACCCCCTTAAGACGGGGTATTTTTAATGAAAACAGAAAAAAGGAGGTAAATGATTATCTTATTTGGTGCAGCGGGGAGCGGTAAGAGTCTGCAAGGGCAGCGCTTAGCCGAGAATCATGGTTGGGAATGGTTGTCGGTAGGGCAGTTGTTGCGAAACCGTAATGACCCAGAGCTCGAAGCGATTATGTTGAAAGGTGAGTTAGTGCCGGATGAGCTCGTGGTGAAGATGATGCATGATGCAGCGGAAGAGGCATTAGCGGCGGGCAAGCCGAATGTCGTACTGGATGGTTATCCGAGGGATGAGTGGCAAGCGCAGTGGATTGTCGACAATGGTGATGCCGAGAAAGTGGAGGGCGCAATTATATTGCGGGTTTCGCATGATGAATTATGGCGGCGTTTGCAAGAACGTGGCCGCGAAGACGATACGCGTGAGTCAATAGAAAAACGCTGGGACCTTTTTGAACAAACAATTTATTCAATGTCAGAGACTCTGAAGACGGCCGGCGTGCAAATAATTGAGATTGACGGCGAGGGTACCGTAGACGAAGTAACAGAGAGAATTGAAAAAGTTTTACAGGATTGGAGTATAATTAATACTCAAATGGAAAAGGCAGCGTAAATGAACGAGAAAAAAATTAGCGCAATGCGTGAGGGCGGTAAAATCATGGCGCAAATTTTTGCCGATTTGCGTGAATTTACAAAGCCTGGTTTGACCGGAAAAGTAATCGACAAGTTCGTAGAGTCGAAAATTTTGGAATACGGAGCGGGTGTGGCCTATTATGAGCCAGAGGTTGATTTTCCGGGTTCTATCTGTATTTCTGTAAACGATGAGCTAATCCACGGTATTCCAAAAGATATTGTGCTCGAAGAAGGCGATAAGGTGAGTTACGACTTGGTGATTAAGTATAAAGGGTATTATACGGATTCTGCTTTTACGATGATTCTTGGCAAGCCAACAGCAGCACAAAAGCATCTGCTTAGTTTTACAGAGTCGGCGCTTTATGAAGGCATCGCCCAAGTGCGCCCAGGGGCGAAGCTTGGTGATATTGGTTATGCCGTCGAAAAGCAGCTTGAGAAGGGTAAACTTGGCGTAATACGCAATTACGTTGGTCATTTTATTGGCGAAAAGATGCATCTAGAACCAGAGGTTCCGAATTTTGGCAAGAGAGGGCATGGTTACACTTTGCAAGTGGGCGATACTCTTTGCATTGAGCCGATGTCAAGCTTAGGAAAGCCGGATACGGTAGTGGTGCAAGGCGATGATGGCTGGACGGTTTGCTTACGCGATGGCTCACTAGGATGCCATTTTGAGCATACGGTTTTAGTTACTGAGGATGGTTACGAGATTCTAACACAAGCGTAATCAGATATGGTACAATGAGCTTATGGAAGAAAAAGCTCGCTATGTTGTCGGCATAGACATTGGCACAAATATGGTTCGTGCAGTACAGGGGCGCGTCGGTAGTGATGGCGTGATTTCTGTGGTAGGTTATGGTGAGACACCATCCGAAGGTCTACGTCGTGGAATTATCAAAGAATTAAATTCGCCTGCTAAAGCGATTGATATGAGCTTAAAGGCGGTCGAATCGATGAGTGGCCAGTTTATTGATGCCGCAATGGCAAATATCAATGGTTCGCATATCGGTAGCACTAAAGTTGAGGGTATGATTGCGATTGGGGTGGCGGATCATGAAATTAACGAGGAAGATTTGAATCGAATAAACTCTACCGCTACAGCCGGTAAGGTGCCATCAAATCGCGAGACGTTATCTTTGGTGCCATATGAGTATATCTTGGATGGTCAGGGTGGCATAAGGGAGCCGTTAGGGATGCAGGGTGCGCGTTTAGAGCTTCGCGCGAATGTGGTCTCGGCTTTGTCGCCAGATTGTGATAATGTCCGAAAGGCTTGCGAACAGATTAATGTGCGGGTAGATTATCTTGAGCCATCAGCCATGGCGGCTGCGCGATCGGTTATTACAAGCCGTCAACGCGAAAACGGTGTCGGCGTAGTGGATATGGGCGGTTCTACTACTGGTGTAGCAATTTATGACGAAGGTGAATTGCAATTTGTCGGTGTGGTGCCGCTTGGTAGTAATGACGTAACGAACGATTTAGCTACGGTGTTAAAGACTATTCCAGAAGTGGCCGAGGAGATTAAGATTCGCTTCGTATCCGCTAAGTTTGGCGAGAGTGATAAGGCTATCGTAATTAAGCGTGGTCGTGATGAATATTCTTTCTCGCGTAAAGAGGTAGACGAAGTCGTTGAGGCGCGTCTAGAAGAGATTTTTGAAGGTGTGCGTAATCTATTAAAACAAGCTGGTTACGATAAGCGTTTGCCAGAGGGCTTAGTTTTGGTAGGTGGTGGCGCCAAGATGCGCGATATTGATATTTATGCGCGCGATCAGGTTGAATTGGCCGTACGAATTGGCAAGCCAGATGGTATTACTGGCGTATGCGAAGAGATTTTGAAACCAGAATACGCAACAGCGATTGGCTTGATGATGGCCAATGCCGAAATTACGCCAACCGACGAAGGTTATGGTGTGGCAAAAGGTAAAAAGGCAAAGAAAAACAAGGGTGGTGACGGTTTTCTGAAGAAAATTTTTGATAAATTTAAGTAACCTTAAAGAGACTAGCAAAAAATTTGTTCAGATGATATATTAGAGATAAGAATACAAGTGAGGAGTTAACGTAATGCCAGAAGTCAAACCGGGTGAGGTAGAAAGTACAGCTAGTATCAAAGTTATTGGCGTTGGTGGCGCTGGCGGCTCGGCCGTAAATCGCATGCGCGAGGCTGGGTTGTCTGGTGTTGAATTCATTGCGATGAATACCGATGCGCAAGCCTTGCACAATTCAAAAGCGGACGTTAAGGTTCACCTTGGTCATGACACGACTAATGGTCTTGGTGCAGGCGCTGATCCGAGCGTAGGTGAGCGTGCGGCGGAGGAAAGTCGTGAAGATATTAAGAACGCCTTGACTGGTGCCGATATGGCTTTCGTGACATTTGGTGCTGGTGGTGGTACGGGTTCAGGTGCCGGCTATATCGTTGCCGAGGAGGCGCGCAAACAAGATATTCTCACTGTAGGTGTAGTAACAAAGCCATTCTCATTTGAAGGCGCGAAACGCAAGGCGAATGCTGATTGGGCAATTGAGCGCCTTGCACGCAACGTTGATGCATTGATTACGATTCCGAATGATCGCTTGCTTCAAACTATTGATCAACGTACGCCAATTCTAGAGACTTTCAAGATTGCCGATGAAGTGTTACGCCAAGGTGTTCAGGGCATTTCCGAGTTAATTACTGAACATTCTTTGATTAACTTGGACTTTGCTGACGTGAAGGCCATTATGAAGGACGCTGGTTCGGCATTAATGGGTATTGGTCGCGCTTCTGGCGAAAATCGCGCTAGTATTGCTGCACAGCAAGCGATTGAATCGCCACTAATTGAAGTGTCGATTGACGGTGCACGCGGCGTATTGTTCTCGGTAGCTGGCGGTTATGATGTCACGATGAGTGAGATGCAAGAAGCGGCCGAGTTGATTACGGCGAGCGTTAGCCCAGATGCAAATATCATTTGGGGTGCCTCGATTCGCCCAGAACTGGAAGATGAGATTATAGTTACAGTGGTGGCTACGGGTTTTGATTCACAGTATTACAGCGATGATCCACGTGCGCAGGAAGCCTATCAACCAGAGCCGATGCATGTAACGGAACCAAGTCAAGCGATGGCAGATCCTGTAGCAGCCGCGCCAGTAGTAGATGAACCAGCTAAACCAGAACCAGCCGCCAGTGATTTTACTGAAGCGACGACTGTAAATATGTGGGACAATATTCGTACCGAAAATAGCGATAATGGCGCAGACGACAGTGATATGCCAGCCATTCTACGCCGTCGCAAAAAGAATAAAGACTAGTAGGAGGTCTTTATGAGCCACCTAAAGATTGGTGAAAGTAAAGTTATCGAGAGCCGCGAATCGCAAGACGGAACAATGATTCGCCGTCGACGTGTTTCATTAGACGGTAAGCACCGCTTTACGACCTATGAGCGCATTGAGCGTCCAGGTATGATGGTGCGTAAACGCAGTGGTTCGCGTGAGGCCTTTGATCGCGAGAAATTGATGCGTGCAGTGCGCAATTCGGTAGGCAAGTATTTCGACAGTGATTTAGATGTCCAGAGCGTAGTCGATCAGGTCGAAGAGTTGATTTATGATCAAGGTAAGGACGAAGTGCCTTCAAGCTTAATTGGTGAGACAATACTCGAAGTTTTATCTGATACAAACGAGATGGCCTATGTGCGCTTTGCAAGTGTGTTTAAAGAGTTTAAGACTCTTGATGATTTGGAACGCAGTATTGCTGAACAGCGCGAGCGAATGGCAAAACGCAAGAAAGAAAAGGAGTAGAAGTTATGCGGGTGGTAGTAGTTTGGCGCGAAGGGCGGGATTATAGTCGTCAGATTGAAGAATGGTTGCATGATTTCGAGCACCGGACAGGTAAACAGATAGAGAGTGTCGATCCAGATTCTCCATCTGGCACGGCTTTTTGCGAATCGTATGATATTACGCGCGACCCGACCTTTATTGCGATTGGTGATGATAGCCAAATGGTACAGCAGTGGGTAGGCGAGGAAAACATTCCGCGTTTTGACGACGTGGCATTTTATACTTTGGACAATTAATTAATTTTGCAAACTATTGAACAAATATGCTATAATGCAAGCATAAAGCGTTTGAGCAGCAATCAACTGCAAGCTGGTGGAAGAACGATGCACCCAGTGCGAGACGGTACATCTAGTAGAACTACCCGTGAATCTGCGTGAAAGATAAAACGAGTGTCACTATAGAGAGAAATAGTGGAAATTGGATGGTACCGCTCAGATGAGTTCCAATGAAAATTGGAATTTTTTTATACAACAAGAAAGGAGTGCGTGGCATGAAATATAAATATGGTGTGCGACGTCGCGCGGGCGAGTACGAAAAAGCGCTAGTCGAGCACTGGAAGAAAAACAAGACTTTCGAAAAGTCAGTCGAGCAACGTCCGATTGATAACTCGTATGTCTTTTATGATGGCCCGCCATTTATTACGGGCAATCCACATCATGGTACGCTTTTGTCTTCAATTGTGAAGGATGCGGTGCCGCGCTATTGGACCATGAATGGTAAGCGCGTTGAGCGCCGTTGGGGCTGGGATTGCCATGGTTTGCCGGCAGAGAACTTTGTTGAGAAGCAGCTTGGTATTACTGATCGTCGTGACATTGGCACGAAGTGGCCGCTAGAGGTTTATATCACAAAGGCGCGCGAATCGATGGTTGCTAATTCCGAGACTTGGGAATCAACGATCGATCGCATCGGTCGTTGGGTAGACTTTAAGGGTGCTTACCGCACCATGAATAAAGACTTCATGGAATCAGTGTGGTGGGCGTTCAAGACTCTTTATGAAAAAGGTAAGATTTACGAAGGCGAAAAGGTCTTAATGTACGATACGAAATTTGCCACGCCAGTATCAAAGGCCGAAGTAACCATGGATAATGATGCCTATCAGACCGTAACTGATCCGTCAGCGTTCGTGAAGTTCAAACTCGCCGACCGCGATGAGTATGTTTTAGCTTGGACGACCACTCCTTGGACTTTGCCAGCAAACATGGCGCTTGCCGTGTCGCAGAAGCTGAAATATGGCCTCTACGACGTGAATGGCGAGAAGATGATTGTGGCTTCGAAATTGGCGGAAAAATTGTTTGGAGAGCATGTGAAGGCCCTTAAAACGTATTCTGGCAGCGACCTGGAGGGTTTGAAGTATTTGCCACTTTTTGAAATGAATGATGAGATTGGCAAAAACGAAAATGCCCATAAAATTCACATTGCCGACTTCGTAAGTGACGAGGATGGTACGGGCATCGTGCACATCGCGCCAGCTTATGGTGAAGATGACTATGCTCTAGGCAAACGTGATAAGGTGCCGGTACGCCATACGATTGATGATAATGGCTACTACTATCCAGAGTGGGCCGAGAAGTTGCACGAGATTGGCGTACGCGATACAGATGAAAATGGTATTGAAGTTTGGGCCGGCAATAAGTTTATTGCGAAGTGTCTCGAAGAAAAGGGCGTCATCTGGAAAATTGAGTATATCAAGCACGAGTATCCATTTAACCCACGCAGCAAACAGCGCATTATGTATCGCGCGTTCCCGAGCTGGTTCTTTGATATTGAAGGCAGCAAGGCCTTGATGTTGGAGAAGAACGAAGATATTAACTGGTTCCCAGAGCACTTGAAGCATGGTCGCTTTGCAAAGAATATTGAGCAAGCGCCAGATTGGAACCTTTCGCGCGATCGTTTCTGGGCGACGGCAATGCCGGTTTGGAAGGGTGATAAGGGTTCGATCAAGGTGGTCGGCTCCTACGACGAGCTATACAAGTTGTCCGGTGTACGCCTGGAAGATTATCATCGTCCATGGGTAGATGCGATTGAATTCGATATTGACGGTGAGCATTTTAAGCGGATTGATAAGGTGTTAGACTGTTGGTTCGAATCGGGCTCGATGCCGTTTGCGCAGATGCATTATCCGTTTGAGAATAAAGAGAAGTTCGAGAAGAATTACCCAGCAGACTTCATCGTGGAATATGTTGGTCAGGTACGGGCGTGGTTCTATTATGTCCACGCTGTAAATACGGCTTTGTTTGGCGAATGTGCCTATAAGAATGTGATTACGACTGGTACTTTGGCGGGTAATGATGGTCGTAAGATGAGTAAATCGCTTGGTAACTATACCGATCCGAATGTGCTGATGGACCAATATTCGGCGGACGCCTTACGCTTCCAGCTACTTTCGAGCCCGGTGCTAGCTGGTGAAGACTTTGCCCTGATCGACAAGGATGTTTCTGATACGGCGCGCAAGCTGACGATGATTTGGAACGTCTACGATTTCTTTACAATGTATGCCGAAGTGGACGGTTGGGAATATAAGGATAAAACCTTGAAGGCTCCTGCGAAACTCGAGAACGAATTAGATAAGTGGATTGTAAGCCGCGTCTACCAGTTGCGCAATGAGATTACGGAGAATATGGAAGCCTACAATATTCCGGCGGCGCTGGCTGGAGTGCTACCATTCATCGATGATCTTTCAAACTGGTTCGTACGTCGCAGTCGTCGTCGTTTCTGGAAGTCGGAATCGACAGCTGATAAGAATGAGGCTTACACGACTTTGCATTTTGTGCTAAGCTATACGGCTTTAATTCTGGCGCCATTCGTACCATTCTTAGCCGAAGAACTCTGGCAGAATATGATGGGTGGCGAGAGTGTGCACTTAATGGATTGGCCAGAATCTGGCAAGGTAGATGAAGCCGTCTTAACGCGAATGGCGGATTGTCGCACAATTATTACAGATGGCTTAGCTTTGCGCATGGCGCGCGATGACGAATATGGCCAGATTAAGGTGCGTCAACCATTGGCTAAGCTAACTTATGGAGGCGAGAAGCTGGATGACTTCTATGAGAAAATCATTGCCGAAGAGGTGAATGTTAAGGAAGTTGTTCACGGCAAAGAATTAGTGCTCGACAAAAAACTAACAAAAGAACTACGCGATGAAGGATTTGTTCGCGAGTTGATTCGGTTTGTTCAGGCCGCACGTAAGAAGGCTGAGTTGAATGTCGATGATCGAATCAAGCTTTCTGTATCGGTGGATGTGCCAGCTAAACACCTTGAAACATTAAAAAATGAGGTGTTAGCTGTGGAATTTAATCCAAAAGGCAACTACAAGTACGATGAAATCGTAAAAGTTGATGGAAAGAACGTGACGATTTCGTTAGAAAAAGCTGAATAATATATAGAAAAAGTCCAGTTATGATATAAAAACTGGACTTTTTGATGGGGCAGTAAAAATAATTTTGAGATTTTTCAAGGCCGACTTTACATCTGTTAAATTTGACTATTTTGATAAAAATAAGCATAATCATGCTTGACAAAAAAGCATAAGTGTGATAGCATGTAGACAGTTGGAACGAAAAAACCAACACAAAAACGAAAATCAAATTCCAAACGGGTATCAGGAAGGAGAGAAATAGAAAAATAGAAAGGAAAATAAAAATAAAATGTCAATCGGTGAATATCAAATCCCAGTAATGAGTAAAGGGGAAGATGAAAAAAACTGGGATCAACAAGCAGAAGTAGTAGAAACAGGAAACTTTAGCTTTGAAGATCTAGCATTTGAAAATCAAAGCAAAAAAGAAGTTAGTAAAGAAGCTGCGGAACGAGCACATAATTATAGATTAGAACTAGAGAAAGCAAAACGCGGTTTCGAAAAAGCTATACAAAGTAAGAAACGTAAAGCATTTGGCGCTAAGATTGTAAGTATCTTTAAACGCCAAGCAGTTTAAATAAAAATCTTTCAACCATTGGCATAAGAATAAAAGGAGAATGCCTATAAGATAAAAAATAAATAAAAATAGACCTAATCAGACGCAGATTAGGTCTATTTTTTGTATTGAATGCAAAAATATGATGCGTGGGGGCTTGACTTTTCTAAAAAGCTAGTGGTAAAATGGAACAAAATAGGTCAAAAATAAAAACAATAACAAAGGAACAAGAGAAATGGCAGAATCAGGCGAAGGCCCAATCCGCGACGGCGAAAAAACCGGTAAAAAGTCGGCATGGGAAGTATTCTCGGACGAAACCGAAAAGGCCGAGGAAGAAGCCGCTTTAGAGGCGAAAATAGACGCAGAGAAAAAAGAGCGCAAGGAAGAGTGTGAGAGACTAAATAAGGAAATCGATAAATATTACAGTGCCGAAATTATTCGCGTTGGCAAAGAGGCTGGTTTTGATATCGAGAATGCCATGGATACCTTAGAATGGGAAGATCCTACTGAACTTCGGAAGCTCTTGGAAGCCTTAAAGTATAGTCGTAAAAAGGAAGAAGAAGCTGGAACTGCAGCGGCAGTTGCTGAGGGTGAGTCTAAAGAGTCAACTGATGGCGAAGGGGATAAAGAAAAAGATCCAACTGCAGCGGCCGTCGCGGCCGCAGCGGGCGCAGTCGCAGCTGGTGGCACGATTGCAGACGCTATAAAGAAGGCGAGCGACGAAACTGCCGGTGAAGGTGATAGTGAAGAAACCAAAGGTGATGCAGCGGCTGCGACTGAAGAAGGCACTGAGGCTTCCACTGAAGATAAAGAAAAAGAAAAAGAGAGCGAAAAGGATAAGAAACGTGGCCGTGGTTTAGTGGCATTCTTTAGTCGTCATCCAAAACTAAAAAGAGGTTTGGAAATTGCTGGCGGTGCCGTACTTGGTGCGGCTGCAATGGCGGCATTGATGGGCGGTTTACATAGCAATGAATGGCCAGAAGGCGCTCAAGATGCAATTCGCTCAGGTGCGCTCACAGAAGCGGGCGATGAAAATGGTGAGGGTGGTTACCAATATGAGAACCAGGAACTTGGCCATTACGAAGTAGATTATCGTGGCGATTTCGCTAATGAAGATGGTAATAACTATAACCCCGAAAAGGGCGGTCCACTTGATGTGACGAGCCCAGAACGCTTTACGAATATTGAGTCTGGTGACATTGATTCTTTCCGTGAGGCGATGAAAGAAGCCTACAGTAAACAGCCAGAAGCAGCTGTGGCTATGTTTATGGAATTGTCTGATGATCTGAAGGGCGATGTAGACTTCGGCGATATGTCTTATGACGAACTTTGTAAATTGGCCGAAAGCGATGGCGATGTATATGACAAGATCCAAGAACGTCTTGGTATGGCTATAAATAGTTCTAGCTTCCGCGAGACGCAGTTGGATGGTAATCATAAGGCGTTATTTATGCGTTCGGCAACGTATCCGGGCGAGCAAGTTACCTACGAAAAGACGGAAGGTGTTTACGACACGATTGATACTACTGGTAAAACAATTATTGCAATGGACGTTCTTGATAAGGACGGCAGCGTGATTGATACGCAGTATTTCTTGGAAGAGTGCGGCAACTTGATTGTTGATGGCGTTGAAGGCATTAAGAGTATTGAGGAATCGACTCCAACACCGGAGCCGGAGCCAACTCCAACTCCAACACCGGAGCCGGAACCAACTCCAACCCCAACCCCAACTCCGGAACCAACTCCAACTCCAACTCCAACCCCGGAACCAACTCCAACTCCAACTCCAACCCCGGAACCGACTCCAACCCCAACTCCGGAACCAACTCCAACCCCAACCCCAACTCCGGAACCGACTCCAACCCCAACTCCGGAACCAACTCCAACCCCAACCCCAACTCCGGAACCAACTCCAACTCCAACTCCAACCCCGGAACCAACTCCAACTCCAACTCCAACCCCGGAACCGACTCCAA
>CAMZJD010000012.1 GCA_947307445.1 uncultured Candidatus Saccharibacteria bacterium | reverse complement strand
GTAGCATAGTTTTTATTAACCTTCTTATTTTGGCGGGTCATAGTTGCAACATAGGAGGCAGTAGTATATGTGGAGCCTGGGAAGACTACGCCGTCGGTGTGACCGATACGTTTAGTGTATGGGATTAATTTGTAATTGTACGGTACGCTAACCGAACCTTTTATAGTTTGACTTGATGCCGAAGCAGGTTCAACACCATTATGGGTATGGTTCACATAGCCCCAAATATCAACCCACTCACTACATGTGCGCGAATGATAATTGCCATTGCTATCCGTATAGCCACAATCCCAGTAACTACGATAGCCACCGACAATTTCATATGTTGTATATGGGATAGTATACTTTTTCGTATCTATTTTCTTGTATTGTAATTGCTGATAGAAAGTCTTACCGAGATCTGAAGTTTGCGCTACGCTAGCGGCGCCACATGTATAGCCGCGCTCAGCAGGTATTTGATAATGCTTTGCGGAGGTTTCGCTATTGCCGTTATAGATGTTGCAGAAATAGTTCGAGGTATTCGGAGAGGTAAATGATATAAAGTGGTTAGCATTTAAGTCTCCGCTAAAAGATGTTGGAGACATACCAAACAAGTAGTTATTATTCGGAGAAGCAGTAATCTTAAACTCTGGATTATGCGCCGTCGTAAAGTTGCGCGCTGGGTAATCGTGGCCATCTATGTCATTCGGGTCGTACGGATATGTTCGAGAATATTCTGAGGAGCTACAAAGCTTATATAGATACTGTACCCTATCACCAGGTCTAGCCCAATAAGTATGGCTAGCAACGCCCTTGTATCCAAGTTTGGTTTCCGTACCATTCATCTTAAAGATGATTTGGGCCTCAGAGTGACCGACATACTCATCATAGCTAAGACCATCCATAGAGCCACAGCTCTTTGGCTCCTCCGGATTGTCGTCTTTGCCTCTTTTGATAACCATACAATGTTGCGCTGTCTCTTCGCCGGAAGTATTGCCTTCACTATCGAACTTTGGCGGATATGTGAGGGTGTGGCAAATGGTCACGGTTGTATTTTCTGGCGTATTGACTGACACGGAAGTTGAGTTTGAAGTCGATTCGTTTTTATCGAGCGTAGCGCACTTGTTGTCATATTTAGACTGATGATTATAATTATCATCGCCCTTATAGCAAACGTGAACTTTAACATCAAGATTATCGCCTTCACGCGATACTTTATCGACGTAGTTTACGACCGTGATGTCGGTGGTGGCCTCATAAGTACCACCATCAGGGATATTTATACCGCCGACATAGCCCTTAACCTCGCCTTTTAGACCAGAACTGCCGATTTTTGGGCCATAGCAGAAATAATTGATGGAACCAGAATAAGAGCCACCATTATTATTCCAAGTCTGGACATAACCTTGAGATGCTGGATCCTTGCGCCACTCTTCGTAGGCGGCCCAAGCTTCTTCGTCACTTTTTGGGCCTACGGCATGAGCCGCTTCGGTGCCATTAACGATTAATTTTTGGTCAACTCCTGCCGAGAAAATAGCTGAACCGTTATGGCCACTCGAGCTACCAGTACGGTTGATCGGAGAACCAGCGTTATCGTATTGCGGGTTACCGACGCTACTCAAGCCGTGAATACTAAAGTTGGCATATTCTACATATTTAACCTGAAAATATCCATAATGATAGAAGCCGCCAGCTGCCTCATAACAGACCTTAGGAATAGTTAGTGAACCACCAGCGTTACGAGTGGATGGCTGAAAATCAATATCAACATCGGCTCCATCTGCATATTCAAAGTACATCCAACCATAGCCGGCGAACTCGCAGGCGCTATAGGCGCTATATTGGTTGGTCCACAAACCAAAACTTGCATCGCAACCCGCGTGGGTTTGGCCACCACTACCTTCGGAGCCACCCGCCATTACGATGGGAGATGCAAGTAGCGCTAATAAGAAGCTTACTACGATTGCCGCAATCAGCACAATTTTACTACTATACCTTCTCATACTATTCCTCCGCAGGGGCTAATTGTTCTATTTTTGCTAAATAATCATTCAACTTTTCTGTATCGCCAAGTTTGCGATAGGCCTGAGCGTAGGAAGAATAGATAATGATTTTATGCTCATCATCAGTGGCATATTGTTCATAATCGGCTAGGAATTTGAGAGTTTCTTCTGGCTTATTCGCCTCGCTAGTACTGAGGGTGCAGAACTGGGCTACGATGCTTACTTTAGCGTAATTATCTTCAGTCTTGTCGAGAAGGGTGATGGTAGATTTTTTAGCTGATTCGTAAGCTGTCTCTACGCTAGCATTTTCGGCATCAGCTAAGTATTTATTACGGATAGCCTCGAAGTTTGTAAATGCTTCTTCGCCTCTTGCCGCTAATTCTTGTTCCCTAGCGGAGCCACCGTCTAAAATTTCTCGTTGTTCATCTTGATGATTCTTGATCATAATTGCGGCCACTAAAACGCCAACAAGTGCGAGAATTACAATGCCAATGTAAATTAAAGAATAAACCTTTATTTTGCCATTATTGTCGCGCAAGAATTTCTTGCGAGCACGTACGGCTTCTTTGTGAGCCTTGCGTTGTTCTATGCGGTGGACTTCTTTCTGATCGATATTGACAAAGTAGTCCTTTCCTTGCTTCCTTTCAATATCGCCAGACTTAAAATCTAGTTCTTCTTTATCGGCAACGTGCGAGGAGTCAAAATCTACTCCTTGATTATTCTCTCGTTCATTCCCCACCTTCCCAGTAGGATTTGCGTTCGTAGCGCTCATGCTTAAATTTTACCATATTTTCAACATGAGCAAAATAAGGAAATTCAGTCTTTATCTATTTTTTCGTGTGGTAAGTCAATATCTTGGTCGGCTTTAGGATTTTGCGGATCAAGCCATTTCATGATGGCATCGCGTTTCATGGCGACAATTACCAGAATTAAAACGCAGATGGTCGTAATGGCTATCGTGCTCACGATATCGGCATTGCCGACTGAGTGACCAATCATGTTCGTGCCAATCATAGCCGGAATGCGGCCAATAGTAGCCATCGCGAGTAGCTTGCGGAGAGAAATTTTTGAAAGACCAGCAATATACATAACGATATCGTCTGGCAAACCCGGTATTAGAAAAATCAAGAAAAATACGAGTGGACCGCGATTATCGGCAAGGTAATCAAATTTATTAAGTAGTTCTTTGGATACGACCTTTTCAACAAATGGCCGACCAAGTTTGCGCGAAAGATATAATGCTATCGCATAGCCAATTGTAGAACCGATTAAAGTCCAAAGGACGCCCCACCAACCAAAGAGAAAGCCACCAACAATACCGACCACGCCGCCAGGAATCGGCGCCAATACGGTCTGAGCTATTTGCAAAAGTATATATAGCACGGGCGCCCAAACACCAGCAGCAGAAATCGTGCTACTAACGCGCTCGCGATCGGCTAGAAATTCGCCAAAATGGTAGAGTGGGCCATGTAAGCAAACGTCAATGATGATAGCAGCAATCAGTGCTACAATCACGGCCGCACCGATGGCAATTTGGATTTTGGCTTTTTTACTGAAGCGCTTTTTAAAAATCTTCATTTTTACTTGGCGTATTCAATAGCGCGAGTCTCACGAATCACGTTAACCTTAATTACGCCAGGATATTGCATAGTGGCTTCAATCTTGTCGGCGATATCACGGGCAAGCTTGAGTGCGGAGAGATCATCAATTTGCTTTGGTTCAACAATCACGCGAATTTCACGACCGGCAGAAATGGCGTAAGCCTTGTCGATACCTGGAAAACTAGTGGCAACGTTTTCAAGCGCCTTCATGCGTTCAGCGAAATTCTCGGCAGAGATATTGCGTGCGCCCGGGCGAGCGGCCGAAATAGCATCAACAATCTTTACGATTAATGCTTCAGGCGTGGTCGGTTCAACATCTTCGTGATGAGCGGCAATAGCGTGCACAACTTCATCTTTCATGCCAAATTTCTTAGCGAGCTCGGCACCAATTTCGGCATGCTTTCCTTCAATCTTGTGCGTAACAGCTTTGCCCATGTCATGAAGAAGCGTAGCGGTCTTGGTGGTATTAACGTCGGCACCGATTTCTTCGGCAATCATGCCGGCGATGTGTGCCATCTCGATTGAATGTAGCAACACATTTTGGCCATAGCTGGTGCGGAATTTAAGTTCACCTAGTAAGTGTAGAATTTCGGACGGAATACCAATGACACCAACTTCGCGAGCGGCATCTTCGCCAGCGCGGACAACTTCTTTTTCAATTTCGCGCTCAGCTTTGGCAACAGCGTCTTCGATGCTAGATGGGTTAATGCGACCATCTTTCATGAGGCGTTCCAGAGCATAGCGTGCAACTTGGCGGCGAATTGGGTCAAAGCTACTAAGCACCACCATACCTGGCGTATCGTCAACGAGTACATCTACACCAGTGGCATGTTGAAGAGCTTGGATATTGCGACCTTCTTTACCGATAATGCGACCTTTCATATCATCGTCTGGGAGTTTTAGCGAAGTAATCGTGCGGTCGGCGGTAACTTCAGATGACATGCGCTCCATGGCGGTCAGCAACATAGCCTCAGCAGTTTCGTCAATATGATCATTGTAAGCTTTCTGCTCTTTAATGACGAGATTTTTAAGGTCGTCCTTGATATCGCGCTCGGTCATGGCCATAAGTTTATCTTTGGCATCGGCTTTACTAAGACCAGCAATCTTTTCAAGTTTTTCTTGCGCTTTGGTGCGAATGGCGCGAACTTCATCTTTAAGTTCTTCGATTTCACCTTCTTGCTTGCGCAAGTTTTCAGACTTTTTGTCGATTTGATCAAGCTTTGTATCGAGCAAGCTCTCACGATCAGCAAGGCGATTTTCGGTTTTCTTCCATTCTTTACGGCGATCGGCTTCCTCACGCAAAGCTTTGTCGTTAATGTCGGTAGCTTCTTTCTTGGCATTTAGAACAATCTCAGAGGCTTCATGTTTAGCCTTGCGGATAAGCTCGTCAGCCTTGTTTTTGCCACCGTTTTCGTTGCGCTTGTTGTAGACATAAAAACCGCCCACGCCAGCGCCTGCGCCAGCAACTAGCGCAATAATAACTGGAATAAAATCCATACTCTCCCTCTCTTCTTTTACGTTGCGCGCACAACTACCGTACGCGCGAATATAAAGTTATCAAAAGTTAATAATAATCTTAAATCCCCCTACTATTATTTTAACACAGAGATTATTTCTTTGGTGCAGAAATATTTGCCTCACGGCCATATTCTGGCATGATGAGTTCAACTTTTTCGCCGCGATGATTATAAAGTGGGATTTTTAGTTCGCTCGCGAGCGTATTTACAACAGTCGCGCCGATGCGTAATCCAGTAAAGCTGCCCGGTCCGGCCATAAAAGTAATTTCAGATAAATCTTGCCAATCTGCACCCTGCTCTTGCAGGCGGTCGTGGATGTATTTGAGTAAATCACGTGCTAAATTACGACCTGAATCCCATTCGTAAGTTTGGCCATCAAGTTTAAGAATAGTTTTGGGTGCCGAAGTATCAAGATAGAGTTTCATTTTTCGATTATTTCCCTAGTATTTTCGTCGAGATATTTGATGGTAATTATTTTACGATTTGTCGGCAAGACATCTTGAATGCTTTGTCCCCATTCTACGATTGTAATGGTCTGTGGATCGGCAACTGATTCAGCTAAATCCTCCTGCATAATGCCGGGATCGGTTAAACGATAAAAATCATAATGCACTAAAGTTGCGTCTTTACCTTGGTAGACTTTTGAGATTGTGAATGATGGTGAAGTTACGGCTTCTTTGACGCCGATGCCACGTGCTAAACCGCGCACAAATGTAGTTTTGCCGGTGCCGACATCGCCAATTAGCTCCAAAACAAAAGGCGCTGTATGCGTCTGCCCGTATTTCTGGCCAAAGTCGAGCATCTCTTGCTCGGAGTGAATTATCATACTTATATTTTACCATATTTTACGGTTTTAGCCAGTGACGATAACGGTGGTCGGTCCGCCAAAATAGATAAATTAAAAGTACCAAAATTGGTAAATAGATAAGAAAAATCTGCGGCTGTCCAGATGAAAGTTCAGCCGAACCCCACGGGATACTAGCAAAAAAGTCAATTACGCCAAGATGAAACTCAATCAGCGCCCGTGTAAAAATGGCGAGGATAGGCATGATAGCTGTGCAAATAGTTAGCGCCATGACAAGAGCAATAGATGGCGAGATAATAATACCCGCAAGTAAACCTACAACTGGCATACGGCCAAAAAAGAAAATACTGATTGGCAAACATAATAACTGCGCCGCAATAGTTGGGAAAAATGCACCAGCAATTTTACTCATAGGCCTTGAACCATAAAAATACTTTTCTAATAATGGCATCACAAAAATAATCCCGGCGTATGCGGCGAACGAAAGCAGAAAGCCGACATTAGTTAAATACTCTGGGCGCAGCATAATAGTAATCGCAGCGGAATATAAGATGAGGCGCATAGGATGGAATTTGCGTCCAACCAGCCAAGCGAGCAAGGATAAGGAAGCTACCAAGCCGGCGCGAGACATACTGGCACTAAATCCCGTAATAGCCGTAAATGCCAAAATTAAAGCAACTGAGCCAACAATGGCAAGCTGGCGCGAAAGTCTACCAAAAATTTTACGCGCCAAGGATACGATGATACCAAGATGAAAACCTGAAGTTACAATTAAATGAGAGAGACCGACAATTTTTATTTCTTCATCTAGCTCACTTGATAATAATGTCTTATCACCAAAAAGATAGCCTAGCGCAAGCCCAGCTTGTTTAGAACCAAGAATATTTTTAATCCGTCCACTAAACCAAGTGCGGATTTCCCATGCCACATCTGGGGGACGCGGTTTCTGTACTGATATTAATTGAGGCCGATAAAGAAAACCGGCATAGTTACCGAAGCCCGCTTCAAGAACGCCCGCAAACGTAACGCGATCAGAACGAGTAATTTCATCCTTTGTTCCCGCCGGTAGCATGACATAGACTTGACTTTTTAAGATGCTTGTGCTATAATTAAAGGATATGGCCTCGATGACGATTCGGAGGTCTTTTTCTTTAGTTTCAGGCGGCGAGGCGACCGTTCCGGACAAGATGATATTTTGGCCGATGCGCTCTTGCACGATAGAAAAACCTTGGTTCTGCCAAGAAACGCGCCAGAATCCCAAAAAAATTCCCGCTAAAAATGCGCACATTACTCTGCCCCAGCCGCGAAAAACCGACGCTAGCACTATCCCGGCCAATACGACAACCAACCACAATCATGAGAACGGCCAAGCCAAGAGTATGGCAAATAGCGCACCCGCCAAAAAGCCCGCACAGAGGCCCAAAGGCAAAAACGAGATATGAATTTTCTTATGACAAATCTCACGATATTTAATCATGTAACTCAACATATCATTCAACCAAAACCAGGCAAAGCATAATCTCATTCTCTGTTAGGTCATGCTATAATAAAAGAATGAAGAAGCCGAAATTTAAACTGAAATTCCCTAATTTATCAGAGCGTCAGAAATATTGGCTAAGTTCAATTATCTTTTTGATTATAAGCGCTATTATCCTGACGGCCTTTTTGGAATATCGCTATTTTATTAACGATTTTGGACGCATGTGGGACTTTATTTTCGGTAGTCCAGCGCCGTTTTATTTTAACGCACTACTGATGTTCTTAATGTTAGCCGTGCTTTGGGGTTTATTCGGCAAACCTGCCACAGCCTCGGGCGTAATGTGGGGCTTTTTGACATTGCTCACTTATATCCACATTAAAAAATACAACTCCCGAAGTTTTCCGCTACTGCCAGAAGATTTCCAACATACCGAGCAAGCTGCAACTTTGACAAAATTCGTAGACGTTGGCTCAATCGTGCGGCTAGTAATTGCTATTCTACTAATTGCCGCTCTAACGATTGCTTTCAACAAGTACTTGTCGAAAAAATTACATCTCCGTTACTCTACGCCGAGTCCTAGTTGGCCGAAGCGCAATCTACTCGGCACACGAATTGTAATCATGGTGGTGGCGGGGTTGCTTTTCTTCTTTTCTACTGACTTCGTACGCCACAATGATGGTAGCCGCTATGAAGACACTTTCCTTGGCACGCATTTTACAGCTTGGAACCAAAACCGTAATTACAACGATAATGGGTTCATTCTTGGCTTCTTATACAATTTACAAAAATTGCGCATTTCCGAACCAGACAAATACAGCGAGAGCAAAATCACCGAGCTAAAAGCCGAGTACGATGCTATCGCTGAAACGGAAAACGCGAAGCGCAAAGACCCCGCCGAAGAAGACGTGAGTGTCATAATAGTTCTTAACGAATCGTTCTTCGATCCTGGCGTTTCCTTCCAGGGTCTTAATTTCCGCGATTATTATCGCTATTCTGGCGATGTGGTGCCGAATCTTCATCGTATAATGCAAAAATACCCTAGCGGGCACATGTATTCGCTTGATTACGGTGGCGGCACGGCGAACATTGAATTCGAAACTTTTACCAGTATGACTGATTATTGGATTGATTCTGTGCCATACACTGGGCTTTTGCCAAAAACTGGGCCGATTCCCTCACTTGTGCAAGAGCTAAGGGCGAGAGATTATTCCACGGTCGCAATTCATCCTTTCAACGGCGGCATGTACAAACGCAACATTGCCCTAAAAAATGAGGGCTTTGATACTTTTATAACCGAACTTGAGATGGATTTTACGGAACATGATGGTAAATCTGATTACATTAACGATCGCTCCGCTTACCAGCAAGTGCTAAAGACTTTACAGGACAGCAAGGACAAACAAGTGGTTGGGCTTATTACGATGCAAAACCATACTCCGTATTGGGGTGATATTTACGAGAAAAATGAGTTTGAAGTTGAATTTGAACCAACAATCAACCGCGAAACACGTGCATGGGAGATTCCGTCATATTTCCAAATGCTGCACAGCTCCGACAAGTATTTAGGTGAGTTGATTGACGGCCTAGACAAACTCGACAAAAAAGTCGTCTTGCTGTGGTTTGGTGATCATGCAGCAGGCCTGTTTGATTTATTGGCCGATAGCGAAATTAAAGAAGAACGCGATTTGTCGCGTTTGGTGCCATATTTCGTTTACGCAAATTATGATGCTAAATTCTCCACCAAAAACCTGCCAACTACCACGCCAAACTGTATGGCAAACACAATGCTAAATATTTTAGGCTGGCAGAAATCTTCTCTTTATTATCTCGTAGATGAAGTATGCACGGCGGAGCCAATCTTAACGCAAAATTATATTCAAGATCGTGAGCTAAATAACAACGAAGTTATGCGCGACTATGAGTTGCTGACGTACGATATTCTAAGTGGAAAACAATACTGGATGAAATAAAAATAGCCCCGTAGGGCTATTTTTTAATTCTTTGGGAATAGCGGCGTACTTGGCGGCGTAATATTTGTATCCGTAAAGATGTCTTCGATTTGCCTAGATGTTGTTGGGATAAAGATAGCTAAACGCTCGTTTATTGTCAGCAGCTCATCGACTAAACTAGCGAGCACTTCTTTGGCTTGCTCTGGATTCGTCTTAGCTAATGCCCATGGTTTTTCGGCATCAATACGCTTATTGAGATCGCCAATCTGCTTCCAGAGCAAATCAAACGCAAAATTGAATTCGTAAGCTTCCATTTTGGCATCAAATTCCGGTTCTTCACGATGGATAACAGAACGGCCAGATATTCCGTTCTTCTTGCAAAGTGTAGCAAGACGCTGAACTAGGTTGCCCAAGTCATTAGCAAGCTCATTGTACGCAGCTTCGTATTTATCCCAAGTAAAGTCAGAGTCGTCTGTAGTAGAAGCGTGACGCAAGAAATAATAGCGGAGTGGCACAAGACCATGCTTATCGAGGATTTCGATTGGATCTACGACATTACCAATAGATTTGGACATCTTTTCGCCATTGACGGTAATAAAGCCGTGCGCAAGCAGATTTTTAGGTAATGGCAAGCCAAGACCAAGCAGAATCGCCGGCCAGATACCAGCATGAAAACGCAAAATATCTTTACCAACAATCTGAGTATCGGCTGGCCAATAATCTGATATATCATTATCTGGATAGCCGAGCACAGTGATGTAATTAGCGAGCGCATCAATCCAGACGTACATGACTTGTTCTTCATCGCCCGGTACCGGAATGCCCCAAGACACTTGACTCTTTGGCCGCGATATCGAAACATCTGGCATATTCTTGAGTAGATTGAGGAATTCTTTCTTGCGGAAAGCGGGAGTGATTTTCATCTCGTCAGATTCAATTTTGGCGCGAATTTCACCCTTAAAATCAGAAATCCGAAGATAATAGTTCTCTTCACTGAGCTTGGTGTATGGCTTTTTGTGGTCTGGGCAAACGCCATCATTATCGGCATACTCAGTGTCAGTCACGAAGCCCTCGCAACCCTCACAATACCAACCTTCATATTTATCTTTATAAATATGGTCGCCGAGCTGTTTCCAGATTGCCTGGCAACGGCGTTCATGATCTGGATTAGTAGTACGAATAAAATCCGTATATTCAACGCCGAGCGAGTGAATAAATTCTTGAAAGCGAGTGGCGTTTTGGTCAACAAAATCTTGCACGGGAATACCGGCCTCAATGGATTTCTTATAGATTTTATTGCCGTGTTCATCAGTGCCGGCCTGGAAGCGAACTTTGACGCCCTTCGACATCATATAGCGACACAGCGTGTCCGCAAGAAGATAGTCCATCACATGTCCGAGGTGCGGATTACCGTTGACATATGGGATAGCTGTAGTGATATATGATTCTTTCATGAATCATATTCTAACATCTTTAACAGATAAAAGCGAATTACAAGAATAGGGCCAACGCAATAACAAGGCCGATAATAATAATAAAACCAACTACAACGGCGGTGACAATGAAAGCATTGCTGCGGAAGAAGCCGCCTTCTTTAAATGGATTCTTTTTCTCTTTTGGTAGGACACCGTTTGAAGGTGTAAATGGTGCTGGCTCATCTTTGCCTTTTTTATCATCTTTCGCCTTCTTGTCCTTCTTGTCATCAGCCGGAGCTTCATCCTCTTTTGGCGCCTCGGCAGCTTCTGGAGCTTCTTCTGGGGCAGCCGCATCATCGGCTGGCTCGGTAGGTTCGGAGGCCTCAGGCTTGGAAACTGGATTGTCAATCGGGTCATTGTAGGCAATGTCAGTTTTAGCTTCTTTAGCTTCTTCGGCTGCAGAATCTGGAGCTGGCGCATCATCGTCATTAGATAAATCACCACCTACGAAAGATGCCTCCGTGGCAGATGGTTCTGGCTTGGAAACTGGATTGTCAATTGGGTCAGACGACGGAACGGTCGGCGCATCAGCAGGAGCATCGGCAATAATTGATGGATCTTGTGGCGTAGTAGTAGCTACATCGGCTGATAATTTAACGGCTGGGCCTTGGACGGCCTCTTCGGTACTCTTTTCGGTATTTATTTCGGTGCCAGCGAGGCTCATTTCTGGGTTTTTCTCCATTTGTTGTTGCAGCTCGGCAGCAGAAGTTGGAGTATTGTCTAGGCTGATGTCATTAACATCAAAACTATTTTGAAGATTAGGATCATTGCCAGCAGAAGCATTTACGGCCGCGTTAATTGCGTCCATGTCTAATTCTGGCTTGCCGGTTGGTTGCGCATTAGCGTCGTCCATTTAAAAAATTCTCCCTTGTTTTATATCGATATAAGCTTAAGCTTATTTTAATGCTTATGTACAAGTTTTTCAAGTGCGGACCATTCGGCAATTGATAAATCCGCTGGTCGGACATTCTCAGACAACTGTAATTTAGCAAAATAATCTTGCAATTCACTCTTCGGCAAACGTAAGCCAACCGTCAAATTACTAATCAGCTTTTTACGAGGGGCGATAAAACCCAGTTTAATGAGTGCAATGGTTGATTCGCTAGCAAGCGGGGTTTCGCGTGGTTCTAAAACAACAACTTGGCTATCAACTTTTGGTGGCGGCGTAAAGAATTCGCGCTTTACAACTTGTCCAAGCGTGACTTTAGCATAGATTTGCGTTGAAAGGCCAAGAATTGAGTAATCCCCTGGTTCTGCCGCGAGGCGCTCGGCAACTTCTTTTTGCATTAATAGCACAATTTTGATAGGACGATGCTCAGCTTGAATGAATTTTTGAATAATGGGCGAAGTAATGTAGTACGGGATGTTTCCAGCTACAACATATTTTTCTGGTAAGTCAATGGTAGATAAATCTACATTCAATACGTCCTTATTGATCACTGTTAAGTTTTTGCCAGGAAAAGATTTGGGCAAGTTCGCAGCAAGTTTCTCATCAATTTCTATAGCAGTGACTTTATCGAAAAACTTAAATAAGGCCGAAGTGAGCGTGCCAAGTCCAGGACCGATTTCTAACACTTCCGAAACGCCGTCAGCACTTGCCGTGTCGGCAATATCAATTAGAATATCGCGATTGGTGAGCCAATTTTGCCCTAAAGATTTTTTATTCTGCAACGCCATAGATTACCACCAATGATTTTTTACCCAGAATTCGTAGGCTTTAGCCCAGCTGCCATAGCGCCCAACGGCGTAACCATTGCACCAACTGAGCTGAGTAATTGGATTAGTCTGCCAGTCAGAACCGGCGCTTTCCATCTTTTTTCCCGGAAGAGCTTGGCAGAGGCCATAAGCGCCACTATGCGTATTTTGAGAAAGTGGGTTCCAATGCGATTCACGCGTGATGATGTAATTGACGTAGCCATAATCACTTGGCGCGATACCAACAGTTGCCATCCAATCTTCGTGCGTACCGGCTGGCAAATCAAGTTTCATGCCAAGTTTTATTTCCTGAGTAACTGGCTGTTTAGTAATAATGCTGGAAATAACCTTGCGCGACAATTCTTTGCCATCTTTCATTTCAATTTCATAAGTGACCGTACGGGCGCCGTCTTGGCCAGGTTTAATGATTTCGCGTTTGCCATAATCAAGCGAGAAGTCATAAGTAGATTTCTCGGAGAAATGGATCGCTTCGTCTACGACGACCGTTTGCTTGCCTTGATAGAAGATATTGAAGGACATTTCATCGGTTATTTTCGTATTGAGTGCTAGGGAAACCCAGTTTACATCAGGGTTTGTATCAATTTCGCGCTCAGCCAAGAAATCAGCAATAGTTTTGGCCTGTGTACGCATGGATATTTGTTTACCAAAGAAATTTATACGGATATTTTTGGCGCGATGAACTTTATAAACGGCCGTCATGCCGCTCTCTAGTAAATTATTGTATGGCTCAACTTTGACTACGTCAGCATCAAGAAGTTCCACGCCTGCATCAATAGCGACCTTGACTGGATCTGTGGCCGCGGTATTTACATATTTTAGACTGTATCCATCTAACACCATGACTTGGCGTGCACGATAAATATTAATATTAAAATTATCCTCAACAATCTGCTCATCAAGCGCTGGTTCGACGGTATCGTTTTCGCCGAGTTCTACATCGGCACGAATAAGCGCCTCATGGACAGTGGCCGCGTCACTGCGGACAGTAATTTGATTGTCGCCATCATAGATTGTAATGTGGTGATTAGATTGATCAAAAACCGCTTCGCCATTTACGGAAGTAGCTACAGCGAAAAGCCCAGCTTGTTTAATAACAATACCAAAAATTAAGCAAACAATAGCTAAGGACAAAATCAAGAACGGAAGATTTTCTTTCGTTTTACGAAATTTCATGCACTTTAATTTTAGCATAATAGATGAAATCAGGCAATTTCAACAGAGGTGGCAGTTTCGATTTGAAAGTAATAACGTTTGATGTTTAAATAATGATTTTTATCCAACGAAAACCGCTTCCCTGGCGCATAAGTTTTGAGCGCATCGAGCGCACGGTTGAGCTGAGGACGCGTTAAGTATATTTCGTGGTTGCGTAAAATCTGACGCAAAATTTCTTGGCCATTTTCTACGACAAGCTCTTTGGAGTACTGATTAGCTTTGGTAATTTGCGTCAGGATTTGTTCGATTTCTCGGCGGAGTGGTAGCTGGCGTTGATATATTTCATAAAGATCATTACGCTGCTGACGCGAAAGTGCGTTGCGAACACGATTGCGCAAATAGTCATCTTCCGTATTAGTTTGATCTTGGCGAAAATGAAGCTGATATTTAGTAGCATAACGATAAATGTCAGGCTTCGAAAGTTCAATTAGTGGGTGTTGGATGCCACCATCCCAAAAAGGTGCTATGCCCCGCCAGCCTGTACCGCGCAAAATATTAATTGCCATAGTTTCAACGATGTCATCGCGATGGTGCGCAGTATAGATTTGGCCATGCAACTCATCGGCAAGGCGGCGCAAAAAAGCATAACGTGCAGCACGAGCATGTTCTTCGGAACACTCAGCACCAAGTTCGGCGCGTTCACTGTAAAATGGTAGCTTATATTGCTTGGCTAGACCTTCAACAAAAGCACAATCTTCGGCAGAGTTTGACCGAATGCCATGGTCAAAATGCGCCACTACGACGTCTGGGTCGGAGCGCATCTGATGCAGCATTACGACGGAATCAATGCCGCCAGAGACCGCGAGGATTTTCTTCATGTGGTATAATTATACTAGTAATAGGAGTGGAAAGAAAAATGCTAGTGATTGGCTCAAAAATGCTAAATTGTCCAATCTTGAGCCTACATGTTGGGGGTGAGATTGCCGTAACGCGTGATGCGATTGTCGATCCAGAAGATTTACGCATTATTGCCTACACTCTCGATGGTCCACTTATGCGCGATCCAGAAAACGGTAATATCCTTATTACTGATGACGTACGCGAAATCAGCCAAAACGGCATGATTATAGATTCTATTGACCGCTTAGTAAACCGCGAAGATATTATTCGCCTCGATCAAGTAATGAACTTGAATTTTAATCTGATTGGCTTGAAAGTCGTGACTCAAGGTGGTAAAAAGTTAGGCAAGATTGTCGATTATACATTTGACTCGCAGAGTTTTTCGATTTTCCAGCTAATCGTTCAGCGTCCGATGTTCTCTTCATTAAACGATCCGCAGCTCACGATTAATCGCTCGCAGATTATAGAAATTGACGATTATAAAATTACTATTAAACACGATAAGGAACAGGTAAAGGTCGAGAAAAAGACCCAGCAAGCTGAGCCAGAATTCCAACCCGATTTTGTCAACCCATTCCGTAAACCGGCTTACGATCCATCAAGCGAAGATAACGCATCGACAACATCCGAATAATTAAAGCCTTGACGTACTAAATATTGGATAAATTTTTGTTGGTCTGGATAGCGATTAGCTTTGCGCGCAATAATTTTTTGCAGCTCGTCCGCATCATTACGGGTGCCAGTTTCTAAAACTTCGTCAATAATTTGCTGACTTATGCCTTTTTGCAATAATTCGACGCGCAGTTTTTTAATGCTAGTACCCTTTTGTGTATTGCGATTCTCAACCCAGAGTTTGGCAAAATGGCGATCGTCGATATAGCCACGTTCGTCTAGCCGCTGCAAAACTAATGGCATTAGCGATTTATCATAGCCATGCTTTTCTTTAGTTTGATACTCACCAGTCTTGCGGTTTTTGACACGTACCTTGCGACTAAGCGTTTTACGATTAAGATAATCGCGTATTTCTTTTTGCGAACGCGGTCGCATTAAAGTAAATTCAAGCGCGCGTTGATAAAATTTACCAAATTCCGAAGCGCGTTTTAGTTCGTCGCATTCCTCATCGCTAAGTTCTTTACCGACCTTAATTTTAAATTCGACAACCTGAGCGACATCAAGCGAACAAAAAAACTTATCATTCACATAAAGGTTGACGCGATTTTGGTCACGTATGGCTTGTTTAATATCAGTGATGCGCTGAGCCTGCGCCGCTTTGGGCGCAGACACATCATCAAATAGCGTAATCGTTTCGAGCATTAATCTTCGTCGGTTTTAGCAGCTTCGCGGACTTTAGCTTCAATTTCGTTCATTAATTCTGGTTTTTCTTTGAAGAGGCGCTTCACTGCTTCACGCCCCTGGCCAATGGTCTCGCCGTTGTACTTAAAGAAGGCACCGGATTTCTCAATGATGCCGTATTGTACGCCAAGATCGAGCACATCGCCAGTTTTAGATATACCTTCGTTGTACATAATGTCAAATTCGGCCGTGCGGAATGGGGCGGCAATCTTATTCTTAACTACCTTAATCTTGGTGCGGTTACCGGAAATATTTTCGCCGTCTTTGATCTGGCCGATACGGCGAATATCAACGCGAACCGAAGCGTAAAATTTGAGTGCATTACCACCGGTCGTGGTTTCTGGGTTGCCAAACATCACGCCAATCTTCATACGGATTTGGTTGATAAAGATGACGGTAGCTTTAGTCTTACTAATTACGCCGGTAAGTTTGCGCATGGCTTGCGACATCAAACGAGCCTGTAAGCCCATCTGGGCATCGCCCATATCGCCATCAATTTCGGCTTGCGGTACAAGCGCAGCAACTGAGTCGACCACGATAAGATCGACCGCGCCGGAGCGCACGAGCGTCTCGCAAATTTCAAGGGCTTGTTCACCGTTATCTGGCTGAGAAATCAACAGATTGGCGGTATCGACACCAATTTTGCGCGCATAGGCTGGGTCGAGCGCGTGCTCGGCATCAATAAACGCCGCTTGCCCGCCCTGCTTTTGAATTTCAGAAATGGCATGTAGGGCTAAGGTAGTTTTACCAGAGGACTCTGGACCGTAAATTTCAATGATGCGGCCTTTAGGATAGCCGCCGCCGAGCGCTAGATCGAGCGCTAATGAGCCAGACGAGAAAAGCTCAACATCAATCTTGGACTGCTCGCCAAGTTTCATAATTGAACCATCGCCGAATTGCTTAGTAATTTGCGAAAGCGCTAAATTGAGCGCTTGTTTTTTGCTATCATCTTGGGTTTTTTTGGTTTTATCTGTTGGATCCACCGCTTCCTGACTTTTCTTAGCCACGAGAACCTCCTTGTTATATCTTTATTATATCTGATTGACTGATGAAAAACTAGTTAAATGCAAGCTTGTTGGGCGTTTTATAGGCCGGCATGTCGCCAAAGAAATAACGAATTTTATCTTCAACATTCTCGCGAATTTGATCTGAGAGACCATTATGTCGGATGACTGGATTGAGCCGGTTAATACCATACGGAATATAAAGTTCGCCAGTTTTTAAGTCTAGTCCGGCGGTCACAATATCTTCGGTATGGCTGCGATGAGCTAATAAAATATCACGCAGGTCTGCCATATATTCGTCACCCGCAGAAATAACGCTGCGATTAGTGTCAATGGCTAGCCAAAGATAGCCGTCAAAATCTTCGTCTAGCTGCTGTAGCTCTTTTGGCGTGAATTTAAGTTTTTTAACGCATAACATGCGATAATTTTCTCCTTAAATTAGATTAATAGGATTTTTAAAATACTATCAATGCAAACATCTTAAAAGCATAATTTCAATGTTTTGCGATAAGGGATAGCCAAAAGAGGCGAAAACTGATACAATATAATAAAATAATTAAATTACAAGGAAAGGTAGACATGAGCGGACACAGCAAATGGGCAACCACCAAGCGCCAAAAGGCCGTCGTTGACGCCAAGCGTGGTGCGTTGTTTACAAAAATCGGAAACCAGATCGCCATTGCGGCGCGTGGTGGTACCGACCCAGCGATGAACCCTTCCCTTGCAATGGTACTTGAGAAGGCACGCCTCGCGAACATGCCAAAAGCCAACATCGAGCGCGCGATTGCGCGTGTGGCCGATAAGAGCGCGGCAGCCTTAATTGAGGAAACTTATGAAGCTTATGGCCCAGGCGGCGTAGGCATCATTATTGAAGTTGCGACTGATAACAAGAACCGCACGATGCCAGAAGTGCGCCACACGCTAGAAAAGAACGGCGGTCGCATGGCCGATCCGGGCTCGGTGATGTTCCAATTCACCCGTAAAGGTGTGATTTTTACGAAAGCTAAAGGCGATGACCTAATGATGGCTGCGCTTGATGCGGGTGCCGACGATATCGTTGACGAAGAAGATGGCACCACCATCTACACCGCATCGAGCGATTTAATGAAAGTGCGCGCTGCCCTGATTGATGGCGGTATTGAAATCGATTCAGCTGAATTACAATACGTGCCAAACAACACCGTGCCGATTGACGAAGAAACTGCACCAAAAGTTGAAAAGATTTTGGATGCAATTGACGACCTCGACGACGTGGTCGCAGTCCATACAAACGCAGAGTAATTGATTATTTCTTTTTAGCGAGACATCGGTAGAGTATTTTTTCGCGCTCGTAACGTCCCGTCGTTTCCTCGTTGAGATACTTTATATCGAAGTCTTTAAAGAAATATTGAATATCCGCTTCGTCAAAGAATCGTTTAAATCGTTTGTCTTTAGTCTCATATAGATGATGCTCTATTTCTGCCCCCTCGCCAGCACCATGGTATTTGTCGTTGATAGAATTTACTCTGAATATTAGATAGCCTTTATCGGTCAAAATGCGGCGAATTTCATCTAGTAACGCGAATAAATCTTTTTCCCTGAAATAATGCAGACAAAGGTCAGCAATGACGACTTGGAATGAATTATCCTCGAATGGTAGGCCATCAAGCATGTCGAAGCATTTCGCATCATATATCTCTGGAAAATTTTTTCTAATATTTTCAATGGCATTGGCGGATTGGTCGCAAGAAATTACTCGCTTGCCTTTTTGGATTAAATACAAGGTATCATTACCGCTACCACAACCTAGGTCTAAAATTGGTGTATCACAAGACGAAATAATCTGATTGAAATCAACCAACCAGTCGTCAGTTTTAATATTATTTCTGCTTAAGTCTCGTTGACTACCATCCCAAGTTTTATCCCAATAATTAAGAGAGTTCTCTCTTTCTGGGGATTTCACGTCGCTATCCATAGTTTTATTTTAATCCCGTAGAACCGAAACCACCACTAGAGCGGTCCGTTTCAGAGAGCTCGGAGACTTCTTCAAAATCAACATGTTCGTAGCGTGCCACAATGCCCTGCGCAATGCGCATGCCTGGTTCGACCACGAAATCTTCTTCGCCGTAATTTTTGAGCAAAACATTCATTTCGCCACGATAATCTGAATCAATCGTGCCGATACCATTCAAAAGCGAAACGCGATGTTTGTAAGCGAGGCCACTGCGACTGCGAATCTGGAGTTCGTAGCCCTCTGGCAACTCGACGCCTACGCCGGTGCCAAATGATTGAATCTCGCCCGGCTTCAATGTAATTGGCTCGGAAATGTGCGCGCAAAAATCAAAACCGGCCGCACCTTTAGTTTGGTAGGCTGGGATGATTGCGTCGTCGTAAAATTTAATGATTTTCACCTTCATAACTAAAGATATTGTAGCATTCTATGGTATAATTTTCCCTAGTGGAAGGATGGCCGAGCGGTTTAAGGCACCGGTCTTGAAAACCGGCGTGGCGAATAACCACCGTGAGTTCGAATCTCACTCCTTCCGCCATTTTCTGTATTTCCCTTTGCGACCTACGATGAATTAATTAGGGTGTTTATGCGTTATAAGATCACAGAGTTAGATCCTTGGTTAGAAAAATATGCGGACGATATTGCGCTCCGCATGTGGCATTTCAACGAGACGCGGTTTGCGTTGCTTGATTACAAAACTGATTTATCTAGCTTTGCGAATGGTTACATGTTCTTCGGTTTTGCGCGCACGAATTATGGTTGGGTTTACCGAGAATGGGCGCCAGGCGCCGATGCGATGCATTTGATTGGCGATTTCAATAACTGGAATCGCGGCTCGCATCCGATGACGCGCCTAGATAACGGCGTGTGGGAGATTAAGCTGGAGGGCCACGATGCCCTGCAGCATGGTCAAAAAGTCAAAGTGCAAGTTACGCGCAATGGCCGCAGTTTTGACCGGATTCCACTATATATGACCAGGGTTGTACAAGATAAGACCACCCGCGGTTTCGTAGGTGAAATTTGGGCGCCAGAGAAACCTTTCCGCTGGACGGATAAGGATTTTAAACCTAAGAAGTCTGAGCAATTATTGATTTATGAGGCGCACGTAGGTATGGCGCAGGAAGAGGGCCGCATTGGCACCTACCGCGAGTTTGCCGATTATATCATCCCGCGCATAGTGAAAGATGGCTACACCGCAATTCAATTGATGGC